>JBOHSN010000035.1:0-37284 GCA_050733215.1 Gemmatimonadales bacterium
GCGGGGAAGAAGGGGGCGGAACAGGCGGGCGGGTTGGAGCTTGCATGGCATTGTATCCGTGCCGGGCGTCAGGCTGAGGCGGAGCCATTTTTGCTGAAAGGAGCTCGCGAAGCACTTTCTCATGGCGCTCCCCATGAGAGCGAACGAGCACTAGCAACTGGCATCGAGTGGATTAGAGGATCAGCACGCATTCAGGCACAGCTGATCCTTGTGGAGGTTCTTCAGGAGCAGGGCCGCTGGATCGATTCGCTAACCGCTATCGCGTCGCTGCCACCTGCTCTGCTGCCTGATGATGCCGACAACGCGGGCATTCTGCGGGCTCTGGCTTCGTTTGCTCTTGAGGACCTTACCGTTGCGAGTGCGAGTCTCGCGATAGAGCAACTCACGGCAGTAATCGAATCGAGTCCCGTTGCCTACACGCGCATTGCTGCTGCGAATGCTGTTTCCGTTGTCTGCGGCCGTCTGCGCGTGCCAGAGATCGCCAGTACTGCACTAGTCTGCGTTGAGTCAATTGGAGATCCGGATGTAGCCCCTGAGGAGCGAATGAAGCTGTGGTTAGCCAAGGCGCAGCTCGCATACCACGCTGGAGACAGTTCATATAGCGAACGCCATCTCCGCTCTGCCGCAGAGCTACTAGAGCACACGCACGTTGCGAGCTCCCTGGCCGGGCGCGTGTACACTGGCCTGGCATCGCACGCTGTCCTCCGTGGTGATTACCGCACGGCCCTGGAGCATGGGTTGAAGGCGCACGCGATCGCAAATCGGGTTGGCGATGAGCTAAGGATTGCTTCCGTTCCGAGCAATTTGGCACTCTATCATGCTAGACTCGGGAATGTCAGCAGCCAGATCGAATACGCAGAGCAGTCTCTTCGTCTTACTGGTACCGCGTTCCTTGGACTCGCTGAGATTCAAGCCTCCTATTTTCGCAGCATGGGATATGCTGCTCAGGGGCGCGCAGATGCTGCGGTTGTTGCCCTAGAAGAGATGCAAACCAAGCTTCCGCAGGAAGCACCGCGATGGGCGCACCAGCTTTGGTCTCTATTCAAAGCAGATGTACTCTCCGTCCTGGGACGCAGGCGTGAAGCGATCGCCTTAGCAGCGCGTACCGTAGAGGATGCGTATCGCACGGGCTTCCAGGCGCCCTACAAAGGACTGCTCGCGCGTTGGATAGCTCTTTGCGTCCGGAGCCAAGGAGAGGCCCACGTTGCGAAGGACCACCTGCTGAAGATGCGGTCAGAAATGGAGCCGCTGGCACTGCTCGACAGAACGGAAATTACCTGCGCCCTGGCGGGTGTGAATCGCTATCTAGGTGTCACCGATGTAAGCGTTGAACGCGATCTTCGCCACCTACTGAGCACTCTTCCAGCTGCCGTCGCTCGCGACCTAGAGAGGATTGGGGCACTGCCGAGCGGCTAAGCGCGCCGCGTACGCCACAGGCTGGCCGCGCCCCAGTTCGGGCGGCGACGCGACATCGACCTCGGCATATCAGGGGCGCCTGCCTGCGGGCTGGCGATAAGTCGTCGAACCGCTACAGATGAAATTGCCACGTCAACAATGCTGGGATCGAACTGACTTCCGCGACATTTCGAAAGCTCGTCGATTACCACATCGAGACTCAACCGCTTACGGTACGGTCGGTCGGTCGTCATCGCATCGATCGTGTCTGAAATGAGAATCACCCGCGCACCGATCGGAATAGCCTCGCCTGCCAGACCAACGGGATATCCCCTACCATCCCAGCGTTCGTGATGATGCCGTACCGACTCCTGGATGAATCCACGAAATTTAGAGATGATGCCAACGAGGTCGGCGCTGCGCGCGGCATGCGTCTGCATCACAGCGGTCTCCGACTCGGTGAGACGAGCCTCTTTTCGCAAAAGCGGCGCGAACTCCTCGTGGATCTTGCCAACGTCATGAAGGAGCGCGGCAGTTTCCACTTGTTCCACTTGCATCGCCGGAAGTCCCAGCTCGACTGCGATCGTCCGAGAGAGCCTGCTGACTCGCAATGAATGTCCCGAGGTATAGGGATCACGCGCTTCGATTGCCTTCACCATTACCTGCAGCAGCTCTTGCCCGCTCTCTTGGAGTTGATGATAGAGCCCGTACACGTGGCGGATAGCAATTACCGGAACCACCACTCCAAGCAGTCCAATCGGCCCAAATCCAAGACGATACTCGGATTGGACGTACAGCCAGGCCAAGAGCAATGCGACAAGACTCGCGCCGAGGTCGTAGGCCAACACGCCGCGGGTGTTGAGATTCCAAACCTCTCGGAACGCGCGCTCCGAACTCAGCGCTACCGCTTTGCTAACTAGAGCGGAATTGATGAGAAAGTACGCGGCCGCGAATACAAAAAAGAGGCCTAGATCGCGCTGCACGTCCGAGGAGGACAAACTCGTGGCAAACCCCAGATACGACGGGGGAGTGGAGCCGCCCAAGCTGCTGTACACGCCGAGGGCCAAGACAATTGTGACAACGCGCTGAGCGACGTTGAAGATCGTCTTAATTGGGGCGCTATCGCGCGCAAACTCGCCAAGCAATGTGGAGATGCCGGTAATCAGCGCACCCCAAAAGCCGCCGAACAGCAAGGCAGCAGCCATGTGGATGATGAACGACGTGGACCCCTTGGCTGCCAATCTCAGTTGAGTGCTCAAGCCCTCGAGCGCGCATGCAACGACGAGGAAGGCACCCAAGGCCCACCAGCCAACGAACGGGGCCCGCATCTGCCAAGCCCACGTCCCAAGGCCGATCGCGGCAGCTGTGACCGCGCCGACATAAAGCTGCGTTAGCGGCTTCGCCATGAAGAAATGGGTTGGGACCCCATGCCGCCCTGAGAGACTAGCTCCAGGTCTGCCCCTCAGATCGACCGAGCGCCTTCGTAAAGAAGCCAACGGAGCTCGCAAGCAACTGCGCCGCAGCTTCGAACCAGCTGATCTTCAACATGAGCGTCACCTCCCTTCGGGAAACTGCCACTCCGGGAAGTGGCTCGCCTCGCTATGGCGCGCCAGACGCTCCGCTCGATCAGTTGTCCGCTCGTCTCCGCTCGCTACTGCCGGCGACCGGGGTCCCCTCCCTGTTGTCCTTTCGTATCGATCGGGTCAACTGCGATCACTACCTGCACAACCTCAGGTGGGACGGCGTGCCTCCGTCCACCGGTTCGTCGCATCCAGCACCGCGAACACCGAGGCCCGCTCCGCGCTCTCCTTGATCTGCGCCGTGCCGGTGAGCAGCCGCGTCTCCCGCCCGCCCAGCCCCTGCACCGCCACGAACGCGAACTCGCGGTCGAACGCCTCCACGATCTTGGCCCCCTCCAGCGCCACCGAGTGGTCCGTCAGCAGCCGGTCGAGCACCGTCACCGCCGCCTTCGCCGCCGCCTCCACCCGACTCCGCGGGGTGTCGCTGCTCTCCTCCTCCGCCGACTCGGTCTGACCCCGGTACGAGAGCGTCACGCTGATCGTGATCCGGTGCGGCCGCCGTCCCGGCGCCACAATCAGGTTCTCGAACAGCACCGCCCGTTGCAGCGCGCGTTCCCGTACCGCCCCCTGCTCCAGCGCCTCGATGGGCCGGACGTCGGCGGTCTGCGCGATGCTGATCTTGCGATGATCGATCTTGAGACCGAGTTGCGCAAGGAGCGCCGACTCGATGTTGCGCACGATTTGCTTGGGCGCGAGGCCCGAGCTCGCCAGCACGTGCACCTCGCTCACCTCGCCGAGCGGCGTGGTGACGACCCGCGCCGACAGGATGCCCTCGAGGCTGGTGAGGAGGTTCTCGGCCCGGCGCACGCCCCAGGGATCCGGCATGGCCTCCGACGCCCCCGGCGACGGCCGCCCGGGATCCGACGGCCGGCCCCCCATGGACCCCGCCCCCGTTCCCCCAGCGCCCGGTGACCCGGACGTCTCACCCCTGAATGCCGTCATCTGAGTCCTCGCTCGCGCGCCCGCCTACGCCACCACATTGCGGCCCGCCGCCTTGGCCCGGTAGAGCGCCCGGTCCGCCGACGCCAGCAGATCACCCTCGAGCGGCTGGCGCGGGTCGAACTCGGCCAATCCCACGCTCACGGTGATCAGCCCCGCCGGATAGCCCAGCCGGCGGCCCACGCCTTCGATGCCCGCGCGGAGCGCCTCGCCCACCCGCGACCCACCCTCGAGATCGGTCCGGGTGAGGATCACCACGAATTCGTCCCCACCGTAGCGTGCCGCCACGTCCGACGCGCGCACCGCCTGGCGGATCTCTCCGGCCACCGCGCGCAGAATCTCGTTGCCGGCCTCGTGCCCGTACTGGTCGTTGACCTGCTTGAAGCGGTCGAGGTCGAGAAACAGGAGAGCGAAGCCTTCCGTGCTCCGCTTGCTCCGCTCGATCTCGAACGCCAGCCGGTCCCGGAGCACGCGGTACGTCGAGAGGCCGGTGAGGTGGTCGGTGGCCGCCGCCTGCTCCGCCTCGTCCGCCCGGCGCTCCTGCCACGGTACGCACTGCCGGAGCGTCGCCCGGCCGCCTGCCGCTGCCTCGGCGAACCGCCGGCAGGTCGGGTAGCCGCAGGCGCCGCAGTCCCAGGGGCGGCCGTTCGGCCCGAGCCCGATCTGCTCGAGTACCGCCGCGACGGCTTCAGGTGACGGAGGCACGTGCGACTTGATGTCGAACGTGGCCCCGATGCTCGCCACGACCGCAGTATCCACCACCGGCACCCCACTCCGGGGCGGCTCCGTGCTCGCCACCAGCGCGCGGCGCCAGAAGAGCTGCTCCTGCGGCCCCGACAGCGGATGGTCGAGGGCCCCCTCCCGCGACAGCAGGTCCACGAAGCCGAGATCGAGGCGGTCGATCGCCACCGCCCGCGCGAGCGCGGGCAGCGTGGCGAGACCGCGAAGCTTCAGGAACCGCCGGCTGGTCTGCCGGGCATTCTCCAGGAGGGCGAGTGGGAGACCCCCTGCCGCGCTCACATGCCGCCGCCGCTCTTCCGGAACCCGCTGGAAGAAGGCGGGCTGCGCCTGCGGCACGATGGCCTTCACCCGCAGGATCTGCTCTAGATCCGCGAACGTGATGGCGGCATCCAGGTCGGCGCTGTTGGCGGGCAGCACGACGCCCGCGTATACGATCCGGAGCCCCGGCCCGTGCAGCGCCCGAAGGTAGCGCGCCTCGGCGACGGCCGGCACGGTGACCGGCGCCAGGTATGGGATGAGTTCGGGATACTGGGCGCGGATGGTGTCCACCACGACCGGATCGGTGGACCGGATCAGCGTGCCCCAGCCCTCCTCTTCCCAGAGCCGGAGGTATTCGGCAGCCACCAGCTCGTCACCGATGACCCCGCGGGTCACGGTCCAGAAGCCAGCGGCGTAGCATGCGTTTATGAGCTGCTCAGGGGTCGCGGGATAGAAGTGGGCGACCGACTCCGGACTCAGGATGAGGACCCCGTCACCCTGGGTCGCGATCGCGAGCGCCCGCCCGAGCTCTCCCGACACCATCACGGCATCGTGCGGACACACGGAAAAGCACTCCCCACACCGAACACAGGCCTCGTCCACCACTTGGACCAGCGGTTTGACGTCGGCCCCGAGAACCGCAATGGCGTCCGTGGGACAGACCCGGACGCACGCCAAGCAGGCGACACATCGGTCCGGATCGATGGCGAAATTCACGACCGCCGACCCAGAATGAGCCACCCGATGATCCGCCGAGTGCCAATATACGAAACAGTCTTAAGAACTGTCAACAGGTGACCCCACGCAAATTATTGACAGGCACTCTATTACGGGAAATCGGCACCGGCGCCACCGGCCCGGGGAATCGGCCCTTTTTTCCGGCCTCTAGCCTGCTTGGGCATGGTCAACTATCGTGAATACAAAGGGTTGCAACCCACTGGGTTCATTGTCGTAAAACTGGTCAGTGCTCGAGCTCGTACGTCTTGATCTTCCGGTACAGCGTGCGCTCGCCAATCCCCAGCGTTTCCGCCGCACGGCGACGGTTTCCGTGGGCCTCCCGAAGCGCGACGGCGATGGTAGCCTTCTCCACATCAGCCATAGTCATGCCAGACCGGTAGACCACCTCATCATCCGCCGCCCGCTCGACTTCCGGGAGGAGATCGATGACCGGGGCCCGGGAACCGAGGTCGATCACCTGCACCCGGGACGGGTAGTCGTCGAGCCGAAGCCGCAACTCCTCGATCTGGCGCCGCAGGTCCACCAGACTACGCAGGATGAACTCCAGCTCCTGGGCCGGAACGTCCCGGGGGGTGGCCGCGATACGCGCCGGGAGCATGGTGCCCGGCCCCTCGAACACGTCCGCGGGGATGTCCGACGCCCGGATCTCGGTCCCCGGTGCCAGGACCACCATCGACTCGATCAGGTTCCGGAGCTGGCGCACATTGCCCGGCCAGGGCGCGCCCACCAGGCGTTGCATCGCCTCGGGGGTGATGCCCCGGAAGGTGCGGTCGTGCTGCCGCGCGAACTCCCGGATGAACCGCCGGACCAGCAACGCGATGTCGGACCGGCGCTCACGAAGCGGGGGAAGGTAGATGTTGAGGACGTTGAGCCGATAGTAAAGGTCGTCCCGGAATTCGCCCCGCGCCACCCGATCCTTGAGGTCGCGGTTCGTCGCTGCGATCACCCGCACGTCCACCTTGATCGGCTGGGTGCCTCCCACCCGGAAGAAGGAGCGGGCCTCGAGGACGCGGAGCAGCTTGGCCTGGGTGGCCGGCGCCATGTCGCCGATCTCGTCCAGAAAGATGGTCCCGGAATCGGCCAGCTCGAATCGGCCGAGCCGCCGCTCGGCAGCCCCGGTGAAGGCGCCCTTCTCGTGGCCGAAGAGCTCGCTCTCGAGCAGGGTGTCCGGAATCGCGGCGCAGTTCACCGCGATGAAGGGGTTGTTGCGGCGGGGCGAAAGATCGTGGATGGCCTTGGCGACGAGCTCCTTGCCGGTGCCGGACTCGCCCTGGATGAGCACGGTGCTGGACACCGGCGCCATCTGCTCGATGCGGACCAGCACCTCCTGGATGCCGGCGCTCTCCCCGATGATGCCCGTCCGCTGCTGCAGGCCGCGCCGGCCGAGCAGACGGCCCGCCGTGGCGGCAACCTCGTCCGGTTGGACCGGCTTGACCAGCACCTCGGTGACGCCCAGGCGGCCGACGCCGTCGCGCCGCTCGGAGTCGGTCGGCTCGAGCAGGGCGAGCGTCGAGATCTCGGCGTCGCGCGCGAGCGCCGCGAGCTGGAGGTTGGGCGTCTCATGCACCGCGCCGGTGAGCACGACGAGCCCCGGGCCTTCACGGCGTACCGAACCGCGGGCGTCGTCGAGCGAGCTGAACATCGCCGTGGAGTACCCGGCCGCCTCGAGCGCCGCGTTGGCGCGCACGGCGGTCTCGAGATCGTCCATCGTGATCAGGATCTGCGCGGCCATCGGGTCAGTGTCCCGTCCGCTCTCCGCGCACCAGGTCAACGGCGTGGTCGACGAAGCTCTCGAGGACGCCAAGGCCGTCGCGCACACCGCCCGGGCTGCCGGGGAGATTGACGATGAGGGTGCGGCCCCGCACGCCGGCGACCCCGCGAGAGAGCGCCGCTTTCGGGAAGCGGGGGAACACCGCGACTCTGAGCGCCTCCGCGATCCCGGACGCTTCCTTGTCCAGCACGGCGCGGGTCGCCTCAGGCGTGACGTCCCGCGGCGTCAAACCGGTGCCGCCGGTGGTGAGCACGAGATCGGCGGCGTCCGCGTCGGCCCAGCGGCGGAGCGTCGCGCCGATCTCCGTGGTCTCGTCCGGCACCAGGGCGCGGTCCGCAAGCGCGTAGCTCCGGCCGGCGGCCCACTGGGCGATGGCATCCCCGGAGGTGTCCGCCCGTTCTCCCCGTGCCCCGGCGTCCGAGATCGTGAGGATCGCCACGCGCATCAGCCGGCCGCCTGCCCGCCTGCCCGCTTGCCCGCCGTCCCGCGGGTCCAAAACGGCCGCTTGACGACCTCCGCGGGCGCGCGCTCGCCCCGGATCTCGACCTCGAAACGGTTGCCCGGCACCGCGGCCGCGGCCGGCAGGAACGTGGTGCCGATCGGCATGCCGAGCGATGGGCTCATCGCGCCGCTCCGGACCGCGTCCACCTGGCGACCATCCTGCCACACGGCCGCGCCCTGTCGCGGGATGCCCCGCCCCTCCAGCCGGAAGCCGACCAGCCGGCGGGTTACGCCGCGTTGCTGCTGCGCCCGGAGCGCGGCATCGCCGACGAACGGGGCGCCCTTGTCCAGCTTCACGATCCAGCCTAGTCCCGCCTCGAGCGGCGTGATGGTGCGATCGATCTCGTGGCCGTAGAGGGCGTAGCCCATCTCCAGCCGGAGCGAGTCGCGCGCGCCGAGCCCGATCGGCGCCGCGCCAGCGGTGGTGAGCGCACTCCAGAGGATGCCCACGCTCCGGTCCCGGCAGTACAGCTCGAATCCGTCTTCGCCGGTGTAGCCGGTGCGCGAGATGAAGCAGTCCACACCAGCGACCGAGCCCGCGTCGAAGTGGTAGTAAGCGATGTCGGCCAGCCGCACTCGGGTGAGCGGCTGCAGCAGCGCTTCGGCGCCCGGGCCCTGCAGCGCGAGCAGTCCGACCTCGTCGGAGATGTCCTTGAGCCGGATGTTCCCGCCGCCCTTGTGATCCACGAAGTGCTTCCAGGCGGCCGCGACGTTCGACGCGTTGACCACGACCATCCACTTGTTGTCGAAGCGGTAGAGCGTGCAGTCGTCCACGAACGTGCCCTCCGGCGTGAGGATGCCGGAGTACTGCACGCCGCCGGTCTCGACCCGGGAGACGTCGTTGCAGGTGACGCGGTTCAGGAAGCCGTTGCGGTCCGGGCCGGTGATCTCGAACTCGCCCATGTGCGAGACGTCGAACAGGCCGACGCCGGTGCGCACGGCCTGGTGCTCGGCGAGGATGCCGCCCGGATACTGGACCGGCATCTCGTAGCCGGCGAACGGCACCATCTTGCCACCCAGGGCCCGATGGACGTCGTAGAGCGGGGTACGCTTGAGTTCGGTGTCCGGCATCGTCATCCCAACCGCGTGAGCGGTGAGCAGTGAGCAGTGAGCGGGGGCTGCAGAACAACTCGAGGCATCGGTGCTCCCCGCTTACCGCTCACCGCTCACCGCTCACGTCCCATGAGGATCGCCATCAGCGCCTTCTGCACGTGCAGCCGGTTCTCGGCCTCGTCCCAGACCCGGGACTGGGCGCCCTCGATCACGTCGTCGGAGACCTCCTCCCCCCGATGGGCAGGCAGGCAGTGCAGGAAGATGGCGCCCGACGCGGCGCGCCGCATCAGCGCCGCATCCACGATGTATCCCTTGAACGCCCGCTCGCGCTCGGCCTGCTCGGTCTCCTGTCCCATCGACGCCCACACGTCGGTGTTGATGACGTGCGCGCCTGCGGCCGCTTCCGCGGGATGCTCGGTGAGGAGAATGCGCGTGCGGGACTGATTCCGCTCCAGAATCACCGGATCGGGTTGATACCCGCGCGGGCAGGCCAGACGGAGCTCGAAGCCGAGCACGCCCGCGGCATCGAGCCAGCTGTGGGCCATGTTGTTGCCGTCGCCGATCCATGCCACGGTCTTGCCTTCCCACCCGCCGAGGGCTTCGCATACGGTGAGGAGATCGGCCAGGACCTGGCAGGGGTGCTGGAGATCGGTGAGGCCGTTGACCACCGGCACCGAGGCGAACCGGGCGAGCTCGTCCACCTCGGCCTGGTCGAAGGTGCGGATCATGATGCCGTCCACGTACCGGCTCAGCACCCGCGCGGTGTCCCGGATCGGCTCGCCGCGGCCCAGCTGGATGTCGCGCGAGGACAGGAACAGCGCGTGCCCGCCCAGCTGGTAGGCGCCGACCTCGAAGGACACCCGGGTACGCGTCGAGCTCTTCGCGAAGATCATGGCGAGCGTCCGGCCGGCGAGCGGCCGGTCGCGATACTCCCGCCGCTTCATCCGGGCGGCCAGATCGAAAAGGGCGAGCAGCTCGGGCTTACTGAAGTCGGGGATGGCGAGGAAGTCGCGCTTCGGCATGAGGTCGCTGGGAGGAGGTCGGCCGGACGGACGGCGGATTCTACTCGCGCCCGATACCCGGCGCCAGAGCGCCGTTGACGCCGTGATCGGGGGCGCTACGTTCCGGCGACTCTCCTCCCGCACTCCCCGGAGCGATCCCATGACCCGCGTTTGCCGGCGTGTGTTCGGCGCCGCCATCGGCCTCTCGCTGGCCGCCGCCCCGCACCTTCCCGCCCAGGACTCCGTGCCCGTCACCGTAGTGCGGGCGGCGCGCCTGCTGGACATCGCGCGGGGCACGATCGTACGGCCGGGAGTGCTCGTGATCCGGGGCGACCGGATCCTCCGAGTCGGAGGCCGCGACCTCCCCGCGGGCGCCGCGAGCCTTGATCTGGGCGACGTGACGCTGCTTCCCGGACTCATCGACGCGCACACCCACGTCACCGGCCAGCTCGAGGGCGACTGGGTAGGCCGGCCGGTGCGGGAGACCGCCGCGGACGCCGCGCTGCACGGCGTGCTGTACGCGGGCCGCACGCTTCGCGCGGGGTTCACGACGATCCGCGACGTTGGTGCCGGCGGCTTTGCCGACGTCGCATTGATGCGAGCGATCGACGCCGGAAGAGTTCTGGGCCCGCGCATCGTGCCGGCCGCCAACGCCCTGGGCATCACCGGTGGCCACTGCGACGCCACCGGCTGGAAGCCGGGCGTGCTCGAGGCGGATTGGAAGCAGGGTGTCGCGGATGGCGTCGATGAGGTCATCAAGGCGGTCCGCTACTCGGCGAAGCACGGCGCGAAGGTCATCAAGGTGTGCGCCACCGCGGGCGTGCTCTCGTTCGAGGGTTCGGTGGGTGCGCAGCAGCTCACCGATGCGGAGCTCGCCGCCATAGTCGGCGAGGCGCAGCGGCACGGGTTGAAGGTCGCGGCGCACGCGCACGGCGACGAGGGAATCGCCGCCGCGGTGCGGGCCGGCGTGGCCTCGATCGAGCACGGCTCCATCATGTCGGCCGGCACGATCGCCCTGATGAAGCAGCGCGGCACCTATCTCGTCCCCACCGCGTACCTGCTCAGCGCGATCCCGCTCGACCGGTTGCCGCCCCAGATTCGCGCGAAGGCCGAGAGCGTGATCCCCCGCGCACGGGAGAGCCACCGGCGCGCGATCCAGGCCGGCGCCAAGGTCGCCTTCGGCACCGACGCGGCCGTCTTCCCCCACGGTGAGAACGCGCGCGAGTTCGCGGCGTACGTGGGCTACGGCATGACGCCGCTCCAGGCGATCCGCACCGCCACGCTCAACGCCGCCGACCTCCTCGGCGTCAACGACCGGGGCCTGCTCGCGGCCGGCAAGCTGGCCGACGTGATCGCGGTGCCGGGCAACCCGCTTCAGGACGTGCGGGCGCTGGAGCAGGTGAGCTGGGTGATGAAGGGCGGCCAGGTTGTCCCACCGCTCGCCGGCAAGCCGGTGATGGTGGTGCGCGCCGCGGGGCTCCTCGACGTGGCCAGCGGCCGGATCCGCGCGCCGGCGGTGGTGACCATCGAGAACGGCCGGATCGCGGCCGTGGGCTCGGAAGCGCCCGCCGGCGCGCAGGTGACCGATCTGGGCGCGGTCACCCTCGTCCCCGGATTCATCGACACCCACGTCCACCTCACGAGCGAGGTCGAGGGCGATTGGACTCTCAGGCCCGCGCGCGAAGGCGCGCCGGACGAGGCGCTCAGGGGCGTCCCCAACGCACGGAAGACGCTCCTCGCCGGCTTCACGACGGTGCGGAACATGGGCGCAGGAGGCTTCAGCGACATTGCTCTGATGAAGGCGGTCGACAAGGGCGAGGTGGATGGTCCGCGCATCGTCCCGGCCGGCCATTCGCTCGGCATCACCGGCGGCCACTGCGACCAGACCGGCTTCGCCCCCGACGTGCTCGAGCTCGGTCCGCGCGAGGGAATTGCCGACGGGGTTGCCGGGCTCATGGAGGCCGTCCGGCAGCAGATCAAATACGGCGCGCAGGTGATCAAGGTCTGCGCGACCGCGGGCGTGCTCTCGTTCGAGGCGACGGTCGGCGCGCAGCAGATGTCCGACCAGGAGCTCCGCGCCGTGGTCGACGAGGCTCACCGCCACGGCCTCAAGGTGGCCGCGCACGCACATGGGTCCGAGGGAATTCTGGCGGCCGTGCGGGCGGGCGTCGCGTCCATCGAGCACGGCTCGATGCTGACCGACGAGATCCTCTCGGAGATGAAGCAACGCGGCGCCTACCTGGTGCCCACCACCTATCTCCGCGACATCGTGCGGGAGGATCTCCCCGAGCCGATCCGGAGCAAACGGAAGAGCATCGCCGAAACGGCGAAGGCGAGCCACCGGAGAGCGGTGCAGTCCGGCGTCAGGATGGCGTTCGGCACCGATGCGGGCGTCTTCCCCCATGGCCAGAACGCCCGGGAATTCGCGTCGCTCGTGAGTCGGGGGATGTCGCCGTTGGAGGCTCTTCGCGGTGCCACGATCCACGCCGCCGACCTGCTCGGCGTCGCGGACCGGGGAGAGATCGCACCCGGCAAGCTGGCGGATCTCGTGGCGCTGCCGGGCAACCCGCTGGAGGACATCCGGGTGACGGAACGGCCGGCCTACGTGGTGAAGGGTGGGATTCTCTACGATGTAAGCGGTGAGCGGTGAGCGGGGAGCGGGGAGCGGGGGGTTCCGGCGTGAACCGGGCGCCCGCTTGCTTCGTCCGCTCACCGCTCACCGCTTACCGCTCACCTCAGAGGATGTATCGCCTCAGATCGTCGTCGTTCACGACCCGCGTCAGCCTCTCCCGCACTTCGGCGGCGCTGAAGACGATGCGCTGATCGGGCCAGTCCGGAAGGTCGAAGAGCAGGTCTTCCATCAGCGTCGCCATCACGGTGTGGAGGCGGCGGGCACCGATGTTCTCCATCCGATCGTTGGCGAGAAAGGCGAAGCGCGCAATCTCGTCGATGCCGTCCGCGGTGAACTCCAGGTCCCGCCCCTCCGCGGCGACCAGCGCCTGATACTGGCGGGTGAGGGCATTCTCCGGCTCGGTGAGAATCCGGACGAAGTCCTGCTGGGTGAGCGGCTGGAGCTCGACCCGGATAGGGAACCGGCCCTGGAGCTCCGGGATCAGGTCGGACGGCTTGCTGCTGTGGAAGGCGCCGGCCGCGATGAAGAGGATATGATCGGTGCGCACGTAGCCGTAGCGCGTCTGCACCGTCGAGCCCTCGACGATCGGCAGCAGGTCCCGCTGGACGCCCTCGCGGGAGATGTCCGGCCCGGCCGAAGGACCGCGCTCCCCGGCGATCTTGTCAATCTCGTCGACGAAGATGATCCCGTGGTTCTCGACCCGGTCGAGCGATTCGTTCACCACGTCGTCCATGTCCACCAGCTTCTTCAGCTCCTCGTCCACCAGGATTCTGCGCGCGTCGGGCACCTTCATCGTGCGACGCTTCTTGCGCTTGCCGAGTACGTCCTGGAGCATCTCCCCGAAGTTGACGTCCTGCCCCTCCATGCCTTGCGGCGGCTGCATGAAGTCGAGCATCGGAAGGTTCTGCTGCGGGGTGACTTCGACCTCCACCTCGCGATCGTCGAGTCGTCCCTGCGTCAGGAGCTCGCGCAGCTTCTCCCGCGACCGGCCCCGCCGCTCCTCGTCGGCCGGCGGCTTCTCCGCCTTGGCCTGCCCCCCGGGCGAGACCACGAACACGGGTGGGGCATCACTGCCCGCCTGCCCGCCTGCCCGCCTGCCCGCCTCCGCCGCCACTGGCGGCGGAGGAAGCAGCAGGTCCAGCAGGCGCTCCTCCGCACGCTGCTCCGCCTGCGGATAGACCTCGTCCTCCCGCTCTCCCCGGACCATGGTGATCGCGGCGTCCACGAGGTCGCGCACCATGGACTCGACGTCGCGCCCGACGTAGCCGACCTCGGTGAACTTCGAGGCTTCGACCTTGATGAAGGGCGCGCCGGCCAGACGGGCAAGCCGCCGCGCGATCTCCGTTTTGCCGACGCCGGTCGGTCCGATGAGAATGATGTTGTACGGCGTGATCTCGTCCCGGATCTCCTCGGGTGTCTGCGCCCGGCGCCACCGGTTCCGCACGGCGATCGCCACCGCCTTCTTCGCCGCATCCTGGCCGACGATGTAACGATCCAGCTCGCCGACGATCTGCCGCGGCGGCAGCTCCTCCAGCCAAGGCACCGGCTCCTGCGCGGGCGGCTGCGGCTCGGTTTGGGTGGCGACGTCGGTCATACCAGCAGCTCCAGCACGGTGATGTTTCGATTCGTGAATACGCAGATGTCGGCCGCGATCTCCAGCGAGCGTTGCACGATTTCGCGTGCCGGGCGCTCCGGGTCGGGAAGGAGGGCGCGAGCGGCAGCGAGGGCGTAGTTGCCACCGGACCCCGCGGCGACGATCCCATCGTCCGGCTCGATGAGCTCGCCGGCTCCGCTCAGGAGATAGGCGTGCTCCAGGTCTGCAAGCACCAGGAGCGCCTCCAGCCGGCGAAGCACGCGATCGCTCCGCCAGTCCTTGGCCAGCTCCACCGCGGCGCGCGGGAGATTGCCGGGGAACCGGTCGAGCTTCTCCTCGAACTTCTCGTAGAGCGTGATCGCGTCGGCCACTGAGCCGGCGAAGCCGGCGAGCACCTTGCCGGACTTGAGCGTGCGGACCTTCACGGCGCTCGCCTTCATCACCGTGTCGCCGATGCTCACCTGGCCGTCGCCGCCGAGGGCGACGCGGCCGTTCTTCCGCACTGCCAAGATGGTGGTACCGTGGAAGGTCATCTCAATTCTCGGACAGGATTAAACCACAAAGAGAGGAAGGACACGAAGGCCGCCGATCCGCGGGCGGAGCTCCGCACTCCCAGGCCGCCTTCGTGTCCTTCCTCTCTTCGTGGTTCATCCCCAAAGCCCCTATGCCCGTGGATGGGCCTGCTTGTAAACCTTCTTCAGCCGCTCCACGCTCGTGTGCGTGTAGATCTGCGTCGTCGTCAGCGACGCGTGGCCGAGCAGCTCCTGCACCGCGCGCAGATCGGCGCCGGCGTCGAGAAGATGCGTGGCGAACGTGTGCCGCAGCGAGTGCACCCGCATGCCGTCTGCGCCGACCGCCTCGAACAGGCGGTGCATCTGCCGTTGGACCGCCCGGCCCGAGAGTCGACGACCCCGGACGCTGACGAAGACCGCCTGGCGGTCGGCCGCCGCATCGTGTGGGATCGCCTCGCGCAGCCGAAGATAGCCCCGCAGCGCGCTGACCGCGCGTGACCCGATCGGCACGATCCGTTCCTTCCGCCCCTTGCCCCTCACCTTTACCTGATCCGACAGGAGATCCAGTGCGCCCATATCCAGCCCAGCCAGCTCGGACAGCCGCATGCCGGTCGAGTAGAACAGCTCCAGCATGGCAAGATCACGCGCGGCCATGAATTCCCCGCCCCCTGCACGCTGCTCGGCCCAGGCGAACAGCGTGTCGAGTGTCTGCCGGTCGAAGTGACCGGGCAGCCGCTTGTCGATCTTCGGCACCCGGGCGGCGCGCGGCACCCCGGCCGGCACGTCGTGGTGAATCTGGAGCCAGCGGTACAGGCTCCGCACGGCCGATAGCGCGCGTGCCGCGGAGCGTTTCGAGAGGCCGCGACGCTGGAGGTCGCCGAGGAAACCGCGGAGCCCGGTACGGTCCACCGACGCCCACGTCCAGCTGCCGTAGTGACGGTCGCAGAAGGCCGTGAATTCCTCGAGATCCCGGCGGTAGGCAGTCACTGTGTGCGGCGAGTGCTGCTTCTCCTTTTCGAGATGGAGGAGGAAATCCTGGATGGACGGATGGTCCGATGGACCGATGGCCCGATGGCCCGAGACCTCGCCCGGCGACGCCCGGCTCGCTTTCACAGTCCCGCTACCCATCGCTCGAAGTCCGCCTGGGCTCGCTCGACGAGGATTTCCTTCTTGCGCTCCTTCGACAGGCGCCTCCGTCCATCGGTCCATCGGTCCATCGACCCCTCCTCCAGCGGAGCGAGCAGCCCAAAGTTCGCGTTCATGGGCTGGAAGTGCCGCGGATCCGCCTCGCGCAGATACCGATAGAGGCCGCCGAGCATGGTGGTGGGCGGCGGCACGGCGGCGGAACGCCCGGAGAGCCGGCGCGCGAGGTTGATCCCCGCCAGCAGCCCGGTGCCCAACGATTCGGTGTACCCCTCCACGCCCGTCATCTGGCCCGCCAGAAACACCCGGTCGTCATCCCTGAGCGTGAGCGCCTCGGCCAGACACGCGGGGCTGTTGACGTAGGCGTTCCGGTGGATGCTGCCGAACCGGAGGAACTCCGCGCTCCCGAGTCCCGGAATCATGGTAAACACCCGCCGCTGCTCGGGGATCCGGAGCCGGGTCTGGAAGCCGACCAGGTTCCACATCTGCCCCGCGCGGTCCTCGCGCCGGAGCTGCACCACGGCGAACGGGTCCCGACCCGAGGCGGGGTCCGGCAGCCCTACCGGCTTCATCGGCCCGAAGCGGAGCGTATCCCGTCCGCGCCGAGCCATCTCCTCGACCGGCAGGCACCCCTCGAAGTAGGGCACCTGGTCGAACTCGTGCGCCGTGAACTGATCCGCCGCGAGCAGCGCGTCGATGAACGCGCCGTAGCCCGCCGCGTCCATCGGGGCGTTGAGGTAATCGTCGCCCTCGCCCTTGCCGTAGCGCGAGAGCGCGTACAGCCGAGCGTGGTCGAGTGAGTCGCTGGCCACCACCGGCGCGATGGCGTCGTAGAACGCGAGCGCGTCCGCGCCGAGCCGGCGGGTCAGCGCGCCGGCGAACGTCTCGGATGTCAGCGGCCCGGTGGCGATCACGGCCGGCGACGGGATCTCGCGGACTTCCTCGCGGACCAGGCGGATCCGCGGGTGAGACGTGACGCGCTCGTGCACCGCCCGGGAGAAGAGCTCGCGGTCCACGGCGAGCGCGGCGCCGCCGGGAACGCGCGCCGATTCGGCGCACTCGAGCAGCAGGCTGCCCAGGCGCCGGAGCTCGGCCTTGAGCAGGCCGTGCGCGTTGCCGAGCTCGACCGACTTGAAGGAGTTGCTGCAGACCAGCTCGGCGAGACGATCGGTATGGTGGGCGGGCGTGCGGACCCCGGGGCGCATCTCGTGCAGCGTGACATCCACCCCGCGCGCGGCGAGCGCCCAGGCTGCCTCGCAGCCCGCGAGCCCGCCGCCAACCACCACCGCGGTCACGTCAGCGCCATCTCCTCCGGCTCGATCGCGACGTTCCGGTGCCCGCACTTGAGGCAGGTGAGCACTTCCCCTTCCGCCTTGCTGACCTTCCTCTCGAGGCCCACCCACCCGCACGCCGGACACTCTTCGGCGACCGGCCGGTTCCAGGTCGAGAAATCGCACGCCGGGTAGCGCACGCAACCCCAGAACGACTTGCCGCGCTTGGTGCGCCGCTCGGCGAGATCGCCCTCGATGCACTTGGGGCACTTGATGCCGAGCGGGATGGCGCGGGTTCCCTTGCACTCGGGATAGCGGGTGCAGGCGAGGAACTCCCCGAACCGCCCGGTCTTGATGACCATGGGCGCGGTGCAGAGATGGCATTTCTCGTCGGTGGGCCGGTCGGGGGCCTTGTCCTTGCGGAGCGACTTGGCGTAGTCGCACTGCTCCTTGTACTTCTCGCAGGCGAGGTAGGGACCGAACCGGCCGGTCCGGAGCTCGACCCGTGATCCGCACTTCGGGCAGCGCTCGCCCGCGAGCCGTTCCGGCGAGAGGCCGTGCGCCTCGGCCACGAGCGCGTTCACGTCCACCGCATCGAGCGCGCGGGTGAACGGCCCGTAGAAGTCGTGCAGCACCTCCTGCCATCCCAATTCGCCGTCCTCGACCCGGTCGAGCTCCGTTTCCATCTCGGCGGTGAAGCCGACATTGAAGATGTCCGGGAAGCGGCTCACCATGATCTGCTCGACGGTCTCGCCCAGCGAGGTGGTGTGGAACCGCCGCTGCTCGAGCTGCACGTACTCGCGGTCGGTCAGCGTCGAGATGATCGCGGCGTACGTTGACGGGCGGCCGATCCCCAGACGCTCCAGCTCCTTCACGAGGCTCGCCTCGGAGAACCGCGGCGGCGGCTCGGTGAAGTGCTGGGACGGCACGATCGCGCGCACCTCGACGCGGTCTCCCTGTTCCAGCGCCGGCAGCGCGACCAGGTCGTCGATGCTGCGACCCTCCTCGCGCTCGTGCCCTTCCATATATATGGCGTGATAGCCGTCGAAGATGAGCACCGACCCGGTGGTGCGGAAGAGGTATCGCCCAAGGTCGAAGTCGACGATGGTCATGTCGTAGACCGCTGGCATCATCTGCGAGGCGAGGAAGCGCTGCCAGATGAGCTGATACAGCCGATACTGGTCGGGCTCGAGAAATCGCTGTACGTCTTCCGGCCGCCGGTTCACATCGGTGGGCCGGATGGCTTCGTGGGCATCCTGTACTTTGGCGCTCTGCTTGCGCGAGCTGTAGGTGTTCGGGCCGTCGGGGAGGTAGCGCGAGCCGAACGTGCGCCCGATGTAATCGCGTGCGGAAGCGATGGCCTGATCGGACACGCGGACCGAATCGGTACGCATGTACGTGATCAGGCCCACCGGGCCGTCCTCACCCACCTCGACGCCCTCGTAGAGCTGCTGCGCGGCACGCATGGTCCGGCGGCTCGAGAACCCGAGCTTCTTGGCGGCCTCCTGCTGCATAGTGCTGGTGGTGAATGGCGGCGCCGGCCGCTTCTTCCGCTGCTTCCGCTCCACCGTGGTGACGACGAACGGCAGCCCCTGCACCGCATCCACCACCGCGCGCGCGTCGGCTTCATTATGGAGCTGCGGCTTGTGCCCGTCGATCTTGTGGAGCGACGCCTCGAATGGCTGGCCGTCCTTGGCGCACTCGGCTTCGATCGTCCAGTATTCCTGCGGCTTGAACGCCCGGATGTCCCGCTCGCGCTCGACGATCAGGCGGAGCGCCACCGTCTGCACGCGGCCGGCGGAAAGACCGGTCTTGATCGCCTTCCAGAGCAGCGGACTCGCCTTGTAGCCTACGAGCCGGTCCAGGATGCGGCGCGCTTGCTGGGCGTTGACCTTCTGCTCGTCGATGCGGCCCGGCTTCCGGATGGCTTCGTGGACGGCGTCCTTCGTGATCTCGTGGAACAGGATCCGGTGGGTGGGCACCCCGTGATCGAGCTGGCTCGCCACGTGCCAGGCGATCGCTTCGCCCTCGCGGTCCGGGTCGGTAGCCAGAAAGATTTCGCTGGCCGACCTGGCGGCCTTCTTGATGTCCGCGAGCGTCTGGTTCTTACCCTTGATGATGACGTACTCGGGGGTGAACGCCCCGTTATCGACGTCCACGCCGAGCTTCCGGGTGGGCAGATCGCGGACGTGACCAACCGTGGCCTTCACCGCGTACCCCGAGCCCAGATACTTCCCGATGGTGCGCGCCTTGGCGGGCGACTCGACGATGACCAGCGCGTTGCCCCGGCGCCGCGATCGGGCCTTGGGTGCGTCGGCCGGCTTGGCCGGTCGGGCCCTTTTTGCCTTCCTGGGGGCGCCGTTCGCCACGGCCTTCGCCGCGGCGGCACCGCCTGATTTTACCTTCTTTGCCATAGCTCCATTCTATCGGCCGCGGCTCATCTGCGGCTCAAGGAAAGCCCGGTTCAAGAAACCCGAGGCGGTTCCCATTGGCAAGGTTGAAAAACAGAAGTTGTTGCAGAATAGCGACTTACCAACCAGCAACCTCGCGAGCGATCCGGACGACGTGCTCGGCGACGGCATCCACCGGCCGGGCATCGGCCATTACCTGGCGGTCGGCGAGCCCGTAGAAGGGCTCCCGCTCGGCCTGGAGCTCCTGCATCCGCGCCAGCGGATCCGGTGCCATGAGGAGCGGGCGGGACTCAGTCTGCTCGGTGCGCTTGAGAGCCGTGGAGGGGGCGCACTTGAGGTACACGACGAGCGCGCTGGCACGCGCGGCGTCCAGTTCACCCTCCTGCGCCGCCCACCCGGCTCCCGGCACGATCACCGCCGGCTCGCGCGCACAGGCGGCGCGCACGGCATCGCGCTCCATGCGCCGAAACGCGACCTCGCCCTGCATGGCGAAGATCTGGCTGACCGGCATCGCCATCTCCCGCATCAGGAGGCCGTCGATGTCGATCAGGGGCGCGCCGAGCGCTTCGGAGACGAGTCGTCCGATGGTGCTCTTTCCCGATCCCGGCAGCCCGACCAGGATGAGGTGCCGGCGCATCAACCGGCTTCCACGCCGTCCGCGCGCAGCGCGTTCCAGCGGGCGCCGAGCGCCGCGACATAGCCCTCGTAGTTCCGCCGCATCTCGCCGAGGCTGTCGCCGCCGAACTTCTCGAGCATCGCATCCGCGAGCACGAAGGCGACCAGCGCCTCCGCGATCACGCCGAGTGCGGGCACGGCGGTCACGTCTGAGCGCTCGCTCTGCGCCTGGGCGGGAGCGCCGGTGGTCAGGTCCACCGTGGGCAACGGAGACATGAGCGTAGCAATCGGCTTCATCGCCAGCCGCGCCACGATCGGCTCACCCGTCGTGATCCCGGCCTCGAGCCCGCCGGCGTTGTTGGTCGCCCGGCGGAAGCCGGCGCGAGGGTCACCCTGCACTGGAGGCGCGCTGCCCGCCGGCCCGCCAGCCGGCCCGCCCGCCTGGATCGGATCGTGGACCGCCGACCCCGGCCGCCGCGCGGCTTCGAAGCCCATCCCGATCGCGACCCCTTTGACGGCCGGGATCGACATGAGCATGCCGGCGAGACGCCCGTCGAGCTTGCGATCCCAGCTGACGTGGCTGCCGAGCCCGGCCACCACTCCGCGCGCCACGACCTCGATTTCCCCGCCAAGCGTGTCGCCCTCCTTCTTGGCTTGATCCACACGCTGGATGATCGCGGTCTCCGCGGCGGCATCGAGCACGCGCACCTCGGAGCGATCCGCGGCTTCGTTGAGCGGCGACGGCAGTGCCGCCGGCGGATGCGCGTCGATCCCTCCCATCGAGACGACGTGGCTGCCGATCTCGACACCGAATTCGTCCAGCAGCCGCCGGGCCAGGGCACCGGCGGCCACCCGGGCGGCGGTCTCTCGGGCGCTGGCCCGCTCGAGCACGTCCCGGGCATCGAGCCGGTCGTACTTGAGCACGCCGGAAAGATCCACGTGCCCGGGCCGGGGGCGGGTGACACGGCGGCGGCGGAGCTCCCCCTGGGGCCCCTCGGCCGCCATGATCTCCTCCCAGTTGGCCCAGTCGCGATTGTGGATCAGCATGGCGACCGGCGAGCCGAGCGTCTCGCCCGCGCGCACGCCGGCGATCCACTCGATGTGGTCGCGCTCGATCTTCATCCGCGCGCCGCGGCCATAGCCCTGCATCCTGCGCGCGAGATCGCGGTCCACCCACTCCGCGGTCACGGGCAGGCCGGCCGGCAGCCCCTCGACGATGACGGAGAGCGCCTTGCCATGCGACTCGCCGGCGGTCACGAACCTGAGATGCACGGCGCCCCTCCTGCGAGCGGCCAACGTGAGCGGTGAGCAGTGAGCGGTGAGCGGGGTGCCCGTGGATGTCCGGAGCCGCTGGCAGGGGCCCGCTCACGGCTTCCCGCTGACGGCTTACCGCTCACGGCTCACCGTAAAGGCAACAAGCCCGACCTTACGGCCGGGCTCGAAGCTACCGGATCGGCCCGGGCGGGCCAAGGCGTCCCTCAGTTCAGGCTGGCCCCCGCGTCGTCCACGACCCGCGGCGTGACCAGGATCATCAGGTCGCGGCGCCGCTCCGACGTCTCCGTGGTGCTGAAGAGGCCGCCTATGATCGGGAGCTGCGACAGCAGTGGGATGCCGGCCCGGGTGCGGTTCACTTCGGTGATGGTGAGGCCGCCGATCACCGCGGTCTCGCCGTCGTTCACCAGCAGCTGGTTCTCGGTCGTCTGCTTCGTGAAGTTGAAGCCGAACTGCGACGCCGGGAGGTCCTGCACCGCCGACCGCTCGGTGCGCAGCGACATCAGGATCTGGCCGCTGTTGGTCACGTGCGGCGTCACCGTGAGCCGGATACCGGTCTCCTTGAACTGCACCTGCTGCACCGCGACCGCCGAGCCCTGCTGCGGCGGCGCGCCGGGGACCGGCGTTTCCTCACCGACGAGGATGTCTGCCTTCCGGTTGTCCAGCGTGCTGATGGTCGGCTCGGCCTGGATGTCCGCGAGCTGCTGCTGCTGCAGCGCGCTCAGGAAAGCCGTCACCGTGTTGCCGCCGAGCAGCGTGGAGAACACGAGCCCGAGGGCGCTGTTCTCGACCGGCGAGTTCGCGTTGCCGATCGCAGAGAGCGTATTACCGCCCAGATCCACGAAGCCGTTGTTGGTCTCGCCCGCGGGCGCGCCGAACGGCGAGGAGCCAGGCGGGACGTCCCGGTCGATCAGGTTCGTGTAGCCCTGGTTGGCGGAGCTGAGGTCGTAGCGGAGGCCGAGCCGCTCGAGCTCGGTGCGGTCCACGAAGACGATCTTGGCCTTGATCAGGATCTGCGGGGTCTTGCGGTCGAGGTTCTGAACGAACTGGGTGATGTCCTCGATCCGGCTCCGCGTATCGGTCAGGATGAGGCTGCTCGAGGCGGAATCGCCCACGACGCGGCCGCGGCCCTTGGTCAGCAGGGTCTCGACCGACTTCGTGATCTGCCCCAGCGGCGTGTAGTTGATTGGCACCTGGCGCGACTCGAGCGGCTCGAGCGAATCGAGCGCCGCGAGCGCCGCCGGGGCGTCCACGCGGATGATGCCGCCCGGCATCTCGGTGGCCGAGAGGCCCTGCGTGGCCAGGATGGCCTGGAAGGCCATGTCCCACGGCTGATTCTTGATCTCGGCGGTGACTTCGCCCTTGATGTCCTTGCCCAGGATGATCGTGCGGCCGCTGAAGGCGGCGAAGCCGGCGACCACGTCGGCGACGCTCGCGCGATCCCAGGTGACGGTGATGCGCGGCTGCTGGGCCGGGAGCCGGAGCCCGCCGGTCTGACGCTTGAGCGCCGTGAGCTGCACTTCGGGCTCGCCGTCGGGCCGCATCTCGGCCCCGTCGCGCACCGGCACATTCACTACCTGAGCCATGGTGGGGGCGGCCGCGGCCGACGACCAGGCCGCGAAGCTCTGCTCGGCCGCGAAGCTCACCCGCACCTCGTCGGTGGCTCGCGCGACATCGTAGTCCTTGACCGCGTCGAGGTGGACCACGATGCGGACGACGTCGGGGCGGAACTGCGAGTAGCGCAGGTTCATCACGCCGGCCCGCTTCAGGCCGTCGTAGGTCCCGCCTACCGATGCGAGCGTGGCGCCGACCACGTCGAGCACGAGGCGGTCGGGCGCGTTCAGCATGAAGTCGCGCACCTGCACCGCGCCCCGCACGTTGACCACCACCTCGGCGCGGCCGGGTGCCGAGAGCACGCTCACGCCCGTGACCTCTCCGCCCGTGGGACCCCCGGCCGAGGCCGGAGTAACCGTCCCGAAGAGAGCGGCGGCCAGCATCCAACAATGGATTCGCGTCATGGCGTGAGGTCCTCCTGCTTGCGGAGCGAGAGAGTTTCCTGCCGTTCGTAGCCGAAGTCCTGAATCGTGAACACGACGTCCTTGGGACGGATCTGCGTCACCCGCAGCCGGCCAAGCTGGTCGCCGACCCGCAGCTTGTGGCGCTTCCCCTCCTTCGACTTCTCGCGGAGGATCGCGATGCTGTTGCCGGAGTACCGAAGGTCCTCGTAGATCCCCACGAGCTGGAGATCGCCGAGCTCCGGTCCCGCATGCGCCGTCTTGATGAGCGACGCGAACGGATCGCGCGGCGCTCCGGCATACGCGAAGGTCTCGCGCAGCAGGGAGGCCTCGGAGTCCGCGCCGAGTGAGTCGGCGGGGGCCGTATCCTCAGGCCGCAGGGCCGGAGCGGCCGGGGCCGCCGCCGGGGCGGCCGTGGCCACTGCCTGCCCCGCCGCGGGCGACGCGGCGAACACCGCCAACAGCAGGCCGCTCCAGAGTCTAGGTGCCACTGGCCGCTCCTTCCACGTTGGACTTCACGTAGGTCCGGATCTGCAGCTTGGCCTCGAGCAACGATCCACTGGTATCGCCGAGCGCCTTGGCGGCCGTCTGGTTGGCCACCGCGAGCGAGATGTCCTGCGGGACGATGATGCGCTGGAGGCTCGCGACGTCGGCCAGCCACTCACCGATCTGGTCGTATCGCCCGATCACCGAGAGCGTGTACTTGTAGGTGTCGAAGGGCGCCGGGCCCGGCTCCACCGGGAGCGGCACCACCTGCGACAGCGTCACGCCGCGGATCTTGCTGCGGGTAGAGATGTCGTCGAGCAGGTTCGGGACCTCGTTCCGGTCGGGCACCAGCCGGCGGAGCAGCGCCAGGCTGGAGCGGTAGCCGTCGAGCCGCTTGCGCAGATCCTCGACCGTGCCCTTGGCGAGCTCGGCCTTGGCCTTGGCCGTCTCACCCTCGAGCCGGGCGATCGTGTCCTGCACCGCGGCGACCCGCACCTTGCGGGCGGACAGCCCCGGGATGCCGGCCGGCTCGACGCCTTCGTAGGCGAGGTAGCCGCCGGCAAGAGCGAGGACGATCAGGAACAGCGGCGTAGTCTGCGAACTGGAGAGCGCCATGGCCTCACCTCACCGACTGGCTGAACGGAACCGTCCGGATGTAGGCCGAGTCGGCCTCCCGGTAGGTCGCGCGGATCGTGAACGCCGTGATCGCGCGCTCCTGCTCGACGACCGTCTGTGCGCTTACCGGCGTGACGTCGGTGATCCAGGGCGACGCTTCCAGATTTCGCAGGTATCGCGTGTATGCCTGGATATCCACCGTGCGGCCATTGACCGTGAACTCGACCGGCCCACGCACGACAAGGGTGTCGCCGCCCTTTGCGCTGTCGGCCGTGGCAGGGGCAGCCGGCGGGGCGGCAGGCATGCCCGGACCGGGGGCGGGCGCACCGGGCTTCAGGTCGACCAGCCAGGTGTAGGCCGGCAGTGCCTTGGTCACCTCGTCCATCACGTGCGGCCAGATGTAGCGGTCGCCGTCCACGGTCTTGATCGTGGCGATCTGGCGCTGGAGCGAGTCACGGATCACCTCCTGCTTCCGCTTCTGCTCCAGGAACATCGTGAAGCGCTTGTGCTCCGCCCGCGTCTGTTCGAGCTTGGGCTCGAGGGCGCTCAGCTCGGTGGTGGTGCTGACCCACGTCCAGCCGAGGAACGCGGCGACGATAGTCCAGGCGCCGACCGCGCCGAGCAGGAGCGGATCCTTGACCCGTGCGCCGGCGCCCCGCAGGCTCTCGAGCACGCCGGCGAGCGGGGATCCCCTGCTCCGCTTCCGCTTGAGTCCGGGGCGAAGATTGACGGTGATCATCATGGCGTATCGCGTCCGATGGAGGTGATCACGCGGCCTTCCGGAGCGCGAGGCCGATCGGGAGCATCAGGAGCGGCGCGACGTCATCGACATTGAGATGGTCGAACACGCCGTCGGCGACCGAGAGCCGCTCGAGCGGGTTGGCCGGCATGACCGGGAGCCGCAGGCGGTCGGCCAGGACGCGGTTGAGCCGCTGGATGCGGGACCCGCCGCCCGTGGTGAAGAGCCGCCCGATGCCCCCCGACCGGCTACCCGACTGGAGGAACGCCGCGGCCCGCTCGATGCCCACCGCGAGCTCCTCGCCGCGCGATTCGAGAAACAGCTCGAGCACGTCGCTCGGCTCGTTGCCCTGGAGCAGCCGGTCGGCCTCCTCGGCCGAGAGCCCGCGCTCGCGCTGGAGATCTTCCCGGAACCGGCGCGTGCCGATCGAGATGTCACGGGTGAGCACCGGGATGCCGTCGTCGAGGATGTTGACGTTGGTGGTCTCGTTGCCGATGTTCACCAACCCGACCACGCCCCGCATGGCCTCGGGATAGTTCACCTCGAAGGCGTTGTGGAGCGCAAAGGCATCCACGTCGATGATGCCGGGCTCGAGCCCCGCCTCCGACAGGAGCGCCAGCTTGGTCTCGATCAGCTCGCGCTTGGCGGCGACGAGAAGCACGGTCATCTGGAGCCCATCGCCCCCGGGATCCAGGATCTGGAAGTCGAGCTCCACGTTGTCCATGTCGAATGGCACGTGCTGCTCGGCTTCCCAGCGGATCACCTCACGGGCCTCCGCCTCCTTCATCCGGTCCATCGCGATCTTCTTGATGATCACGTCGCGGCCGCCGACGGCCGTGACGACCTGCTTCGCCTTGACCCCCGCCGTGGCCAGAAGGCCCTTGATGGCGTCAGCGACGATGGCGGGGTCCATGACCTCGCCCTCGACGATCGCGTCGTTCACCACGGAGGTGAACGCGACCTTGGTCAGGACCGGCTCGCCGGACCGATGCGACACGACGACGAGCTTGATGAGCCCGCTGCCGATGTCCAGGCCCACGGTGGTCGTGTTGCGACCAAAGAGTGCCATAAGTGCCCAATTGTTGGAGGGAACAGTGCGCTGCGCTTCCACTACCCGAGTACAACGTCAGGCCGATCCACGCGGCCGACGAAACCAATCAACCGCAAGCCGTACCGTTATTTGGCCAGCCTTCGAAACCGGTATCGCGGTGCTGTGCGCCCCACACGGCCTGGGGCATTGACTTGCACCGGGAGGTGCAACCCATGTGCCGTGGTCGGCTGTACGGCCCAACTTTATAGTTCGCAACTACTTACACTGCTGGTCGGCGCGGTGGCCCCGAGGGGGGCGGTGGCTCCATCTGCTCTTTCGCAACCCGATTAGCGAAAGGCGGGAAGGCGGCTGCGGGGAGCCGGAAAACGGCAAGGCGGCAAAGGCAAGGGAAGCTGCCTTTACCGCCTACCGCCTACCGCCTACCGCCTTTACCGCCTCTACCGCCTTTACCGCCTTTTAGTTGTACACCTGGGTCCACGCATGGCCGCTGAGCGGCACCGGGAGCGCGCCGCCGGTCAGGGCCCGGAGAATCGCGCAGTTCGAGTACTGCACGCTCGCGTTACCCTGAATGAGGCTCTGGTCGTTGATCTCGATGTTCTGCGAGAAGAGTCCACCGAAGATCTTGCCGCCGTCGCTGCCGGTACCGCCCAGGTCCACTGACCCCTTGGCGATCACCAGCCCATAGAACTGGAACCCGCCGGTAACCGTCAGATCCCCATCCACGAGCAGAATGCCCTGCCCGCGGCTCCCGCCGTTGAGATGGAGGTTGCCCATCGCGTGGATGGTCGGGAAATAGTTGGCGCACTCGGCGATGTAGCCCGGCGTCCGCCACGGCTCGCCCCAGTTGTAGATGTTACCGTAATTGCAGCGCCCGCTCGCCGCGTTCAGCGTGGGGGTGGGCTGGTACGGCCCGGTCTGGGAGTTGCCGAACTGGATGCTGGCGTAGGCCGCCATCTGATCGTAGGTGACGTCGCCGAAGTTCGTGAACGTGTTGCTATTGATGTCGGACTGGTTGGTCTGGACCGAGGGCCAGTTGCCCAAGCCGGTGACGTTGTCCTGCTGGTTCTGCTGCATCGGCGGAACGAACCATTGGTTGGAGCTGGTCCGGATCGCGTAGTGGTCGGTCCCCGGGGGGCATGCGTTCCAGCCGGCGGGGTCGGAGTTGTTCCCGTTGACGACGAAGGCGGCGCCGTTGAAGTTGATGGGCGAGGTCGTGGTGATGGCTGCCGTCACGTTCACGTCCGCCGTGTTGAGCCGGACCGCGCTTGCGAGCGTCTGGGTGGCGCCCCCGATGGATGTGCCGACCGACCGCACCAGCAGAAGCTCCGCGTTCAACGGGCTCACGGTGACCTGGAAGGTGTCGCCCACCGCGTTCGGCACCGCCGTCTTCCCAAAGGTCACATCCGTGCCTGGCGCGTAGCTGACCGGGACCCAGCTGCCGATGGTCGCGTGCATGCCGGCCTCCGCTGCCTCAAACGCGCGCGAGGTGTTCGACGCGTTCATCGCGGTACGCTGCTCGATGGTGCTCATGAAGAACGTGCCGGTGATGATCGCGCCGATCACCACGAGGGCGACGATCGCCACGACCAGCGCGATTCCGCGTTCGTTCCGTACGCTGAGCATCCGCATCGCGGGCTCCCGGTCTGAGGTCAACGAGGGACGGCATTGCGCAGCGCGACCAGCGTGACGACGCTGTCCACGAGCTGCCGGTTGTTGCTGGTGCCAGCTGGACTCACGTTCTCCTCCGACACGCTCGCCACGGTCACCCGAATCGTGCGAACCGCGCGGCGCAGGACCATGTCGGCGCTCAGGCTCCCGCCGCTGCAAGGCGCCGGGCAATTGATCTCGACGTTGTTCTGGTTCAGGTAGTCGAGGTTGAAGCCGTTCGCCGCCAGCGGACCGAGTACCGGCTGCCGGCCGCCGCCGGCCGAGATCGACTCCGCCCCGAGGTAGTTCCGGCCGTCGGCCCCGTCAACGTACAGGCTGTACTCGATCACCTCGTACAGCCGCGCGGGCGAGCCGACAGTGATCTCGGCGGCCGCGACAGGATCGCCAGCCACCGCGAACGCGGGTACCGCCACCTGTACGGCTGCCCCGGCCCAGGGACCGCCGGGGCAAACGGCCCCCACTGTGGTGACGTTCGTGATGGTGCGAGAAATCCAGCGATCGTCGAAACCGGTGGTAACGTCGCGGTCGACGAAGATGGTCACGCCGTCGCCGATCCGGGCCATACGGTTGCCAGAGAAGTTTTTTGCCATGCTGATGGTGAGCGTATTGGCACCCACTACGCAGATGATCCCGCTGCCGCGCACCGCACGGAGCCGGATGCGCGACGGCCCCATCTCGAGAATGTCCGATGACATGCCGGCGATGGACCCGGCGTTGGACAGTGGGGGCACGCCGACGGGTGCGAGAACCGAGTCGAAGCCGATCTCGCGCAGCTCGCCTGGCACGATCAGGGTGCCGGCCCGCATATTGGACTGCATATCCATCTGCTCCGCCTGGGCGCGGGAGACCCGCTGGGTGTTGAGCAGTAGGTTGTAGATGCCGCCGAGCACGATCGTCAGCACGACGACTGCGACGAGCAGCTCGACAAGGGTGAAGCCGCGGCGCGATCGCATGGTCAGTAGCATCCGATGGTGGAGTTCAGCGTGACGGTCCGGGCACCGCGCAGCGTGGCGTAGCTTACCGTGACTGCGACATCTCGCGTGCGCGCCGCCGCGCCGTTCAGCACCCGCCAGTTGAGGGTGACGCCCCGGGTGGCGGACGGCCCGCCGCTCACGAAGCTCCAGTGCGTGCAGCGAGCGCCGCCGCCGTTCGGGATGGCCGCGAGCATCCGTAGGCTGTCGAGCTTCTGGGTGGCGAGCTGGGTAGCCACCGTCACCACTCGACCCCGGCTGACTTGCCGCGTGACCAGGGCCGAGCCGCCCGCGAGGGCCGTGAGGCCGATGCCGAGAATGATCACGGCGATCATCACTTCGATGAGCGTGAATCCACCTTCCGAGACGCGTGGGGTCACTTCTGCACCCTCCCGAAGCCACTGATCAACACGGTGTCCCGCTCGACGTCGCGGCGGAGCTCGATGGTCAGGGGGGTATTTGCGCCGAGCCCGCGACTGTCGAACGCGTAGGTAGTGGCCGGATTGCCGGCCGGAGTGGCGTTCAACGCGACACCGTACTGGGTCGTGAGCTGGGTGACGAGTCCGATCGTGTCCCGGTCGCAGCCGCCGCAGGCCGGCCCACGGCGGGGCGTGGCCGTGACGAACATTCGCCCGGTCCCGTTCTCGAGATTGAGCGTGGCGCTGCGGCCCTGCGTCACCGCAATCGCCTTGGCCTGCTGGAACGTGTTGATGACGGTGGTGCGCGCGCCACGCACGTTGCTCTTGATGAAGAGCGCGCGTCCGCGGGGCAACGCCATTGCGCCGAGCGCGGCCATGATCACGATGACGACCATGAGCTCCATCAGGGTGAATCCTCGACGGTCGAAAACAGTCACGTAGCCTCCTGCGCGGGATGAGCCGGGCTTCCGAGCTCTGATAGGCAGGGCCCGTACCAGACGCTAACTCGTTGGCTGATGGGCTGATAATCAAAACTGCGCGAGCCGGATCGTGCAGATCGCTGCGTGGGGTGCAATTCTCCGCGCGGCGGCTCAGGCCGTAGCCTGAACCCGCCGCAGCTTGTAGAAGAGGGTGCGGAGGCTGATGCCGAGCAGGCTCGCCGCCTCGCGGCGATTGCCCTTGGATGCTTCGAGTGCCCGGAGGATCAGCACCTTCTCGACCTCCTCGACCTGGGCCCGCAGATCGAACGAGCCGCTGAGCGGCAGCGTGCCGTGCCCATTGGCGCCGTTTCGCGCCTGCGCGAGAGAGAAATCGCCGCAGTCGAGCGGCTTCGTGCCGCCCAGCACCGCTGCGCGCTCCAGCGCGTTCCGCAGCTCACGGACATTGCCCGGCCAGGCGTGATCGGAGAGCATGGCGAGCGCCTGCGGCGTGACGCTGACCGGGTGCCCTACGCGTTGAGCCGCCTGGCGCGCGAAATAGGCCAGCAGCGCGGGGATATCCTCCCGCCGCTCGCGCAGCGGCGGGATGTGGAGCCGCACGACGTCCAGGCGGTAGTAGAGATCCCCGCGAAACTCCCCCCGCTCCACAGCCTGATCCAGCGGCTTGGCGGTCGCGGCGATGACGCGGACGTCCACTTTCCTGTCTTCGCGGGCGCCGACGCGGCGAATTTCGCCCTCCTCCAGCACCCGCAGCAGCTTCGCCTGCAGCCCGAGGGGCAAATCGCCGATCTCGTCGAGCAGCAGCGTTCCCTGGTGGGCCGACTCGAACAGGCCGGCGCGATCCGCGGTGGCGCCGGTGAAGGCGCCTCGCGTGTGGCCGAAGAGCTCGGACTCCAGCAACTGCTCCGGAATGGCCGCGCAGTTGATGGCGGTGAAGCTCATGTCGTGGCGCGGGCTCATCCGGTGGATCGCCTTCGCGACCACCTCCTTGCCCGTCCCGCTCTCACCGGTGACGAGAACCGTGGTATTGTGACGGGCCACGCGACTGGCGAGCTCGAGCAGGTCGCGCATCACGCGGCTCTCCGCGACGACCAGATCGCGGACGGCGTCCGCGCCAAGCGTTGACCGGAGCGACTCGACCTCCCGCCGGAGCCGTTCCCGCTCCTCCGCCTTCCGCAGCGTCAGCAGGACCTCGTCAGCCTTGAATGGTTTGCGGAGGTAGTCGTAGGCGCCTTCGCGCATCGCCGCGATCGCCGCGTCTTCGCTGCCGTAGGCGCTCATCATGATCAGGATCGCCGAGCCGTGCTCGCTGCGGTACTGCCGCAGAAACGCGAGTCCGTCGAGCCGCGGCATCCGCACATCGCAGAGGATCAGATCGAAATCCTCCGCGATCGCGCGCCGCAGCGCCGCCTCGGCATCCGCCTCGGCCACGACGTCGTACCCGGCTTCGCGGATCAGGAGGCTCAGCGACTGCCGGAGATCGGCGTCGTCGTCAACGATGAGCAGCCGCATGCATCGGCTCCAGGGTTGTACGGTCCGTCTCGACCGCGAACGCAGCCGGGAGGAAGACCTTGAACACCGCGCCGCCCTCGCGGGCCGTATCCACCCAGACGGTTCCCCCCGCCTCGTGCACGGTGCGCGCCACGATGGCCAGGCCGAGTCCGGTACCCTCGCCGGGCGCCTTGGTGGTGAAGAACGGATCGAAGACCCGCTCCCGGTGCTCCTCCGGCACGCCCGATCCATTATCGGCCACGTAGAGCAGCACGCCCGCCGTGCCCGGCGCGACATCGGTGCGCCGTGGGCGGGGCGCCCAGCCTGCACTCCGCCGCGGGACCGACGTGGCGGGCGAGGGAGTCGCGTCGGTCTGGCGCGACGCGTCCCGCCGCCGCGGCTCGTAGATCTCCCGCTCCGTGCCCAGCACGAGAACGCCGCCTCGGGCGGCCTGGCATGCGTTGACCACCAGGTTCACCACGACCTGCTCCAGCCGGTGCTGATCGCCCGCGACCGGCGGGAGATCGGCCGCGAGGTGCATCGTTACCGCCGCATCGGCCAGCAAGCCCTGCGCACCGAGAAACGCCACGCTGGCCCGCACGGCCTCGTTCACGTCCGCTTCGCCGGGCCCCTCCGCGGGACTGGCATAGGCGAGAAGGCTCTGGACCGTTCGCTCAATTCGCTCGATCGCGCCGCGCATTGCGGCGGTGACCTCGGGGTCCGCGCCACGCCGCCGGAGCACGTCCACATAGGTGCCCACCGCGCCGAGCGGGTTGCGAACCTCATGAGCCACACCGGCCGCGAGGCTGCCGATGCCCGCCAGTTTTTCGACCCGAACGATCTGGCTCTGCACATCGAGCAGGTCTTGCGCCATCGCGCGGTAGCATGCTGCGAGCTGCTCGAATTCCGGAGCGTCGTACTGTCGTTTCTCGATGCGACCCGTGGCGAGCGCATCGGCTTCGGCGGCCAGCGACTCGAGCGGCGCCAGCACCACCCGACGCAACAGGTGTGCGCCGAAGAGCACGAACACCAGCGTGCTTCCCATCCACAGGGCCATGAGCGACAGCGCCATGCCTTCCGCGCCGCTGCCGGCGATCACCGCCGACGCCACCCCCACCACGAGGACCGCCGCCGACGTGAGAAAGCCCAGCTCGATCAGCAGCCGGACCCGGAGCGAAGCCAGGAAGGGCGTCCTGCCGGCGCGCGAGGCGGCGCGCCCGGCGGTCAGCTGCACGTGATCTGGCCTTCCGCCGTTGCCGGGGCGAGCGGCGGTACGCCGCCGATGTACAGGGCACAGGTCTTGGCGGTCAGGCCCGGCATCGTGGCCACGCCCGACCATCCGGCCGCGGATGCCACCGGGATCGTGATCGTCACCCCGGCCGACGGGCTGTAGATCAACGCGGCGTTCGGCAGCGCGCCGCCGTAGTACGCGAAGTTGGTCGCGAGATAGGACTCCTGCGCCGTCGCAAGATTGCGAAGGTCGCTCTTCATCTTGGCCAGGTATGCCTTCTCCTTGGTGCTCGCGAACTTCGGGATCGCGATCGCGGCCAGGATGCCGATGATCACGACTACGATCAGCAGCTCGATGAGCGTGAATCCGCTCCGGCTCCCCGAGCGCCCGTGAATCATCGTCTCCGTCTGCGCGCGCGACCTCATGGTCCAATCCTCAGTCTGGGTAGCAACAGGGGCGGCGACCCGTGGACCGCCGCCCCCTTTGTTGCCGCTAGGTACGACTTAGGCGCACTTCGGCTCACCTTCGACCGTGGCCGGCGCAACCGCCCCGACCCCGATGAAGATGGCGCAGGTCTTAAGAGGTGCACCGGTGTGCGTCGCGACGGCGCTCCAGCCCGTCGCCGCGGTAGCGGTCACGGTCAGCGTCACGCCGGACGAGGGCACGATCAAGCAGGTCGGCCCGGGGCAGGCGCCCGGCAGACCGGCCGGGTTAGTGGCCGCGCCGCTGAAGTAGTTCTGGTTGTTGTCCGCGGCGTACGCCTCCTGGGCGGTCGCCAGGTTGCGCAAGTCGGTCTTCATCGACGCGAGATACGCCTTCTCCTTGGTGCTGGCGAACTTCGGAATAGCGATCGCCGCCAGAATGCCGATGATCACGACTACGATCAGCAGCTCGATGAGGGTAAAGCCCTTGCGATTCATCTTGCCTTCCTCCAGGTGACGTGGGCCAGCCGGTGTTCCGTTCAGCGAGCGGGGGATGTGCTCGGCCGCCGTAAGGGGCAACACGTATGCCAAGGCTGGGGTGGGAGCAGACAACCATTGGTGCGGCAACGGCTTGGATACGGGCTATGCCGTTCGCTGCACCCCCCCGTTTCGGACGGCCGGCCGAATTTTGCAAGAGGGAGGGCGACCGGCGAACGAGGCGATCCAACGTGCCGCGGACGACACCATGCAGAGCGGAGCGGCTCCCGAACAGGGCTTTCGGACCGGAGCCGGGGCGGAAAAAGGGCTAGACGACCTCGCCTTCATAGCGGGACAGCTTCCGGTAGAGCGTCGACGGATCGATGCCCAGCACCTCGGCCGCGCGAGTCTTGTTGCCCCCCTCGGCCTGGAGCACGTACATGATGTAGGCGCGCTCGATGACCTCGAGCGTCGGGTTGCGGTAGGACCGCTCGGCGACGAGCGGCTCCTTCTTGCGCTTCGTGATCCGCTCCGGGAGGGCGCCCGCCTCGATCAGGCTGGCGCGGGACAGCACCGCCGCGTGCTCGAGCGCGTTCTCCAGCTCCCGGACGTTGCCGGGCCACTCGTAGACCATCACGGCGTCGAGCGCGTCGGAGGCGAGCGCCTTCACGTCGCTCGCGGTTTCCTGCGACAGGTTCTGGAAGAACGCCTCGATCAGGAGCACGAGATCGTCCCGGCGGTCGCGCAGCGGCGGCAGGTTGATGTTGATGACGTTGAGCCGGTAGAACAGGTCCGGGCGGAAGTTCCCCCGGCGGATCTCCTCCTCGAGATCCCGGTTGGTGGCGGCGATGATGCGCACGTCCACCGGAATCGCCTCGGTGGCACCCACGGGAATCGCCTCGCGCTCCTGCAGCACGCGGAGCAGCTTCACCTGGAGCGACGGCGGCATCTCGCCTACCTCGTCGAGGAAGAAGCTCCCGCCCCGTGCGGCGGCGAAGAGACCCTGCTTGTCCCGCACGGCGCCGGTGAACGAGCCCTTCACGTGCCCGAACAGCTCGCTCTCCAGCAGGTTCTCCGGCAGCGCGCCACAGTTGATGGATAGGAACGGTCCGTCGTTCCGGCTCGACATGTTGTGGATGAACCGGGCGATGACCTCCTTGCCGGTGCCACTCTCGCCGGTGATCAGCACGGTCGAGTCGGTCGGCGCCACGTGCTCGGCGAGGCGCAGCGCTTCCAGGAAGCGCTTCGACTTGCCGATAGGGCGGCTCACCGCCCCGCCGCCCCGCTCCCGCCGCCGGATCTCCTGCTTGAGCTGCTTGTTTTCGACCTTGACCGCGCGGTAATCCGACGCGCGGCGAAGAATCGTGACCAGCTCGTCGTTGGAGAACGGCTTCTGGATGTAGTGGTAGGCGCCCGAGTTGACCGCCGCGATGGCGCTCTGGAGCGACGCCTGCGCGGTCATGAGGATGACCGGCGTCATCGAGTCCTGCTCGCGGGCCGCCTGGAGAACGTCCAGCCCCGAGACCTGCGGCATCCGGACGTCGGTCAGGACCACGTCGTGATTGCCGGTGCGGATCTGCTCGAGCCCCGCCTTGCCCCCCTGCGCGGTGGTGACCTCGAAGCCCTCGTTGCGGAGGAGGATGCGGAGCGTGTCGAGGATGCCCGACTCGTCGTCCACGACGAGGACCGACGGCTTCTGATTCATGCGATCTCCTCGGGTCGCCAATGGGCCGGCAGGAGGATGGTGAACGTGGTGCCCGCGCCGGGCGCGGACGTGACGAACAGGAGCCCGCGGTGCGCCTCCACCGCGCGCTGCACGATCGGGAGCCCGAGACCGGTGCCGCCGGCCCGCCCGGAGACGAACGGCTCGAAGAGCCGCTCCCGGATCTCCGGCGGGATGCCGGGCCCGTTATCCCGCACCTCGAGTCGGGCGGCATGCTCGAGATCGCTGCCCTGCGGCAGGTCCGCACCCTCGGCCGGCCGCACGGTCACGGTCACACGGATCGGGCCGCGCGACGACTGCACCGCGTTGAGGACGAGATTGGCCAGAATCCGGTGGAGCAGGTCGGCGTCGCCCTCCATGACGGTACGCGGCCCTTCGACGGTGAGCTGCGCGCCCTCCGGGCAGTCCGGATGCTCGCGCACCAGCCGCGTGACCGCGGTCGCGATCTCCCGGAGGTCGACCGGGACGAACTGCGTCGCCCGGACGCGGGAGAAGTCCAGGAATTCGTTCAGGAGGCGGCTCAACCGGTCGCTCTCCCGCACGATCAGCTCGGCCAGGAAGCGCTCGTCGTCAGTCGCATAACGCGAGCGCGAGAGCTGTTCCACCGAGCTCCGGATGGAGGCGAGGGGGTTCTTGATCTCGTGGGCCAGCGACGCGCTCAGCGCGGCGACCGCCTCCAGCCGCTCGGTCCGCAGGTGGAGCTCGTGGAGCTGCTTGAGATCGGAGATGTCGGTGAAGATGGCGGTGACCGACGGGGCATCCTGCGCCTCCTGGCGGAAGACCGTGGTGCTGAGGCCGATGGGAAACTGCTTCCCTCCGTTCCGCGCCACGAGCCCCTCGCCCCGGCTAATCTTCCGCCCGCTGCCGATCCCCGCGACGATCGCCGACCACAGGTCGGAGGAGCGCTCGCGCAGCCGGTCCAGCACCGGCTCCCCCATGATGTCGTCACCCAGCTCGAGCAGCCGCTGCGCCGTGGGATTGATGAACGCCAGCCGGCCCCGGCCATCCACCGTGATCACGCCCGAGCGGATGTTGTGCAGGATGTCGTCGGCCTCGAGCCGCACCCGCTCCAGCTCGGTCTCGAGCGTGGCCTGCTCTACCCCCGCCTCGCGCAGCCGGTGGCTCAGCACGCCCACGATGAGGAAGACGATATTGAATACCGCGAACTGCGCCCAGAACGCCGTGTCCGGCTGGAGCCGCTGGCCCCAGATCGTGTCCGCACAGTACATCGCCGAGGCGGCGAGCGCGGTGAGGACCCCGCCCCCGACCGGCAGGAGCAGCGCGTACGCCGCGACGACCGGGACGTACAGCGCCGGAAACGCCGACTGCGGCTGGCCCGCCACGTGGACCAGCGCCGTGACGAGTCCCAGGTCCACCAGAGCCTGAACCTGCAGGAACGCGGAGCTCGGCAGCGTTCGGCCCACGAAGAGCGCCCACGCCCCGTAGCTGGTGAGCGTCAGCGCAAAGACGACGGCGACGGTCGCGATGAACGCAACGTCGGGGCGCTCGGTCCAGACGAGCGACGCACCGAGCAGCGTCGCGAGCACGAGCACCAGACGGCCGGCAAGCAGCCAGGTGAGAAGCGTACGTTGGGTGGGAAGCGAGGCCCGGCCGGCCCGACGCGGATGCGAGCCGGCCGCCTTAGCGCGTCCCGCCGCGGTAGAAACCATTGGACCTCGGGTCGGCGTCTGCGGAAGTCGTGTGATGGGGAGAAGATAACGATGGCGAACGGCTATCGGCTATCGGTCATCGGCTATCGGTCATCGGCTATCGGTCTGACCGATGACCGACGACCGACGACCCGATGACGGATAGCCGCTCTCACATGGCATAGCTCAACGCGGACACCAGCGCGGCGCGAGCGGCCGGCCGCCGCGGCATCCGCGAGCGCAGCAACCCGTACGCCGCGCCGAGCACGGCCGCGTACATGAGGTTGGCGCCGGCGGCGTGCCGGCCGGTTTTACGATCCTCGAGCGTGCCGGCGACCAGCATGGCCAGTGCGCCGGCCAACCCGGCCGCGGCACCGAGCGCCGCGGCGCGGACCGCCGGGGTCACCGCGCCACGGCGGTTCGCCGCTCCACCCCGGCCCACGCCTCCGCGCGGCGGGCGCGG
>JBOHSN010000036.1:0-36082 GCA_050733215.1 Gemmatimonadales bacterium
GACCGTCGCTGCTCACCGAGCGTGCCCAGCGCCCGGTGCTGACCGCGTGGGCACTCAGCAGCACCAGGACCGCGCCTCCGAGCGCCAGGGCCCGGGTCGGCACTGGAGCCGTCACGCGGAGAGCGACGAGTCCCATGGTCGCGATCACGAGCAGGACCTGCGCCGGCGCCAGGATCCGGGCGTCGAACAGGATCGCGGCGTCCACCGTCATGCGGCAGCCCAGAATGAACGCGAGATACACGCCGGCTCCCAGCAACAGGATCGCGGCCAGCGGGCTGGATGCGCTCTGCTGGGCCGCCCGGCGGCGGAACACAGCCGCGCCAATGCCCACCGTGAGCAGCGTGAGCAGGACGCCCTTCACCCAGAGCGGAGCCTCGGGCGGAGCGACCCACCCCAGCACGGCTGCCGTAGCCTTGCGTACGTCCCAGCGGCTGAGCGGGTGAAAGTCGACGGTGCGGCCTCCCAGCCCACGCCCCGCCCCGGCAAGCAGCCATGAGATCGCGAGCGGCGCTGCAGCCACGCTCGCGAGCGCAAGTGCCTTTACCGCGCGGCGTGGCGGCGGTGTGGCGCGGTCGAGCCAGAGGAGTCCCACGGTGGCGGCGAGCGTGTGCGCGATCGATGCGTAGCGGGCAAGTGCTGCGAGTCCGAGTCCGACGGCGGCGAAGGCGAGCGGGGGCAGCCGGCCGGTCTCCAGATGTCGCGCGACCAGCGCCAGGCCGGCCGTACCGAACACGAGGGCAAGGGGCTCGGACCAGGCCATGGCATGCAGCAGCACGATGTCCCTCGACACGAGGAGCACGAGCGCTGCCGCGACCGCGGCCCACGTGCGCCGGCCCACGCGAGCCGCAAGCAGACCCGCGAGGGCCAGGAGCACCCCGAACAGGCCCGCGTTGAGCCACCGGGCGGCGTCGAGCGGATCCGAGCCCGACACCCACGCTGCCCCCGCGAGAACGATGGGATAGAGAGGCGGGAAATGAGCCAGCGGGCTGCCATCCAGCGAGCGCAGTCCCTCGCCGGCGAGCAGCCACCGCGCGGCGGCAACGTAGTGCACCGAGTCCGGACTCAGTCCGGCACCCTGGCTCGTGGCCCTCCACACCAGCGCCGCGCCCGCGAGAGCGATCGCGATGACCCAGGGGACCACCCGAGGCGGAGGAGTCACGGGCTCCAACATATCGGGCTCCGGACACCCGCGCACGACGCGTTGCAATGTCTCAAACGAAGGCCCCGGTCACGACCTGACCGGGGCTCCAGGACCTTTCGCTGCGCCCCCCTAGCTGCCAGCGGTGAGCTCCGCGAGCCGTACCTGCGCCTCCGGATATGACGGGGTATCGGCGTGCTTCTCGACGACGCTTCGGTACACCCGGATCGCGTCCTCGCGCTTGCCGGCCAGGCGGTAGGCCCGGCCGGCGTCGACCAGATGGGCCGCCTGCAGATTTGCCATGTCGGATGCCTTGGCGGCGTTCTCGTAGGCCGCGCCCGCCTCGGCGAACCGGCCGGCATTCTCCTCTGCGGCCCCCAGCAGCGCGTTCGCGCCGGAGGCGAGCCTGGGCGGCGGGTTGGTTGCAACGAACGCCCGGAGATCCTGCGTGGCGATGGCGCCCTGGTTGTTGTTGAGCCTGACCCAGTTGAGCGCGAGCACCGCTTCGCCGGCCGCTTCGGTACCCCGATAGGTCTGGATCACACGCTGAAGCTCGGCCGACGCCTGACCGTAGTTGCCGCGGTCTGCCGTAGCGATGGCCTGGGAGAGCATCCGTTGGGCGAACGCCTCTTTGCGGCGTCCGCTGCTCATCACCAGCCACACGCCGAGCGCCAGCACGACGACGGCACCGATCGCGACGGCGAGCTGCCGCGTCCGGTCCTTGTACCACGGGGTGCTCGCGGTCGGGGCCGCGTCGCGTTTGACTGTGGTCGCTTCCACCGTTGTTGCCATGCGTATCCCGCCGGGGGGGTGCCGTCGAGGGCTGCCCCTGCCCGGCCGACGTGCCGGGCGAAGCCCCCCAAACTAGCCGGGCCGGCCGGGCTCCCGCCAGCGCCGTTCCGGCCGGATCGGATACCCCCGAGAGGATTCGAACCTCCGACCGACGGTTGCAGTGAGCCCTAGAAACTACTTGAAGGTCCAGCGCCGACCCGATCGCCGGCGGGGCTCCCGGCCGCGTACTGCCTGGCCGCTATCACCGTTGAGTCGGCGAGCGGGATGCTCACCGCGGAATCCGGCATCTGTCCGAGCACGATAGCCCATCCGCCCTGGGCTCGATGCTTCTTGAACGTCACGGCGGTGAGGTGCTCGCCGGTGGCCGCCCAGATGATGTCCTCATACCGCCGCTCCCCGCGGGCCACCTGCGCCTCGGTCGAGTCGAAGAGCGCCGACTGGAGCCGAGTCGAGATCGCCGTGTACGGGTACGCCTCGGCCGTCACGTCCACGCCGGCCGCGCGAGCGCGGCGGACGAGGTCGAGGGCGACGCGCACGCCGGCCCCGCCGCCGGCTGTGCGTAATGATAGCAAGGTGCGCCTGTTACGCTGAACGTGTGCGTGCCACGGCAACGGTAGCCGGTGCATCGCTCGAGCGATGCTCCTCCACCTTGGACCAACACTCCCCCTGCTCCCTATCTTGCGCCATGCCTCTTGCCGAAGCCATACGGCTGGCGCTACAGGCCGTCTGGGCCGCCAAGCTCCGTTCGTTCTTCACCGTCCTCGGCATCATCGTATCGGTTGGCTTCCTGGTGGTCGTCGTCGCGATCATCCAGGGCATGAACGCGTACGTGAAGGAGAACCTCACCGGCGCGATGATCGGCACCAACGCGTTCCAGGTGCGCCGGACCCCGATTTCCGTGGGGCTGCTGGATGACGACGAGGTGCGCGCGATCGCCAAGCGGCCGCTCATCACGCTGGACGAGGCGGAGATCGTTCGCGCGGCGCTCCCCGACGCCAGGGCGATAGCGCTGCAGTCGGGGTGGCCCACGCCGGTGGCCGATGTGAGCTATCGGGGCCGCCGGGCGGAAGGAACGATCGTCTTCGGCGTCACCCCGGAGTACCAGGACGTCCAGGACTACCGGTTCTATGCGGGCTCGCCGCTCGCGGAGCCGGACGTCCGGGAGCGGCGCCAGGTGGTGATGCTGGGCTACGACGTGGCCGCTCGCCTCTTCGACGAGCCCGCGCAGGCGATCGGGCGGCCGGTGCGGGTGGGCGACCGCGAGCTCACGGTGAAGGGCGTGTTCGAGAAGAAGGGTCGCGTCCTCGGACAGTCCTTCGATCTCTTCGTGCTGATCCCGATCTCGACCTTCGAGACCATCTACGGCCGCCGCAAGACCACCGTCGTGTCGGTCAAGATGCCCACCGCGGACGAGATCGACGGCGCGATGGCCCGCGCGGAAGAGGCGATGCGGCTCGCGCACCGGCTCCGCCCGGGGGAGCCGAACGATTTCACGGTGGACAAGGCCGATGCGCTGGTCGCCTTCTGGCGGAGCCTCACCCGGCTCCTTTTTACGGCGATTCCGGCGGTGGTCGGGATCGGGATCGTGGTCGGCGGGATCGTCATCATGAACATCATGCTGATGAGCGTGAACGAGCGCACCCGCGAGATCGGCTTGCGCAAGTCGCTGGGCGCGACGCACCGGGACATCCGCCGGCAGTTCCTGGTCGAATCGGTGATTCTGTCGGCGATCGGCGGGTGCGTGGGGATCGCGACCGGCTGGGGCGCCTCGCTCGCCGTGGCCGAGTTCACTCCGCTGCCGGCGCGGGTCACCGCCTGGTCCATCGCCGTCGCGCTGGCGCTCGGCGCGGGCACCGGCATCGTGTTCGGGGTGTACCCCGCCGGGCGGGCGGCGCGACTCGACCCGGTGGCCGCCATGCGGTGCGAGTAGCGCGGTGGCCGGCCTGCTCCGGAGTGCGGGCGAGGGCGTGGGAATCGCCCTGGACGCGTTGCGGTCGAACAAGCTTCGCTCGGCGCTGACGATCCTTGGCGTGGTGATCGGCGTCGCGACGGTCATGGTCATCGCGTCGCTGGTGCAAGGCATCCGGGCGCAGATCTTCAACGCGATCGAGGTCGCCGGCCCGCAGGTGTTCTACGTGCTCCGGTTCTTCACCCAGACGCCGATGGACCCCAACCGCCTTCCCTACGAGCTCCGGATCCGCCCGATCCTGGAGCAGTCGGACGCGGACGCGATCCGCCGCCTGCCCCACGTGAGCTACGCCGAGATGTGGCTCCAGATCTTCTCCCGACTCGCGTTCGCCGGAGAACGGACCCAGACCGTCATCGTCTATGCGGCGGACGATCGGTTCATGGAGGTCATCGGCGGGACGCTGCTGCGCGGCCGGCTGTTCGGCCGGGCCGAGCTGTCCGGCGGCGAGCCGGTCATCGTGCTGGAGGAGACCGTCGGCGACCGGCTCTTCGGCCAGGTCGACCCCGTGGGCAAGATCGTGCGGATGAACGGGCGGGCGCTGCGGGTGATCGGCATCTACCAGAAGCCGGGCAACATCTTCGAGCCGCCCGGCCAGGAGATCGCGGGGGCGATCCCGTTCCGCACCGGCAAGGCCAATTTCCGGTACAACGACAGCTACGACCTGTTCATCTCGGTGAAGGCGCGAGCCGGCGTGCCGGTTCCGAGCGCGAAGGACGCGGTGACGGTGGCGCTGCGCCGCGCCCGGAATCTCCGCCCGGGCACGCCGAACACATTCGATCTTATCACCCAGGACCAGATCCTGGACGTGGTGACCAACTTCACGGCGTACTTCTTCATCGCCGTGGTCTCGCTCTCGAGTGTGGCGCTGCTGGTGGGCGGGATCGGCGTAATGGCGATCATGATGGTGTCGGTCACCGACCGGACCCACGAGATCGGCCTGCGGAAGGCGGTCGGCGCCACGCGCCGCGAGATCCTGTGGCAGTTCCTCGTCGAAGCGGCGACCCTCACGTTGGTAGGCGGTGCGGCCGGGATTGTGGTGGGGCTCGGCACCGGCGAGCTGCTTAAGGCGGTGCTCCGGATAGACACAGCCGTGCCGCTCTGGAGCGCCGCGCTGGCGGTTGCGGTCAGCGTCACGATCGGGCTGGTGTTTGGGCTCTACCCCGCCAACCGCGCCGCCCGGATGGATCCGGTGCAGGCGCTGCGGCACGAGTGACGGGCGTGTGGCCGGCCAGAATACCCCCGAGAGGACTCGAACCTCCGACCAACGGTTTAGGAAACCGCTGCTCTATCCAGCTGAGCTACGGGGGCAGACCATGCCCACCAAATATCTTACAGCATACGCCTCAAGTAAACTCTCCCGTGGCCAGACCCGGGACCCACACCGCGCCGCCTGGAGCGGCTCCGCACCGGCCCCGCCTCGTCGCTAGCTTCCGTGGAGCCGTACGAATGCTGAAGTCCCGCAATTGATGGACGCGCCACCATGCGTATCGAGTTGATCGTTGTTGCCGGAATCGCTGTGCTCGTGGTCCTGCTCCTGATCCGGCTCACGCGGAAAAAGCCGCCATCCGACGATCTGTTCCGCTGATCCCACCCTGGCCTACAACTTCAGCCGCTTGAACAGCCGTTCGGGCAGAAGCTTGAGGCCGACCGCCACCGGTCGCCAAAACCAGGGGACGTACACGATCTCGCGACGTCTCGCGATGGCCCGATGCACCGCGCGGCCGACCCGGGCGGGACTCGCAAACAGCGGGTTTTTCCTCAGGTGAGCGGTCATGGGGGTGTCCACGAAACCCGGCTTGATCTCGACCACGGACACGCCGGCCGGATGCAGCCGGTTGCGGAGTCCCTGCAGGAAGACATGCAAGCCGCCCTTCGCGGCGCCATACACGTAGTTGCTCCCACGCCCGCGATCGCCTGCCACCGAGGTGATGACGGCGATGCAGCCGTGACGCTGGCTTTCCAGCCGGTTGGCCACGACGGTGAGAAGCGCCGCGCTGGCGATGAAGTTGACCTCCAGCGCGCGGAGCGCATCGGCGACGCTCTCCTGGCAACGCCGCTGGTCGGGAAGCATTCCGTGGGCGATCAGCACGGCATCCACGCGTCGCAGGGCGCGTGCGGCTTCCTCGACGATCGCCTCGTGCCGAGCCACATCCGTCACATCCAATACCGCCGTGCCGACGTGGGCCGCTCCCCGGACGCGAAGGTCGTCCGCCACGGCGGCAAGCCTGGCGGGATCTCGTCCGGTGAGAAAGAGCCGGGCGCCGCTCGCCGCGAACACCTTGGCCGCTTCGGCGGCGATCGCCGACGTGGCGCCGACGATCAGCACCCCGCCCGGCCGCTCAGCGTGCGGTGACACGTCGCCAGAAGGAGGAGGAGAACTTCGGGTCCACGTGCACGGCGAACGCCTCCCACTGGGGGAAGAAGGTTCGGAAGCTTTCACCGCTCATGCGGACATCCTTGGCGGGGTACACCGCGCCGCCGGCCTCCGCCACGATACCATCCAGCCGTTCCAGCAGGCGGAGCGTTGCCTCGCCGCGGAACGTGAAGTCCATCGCGAGCGTCACCCCGGGCCGCGGGAAGGAGAGAAGTCCCGGCGACTGGATCGCTCCGAACTTCTTCAGCACGGCCAGGTAGCAGGCTTCTCCCGAGCGCCGGACCTGCTCGAGGACTGTCCGGGTAACCCCGTCCGGCACGACGCACTGGTACTGAACGAGCCCCGCCGGCCCGTACAGCCGATTCCAGTTGCCGATCGCGTCGAGCGGAAAGAAGAACGGCTCGTAGCGGACCGTCCTGCGCACGGTGTGCGCCAACTGGCCCCAGTAGTAGAGGGCGTTAAAGGCCGACATCGTGAGCCGACTCAGCATCGGCCTTGGGGGATTGAACGGCAACTGCACGGTCGACATATGCCCGGGCGCGCGCGGCGTCCGGGCGTGGTCGCCACGCATGAAGACGCCACGTCCCAACGGCTCCCGCCGCCGGAGGCAGTCGATCCAGGCGACCGTGTACTCGAAGTCGCGGTCGGCCGCACACAACTCGAAGAACTCATCCAGGCCCCGGAAGCGGATTCGCTCCAGCGCGATTGCGGCACCCGGAATTCGCTTCAGCTGGATCTCCGCCCAGAGAATCAGCCCCGTCAAGCCGAGTCCGCCGATGGTGGCGCGGAACAGCACGGGGTGGTTCGAGGGGGAGCAGAGCAGTCGCTCTCCGCTCGAGCGAAGGAGCTCAAACCGCGTGACATGCGCGCCGAAGGTTCCCGCCCGGTGGTGGTTCTTGCCGTGGATGTCGTTCGCGAGCGCACCGCCGACCGACACCTGCTGCGTTCCGGGTACGACCGGTAGAAACCATCCGCGCGGAACGACCAGGACGAGGATCTCGGCCAGGGTGAGGCCGGCCTCGCATCGCAGAACACCGCGTTGCTCGTCGAACGCGATGAAGCGATTGAGCGGCGCCACGTCGAGCAAGGCACCGCCGGCGTTGAGGCAGCTATCCCCATAGCTGCGGCCATAGGCGAAGGGAAGCACGCTGCCAGGAACGTCAGCCAGCGCGGGAGGTTCCGACCGCCAAACCACGGGGACAACGGTCGTGTGGACGCTGGGGGCGGCGTGTCCCCAGGGTCGATACTCGCGGGGCGCCATCACAGCGCCGCCAGCAGCACCAGGGCGACCAATCCGCCGATCACATAGCTGACCGGGTCACGCGCGGTTGCCACGATAGGGTCGTCGTGCAGACGACCTCGATAAGCCAGGAGCCACATGCGGCTGATCCAGAACAGCAGCAGAGGGCAGACGAGCCAGAGCAGGACCGGGACCCGGTACAAGGCGACGACCTGGTCGCTGCTCACGTACAGCGCCAGCACGAGCACGGACAAATACCCACTCGCCGCCCCCATGGACCCCAGCCACTCGCGGTCACTTCGCAGGTAGCCGCGCCGCGGGACCTTCTCATCGGTCGAGCCCCCGAGCCCGCTCACTTCCGCGTAGCGCTTGAGGAACGCCAGACTGAGAAACAGAAACATCGAGAAGCCGAGTAGCCAGGTCGAGAACGGCACGCCGGTCGCCGCCACACCCGCCAGCACGCGCAGCGTGTACAGGCCCGCCAGTAGCAGGACGTCGAGCACGGGGACACGCTTCAGATAGGCGGAGTACGCCGTCGTGACCGTCATGTAGAGCACCAGCAGACCGAAGAAGCTACGCATGGGGATCAGCAAGCTCAGCAGCACCGCCGCCGCGAAGAGGGTTGGCGCCAGCGTTTTGCCAAGCCGGGGACTCAACGTGCCGGAGGCGAAGGGCCGGTTTCGCCTGCTCGGGTGCCGCTGATCGGTCTCCAGGTCCCAGAGGTCGTTAAGGATGTACGCGCCCGACGCCGCCAGACAGAACGCGGCGAATGCCACCACCCCCCGCAAGACCACGGGGACGTTCAACAGCTGGTGATCGAGAATGACCGGGACGAGCACCAGCAGGTTCTTCACCCACTGGTGCACGCGGAGCGCGGCCACCAGCGACCGGGTTGTCACCCGCGGGCGTCCGGAGTTCAGCGAGGACTCACCCATCGGAGCTCGCCATTCTCTGAATGAGTTCAGGCGCGCGGCATCGACCGGAGACGAAACGCTGCCGCCGCGGCCGGCAGGTCAGTGTGCTGCCCCTGATCTTCGAGGATCGCGGCGCCCGCCTCCAGACCCGAGCGCAGCGCCGTCCCCGTCGAGACGATCGAGGGAAAGGTCCGGTAGTTTCCCGCGAAATAGAGGTTCCGCCAGGACTGGCTCCGCACCGGCGGGTTGCGGTAGCTGCGGTAGAAAATCGGAGAGTACATCGGCACCCGAGCCACATGGGTCCAAAACGGCTCCAGATCGAAACCGAACACCTGCCGGAAATCGGCGCGGTATCGCCCCAGAAGCTGCTCGTCCGGCTCGCGGAACAGCGGGCGGTCGTGGCTTTCGAGGTGGGTGACGAAATTGACGCAGGTCTCCCCCGGCCCGCCGATCGCCGGGTTCAGTGCATTGAGCAGGAAAATGGCGCACGCGGTGTGGCCGCGCGACGCGAGGTTGACCCAGTAGGCACCCGGACGGACGGACTGCCGCGTGGCGCAGACCACCGAGAGCAGTCCCGTGTAGCGGATCGTGTCGAGCTGGGAGGTCTCATCGTGGGGGACCATGCTCCGGTACACCTCGGTGGGCACAGTGCTGACATACAGATCACCGTTGATGCGCTCGCCGGTCGTCAGCTCCGCCCCGCTGATCCGTCCGTCGTGGGTATGGAGCTTCGCGACGGGGGCCCGCAGCCGGATGCGGACACCTGTGTCGGTGAGCAGCCGGGTGACGCCGTCGCACAGCACCTTCGTCCAGTTGGACTCGGGAATGTAGCCAAAAGGCGCCGAGCCCTCGCGGAAATGCAGTCGGGCCCCGAGCCACGCCCCGCTGATCTGATCGCAGGGAAGCTCGAACTTGAGTTCACAGAGGCGCTCGAACAGCGCGTGCCGTACCCCGGGTCCCGCCCACGTGTCGATCAGCTCGGCGGCGCTCCGATCGAGCCAGGGCGACCAGTCCCGTGTCCGGAACGCCCTCGCCATCAGCCTCACGAAGCGTGCCTTGTCGCTGAGCCGCATTGGAAAGCGCATGAACTGAACCGGATCGCCGAGGTCGAAGAAGCGGCCGTTTAGGTGGAACAGCAGCTTGATCCGGCGCCAGCGAACGTCGCGAAGCGCCCCGATGAGATCGAGAAAGAACAGCAGGGTCCGATCCCGGTGGAGTATGTGGTGGTAGCCGAGCGGGTAGAAGTGGCCGGCGCGCTCGAAGCTGCCCGCCAGCCCGCCAAGGCTGTTGCCGCTCTCGAGCACCGTCACGGCTTCGTAGCCGGCGCGCGCCACCGTGTACGCGGTCGCGACGCCTGAAAGCCCGCCACCCAGCACCACGGCCGAAGGGTTCTTCATCCGCGCGAGCTTGTTGACACGTCTGCGGGCCCTTTCCGTTTGGCCGGCTGAACCCACATCCCTCTCGAGGCACGCCAGCTGGTGATCTCCTTCGCCACACGACGACCACGAACATTCCCCGCTACGTCCTCCCCGCCCTCCCCGCCGCGGTCCTCCTGGCAGCGCTCAGAATGAGCCGGCTTGCCCCCAGGATCCATACCGCCGTTCTGAGCGCGCTGCTGGTCGCCTGGCTTCCGGCCACCTGGACGATTGTCTCCGGCATTCCTCGGCCTTGGTCGCCGTACGTAGTGGACCTGGGACGCGACCGCGACGAAAATTACCTTGCGCGGAGTACCCCTACTACCGATGGCGAGGCGACCAATTTCCAAAAGCTAGACGCCCATTTGGAGTCCTGGGCGCGCCCGGGTGACCTGGTGCTGGTCCACTCCATTCCCTCAGGGGTCATTGGAGTGACTCGTTATCTGAGACGCGACATCCCGCTCGCATCCTGGGTGGCCCCGCTCGGAATCCGCCGCGTGCCAGCCGACCTCGGCTCCGGCGGAACCGTGGCTCACGGCTCGAGCCCGCCTGCTTCGGCGTGAGCTGTTCTCTGCGTTCACCGAGGTGCTGTACTTCGACCTTCGGGCGGAGACAGTGTCTTCCTCCAACCGTCGCCAACCATCAGTGGGTCCGCATGCCGCCCATAGGATCGGCGCCCTGGGCTAAGGCCCACGCCGCAACCCGTAGTCGAGCCATGTCCGAGCACTCGCTCCGGCAGAGCCGTTCATTCTTGCGGCCTGCTCATGGACATCGCTGAGATAAAGAGCGATGTGAAAATGGTGCTGAACCCCACGATCACGAGCGTCGCACCGAACGAAGCCCATTCCGGATGCGGCAGCGGCAGGAGATCACCCCGAACCCACTCGATTGCGAGCGCTGTCAGGATGCCGAGGCCGGCCAGGAGGAGCACGGCACCGATTGCCAACCCGGTCTCCAGCTTGAAGCTCCGGTAGAACGCGGCCAAGGCCCGATTGTCTCGGTCGAACCGCCGGCTCCATGAGTAGGTCTTGGCATGGAGCCCGAGGCTGAGGATCTGGAATCCGACCACGCTGAAGATGGTCGCGAAAACCCCCGTGACCCCAGCCGCGGGCCGCCCGCCGAACTTCATCAGGCCCAGCAGTACGCCGAGGTGGATGCACAACCCCAACACCAGCAAGAGCCCGCCGGGGACGAAGAACAGCTGGTTCGGCGAGTAGAGCAGCATCATGCGGAGGCTGCGCCAGCCGTCCCGGAAGGTCCGAAGCTTGGAGTCGCCTTTGCGCGGTCCCAGCTCGATCGGAATCTCGGTGATCTTGAGCCCGGCGAGGCTGGCGTTGATCGCCAGCTCGAGGTTGAACTCCATGCCGGGGCTGGTCGGGCGGATGCGGTCGTAGGCCTCGCGGCTGAACCCGCGGAACCCGCAATAAACGTCGGTGTACCGGGTCCGGAACAGAAGGTTGAGGATCGCGGTAAGGGCAGGATTGCCGACGAACCGATGCAGCAGCGTGACGTGCTTGTCGCCCCCCTTCAGGTATCGACTGCCGGTCACGAAATCGTAGCCCTCGAGCGTCAAGGAGCGCAGGAACTGGGGAATCATCGAAAAATCGTAAGTGTCATCGGCGTCCCCCATGATGAGATACTTGCCGCGAGCGGCAGCGAATCCCTTGAGGTAGGCGTTGCCGTAGCCGCGGCGCGGTTGATGGACGACCCGCGCGCCCATCCGCTCCGCGATCGCCACCGAGGCGTCGGTCGAGCCGTTGTCGCAGACGATGATCTCCCCGGACGCGCCGGCGGCGGCGAGGCCGCGCTGAATCTTCTCGATGCAGGCACCGATCGCCGCCTCCTCGTTGAGGCAGGGCATCACAACGGATACGAGGGGGGAATCCGTCATACGCTAGTCCGAGGGGCCGCCGTGTTCGCGTCGTCGTTTGGCGCGCATGAACCGCCCCGGCGCGGGACGCGCACCAAACTCCTCATCGCCGAGGCGGTGTGACGAAAAAAGTGGCTGAACAACATTCCGGGTCCGCTCAGGTCCAGTGGTCGAGCAGCAGATCATAGTAGCCGCCCTGCTCGGCCGGATAGTACCCCGCCTCTACCCGCGCGATCACGTTCGGGAGCGCTGCCTCGAAGCGTTGACCACGCTCCTCTGGATGAAGCGTCCAGGCCCGGGGCGACATAAGTTCGGCCCGGACGAAGCCTGTCTTCCGCAGCCTACTGCCGACCATCACTTCCCACTCCGGCATCGTGTTGCGTGCGGTGAAGTAGTTGCGCAGGAGTTCCATGACCGGCAGTGGCGGCCGTAATGGCAGTAGGCGTTCAAAGCGTCGGCGTTCGATGAGAAACACCCGGCTGGTGAACGTCTTGAAGGAAAAGATGCCGCGTACGTCCGGTTCGTACGCCTGGCCCCTCTCCTCCTGCTGCCGCAGCCGACCGTCCCGAGAGGAGGGTCCCGAACGGGGGAGCACGGCCAGCAGATCGGGATGGTCGCGGAGCAGCTTGATTCCTTCCTCGATCCAACTGAAGCCAGAGTCCTGGTACAGCAGCATGTCGCTGTCGAAGTGTACGAGGAAGTCCGCCCGGCTCTCCTCAATCGCGAAGATGCTGCCAAGGATCGGGTACCCGCCACTGCTGTGGGTCTGGCGCATTAGACCGGTAAAGTGCTTCTGGTAAGTTCGACGCCGGTAATGTGGGGAGTAATCGATCGGCATAATGGCATCCATCACGCCGGCCTGCAGCAGCTGCGTGCAGCAGGCATTCAGTTCCTCCGCTGTCCCGATGTTCGGTCGTCGGCGGTACCGGCGTCCAAGCGGTGCGGTATCAACCACCAAGACCCGGCGCGCAAATGGAAACCGGCAGCTTCGAACGAGATGCGGGATGGTCTGAAGCATGAACGGCGTATCAATGCGGGCGACCAGGATCGACAGGTCGCAGCTTGCGGCACCTCCACCGTGCTGAATTTGATCCATTTGGAATGATCCGCGAGCAAATATGAAGGGGTTGCGCTGGACAGGACTTGGCGCCTCGCCCGTCCGAGCGGTTCACGGCGGGGGTCGGGTATCGGCGGGGGCTCCCGCAGGCCGCGCGCACTCCGCCCAGCCGCGTTATCACTGATTCCGAGCCTCCCGGGAGACCCCGTCTGTGACGGTGGATGCCCACCCCAAAGATGAGGCCTCGCGGAAAAGCACCAATTCACGAGGGAGAAGCCACTTACCACGCCGAAGCTAGCCACGGAACCACCGAGACCCAACACCCTCCCGGCGGGGAGGTCTGCGCTACGCCGCCTTAGCTGGTGGTCCCGTGGCCTCAGCGCTCGAAGACCTCATTCACGCCCTCGTCGGAAGCCGCACGTATATTTGCGGTGGGATGGGACCGTCGAAGGACGTTGCCATCCAGTCGCCCGGCGCCAGGCGTACGGCTGGCATCGCAAGGCTAATAGCTCGCGAACTGCCCGGCATGGAGACTCTGAGGATGCCGACGATCTCGGTGCTGATGCCGGTGTACAACGCTGCGGGTTACCTCTCAGAGGCTGTCGAGAGCATCCTCGGCCAGACCTTCGCAGATTTCGAGTTCCTCATCGTCGACGACGGCTCGACGGACCGCTCGCCCGCCATCCTGGAGCAGTACGCGGCGCGCGACCGGCGCATCCGTCTCACGAGTCGGCCGAACACCGGCCACACGGTCGCGCTCAACGAGCTGCTGGGCCTGGCCGGCGGCGAGTTGCTCGCGCGGATGGACGCTGACGATATCGCCCTGCCGACGCGGCTGGCCCGGCAGGTGGACTATCTGCGCGCGCACCCCGACGTCGTCTGCGTCGGTACCGCGGTTCACTTCATCGACGCGGCCGGGCGGTTCCTGCGTGCCAGGCACCCCGGCATGGACCATGAGGAGATCCAGGAGCGGGCGCTAGCGGGCGACTGTCCACTAAATCACCCGAGCGTCATGATGCGCCGCGCGGCCGTCGAGACGGTGGGCGGCTACCGCGCCGAGTTCCAGCCGGCCGAGGATCTGGACCTCTGGCTGCGCCTGGGCGAGGTGGGGCGGCTGACCAGCCTGCCCGAGGTGCTGATGAAGTACCGCCAGCACACGGGGTCGTTCAGCGAACGGTACCAGCGGCTGCAGCGCGAGCGTTCGGCGGCGGCAGTCCTGGAGGCCTGCCGGCGGCGCGGGATCCCACCACGGGACGTGGCACTGAGCCCGTGGCGGCCGGTGGACCGGCGCTCGCGGATGCAGACCTACATCGGGTACGGCTCCCGCGGCCTTGACCGGAGCGACTATCGGATGGCGTTTCATTACAGCCTGCAGGCGATCCGGCAGATTCCCTGGCGCCTGGGCGGCTGGCAGCTGCTGGCCCGGGTCCTGCGGCGGCGGTTGGTCCGCGTACTTCGCAAGCGGCCGCAGGCCCCGGCCGCCGACGTCAAACCCTGAGGCGGTGAGCGCTGCCGGGGTTTCCAAGTACCCCGGAGGGGCTGAAGCAACGGTGTCCCCGTGCGTCGGTGGCGACTCGATACGAGAATGACGCATCCAACGACTCACGCCGAGAAAGGTGACGCACAGGTCGCGACCGGGCGGCCAGTGGTCTCGGTAGTTGTTCCATTTTGGAACACGAAGGCTTTCATCGAGGAAGCCATTCACAGTGTACTCGCCCAGACCTTTCACTCCTGGGAAATGATTCTGGTAGACGACGGCTCCAGCGACGGCAGCACTGAAATTGCGCAGCGATATACCGATCGCTTCCCCGGGAGGATCCGCTATGTCGAGCACGAGGGCCATCGGAATCGCGGCGTGGCCGCGTCACGCAACCTCGGCGTTCGTCAGGCCCAAGGGAAATACGTCGCATTCCTGGACGCGGATGATGTCTGGTTCCCGAACAAGCTCGAGCGGCAGGCAGCGATCCTCGACTCTGAATCGGACGCGGCCATGGTCTGTGGTCCCTCGCAATCTTGGTACAGCTGGACCGGCAGACCGCAGGATGTCGCGCGCGACTATGTGAAAGATCTTCGCATCGCGCGCGCGGGCCTCGTGAAGCCGCCAGCGCTTCTAATCTCGTCCCTCACACGAGGGACATTTGTGGCCAACCCCTCGACCATTCTCATCCGACGCGAGGCACTGGCGCGGGTAGGTGGCTTTGAAGAGTCCTTTGTGGGTCGAGTTCAGACGTGCGAGGACAGTGCGTTCCTGGCCAAGGTACAGCTCAGGGAATCCGTTTTCGTCGCCACGGAGTGCTGGAGCAGGTACCGCAAGCACGAGAACTCCTTGTTCTCGATCATGACCAGAACAGGGAGAACCCGCGAGACGCGGCTGTTTTATCTCACCTGGCTGGAGAGGTACCTTGCGCAGCAACAGGTCGACTCTGACGAGATTTGGGATGCCTTGCGCAGAGCTCTCTGGCCGTACTGCCATCCGGTCCGGCATGCCCTTGGCAATGCGCTGAAGAGGGTGGCGCGGCACACCATACCGTCTCCCATCCGACGGTGGCTACGGGCGCAGTGGGAACGCCATCGCCACAGCGCTCCGCCCGAACCCACCGACTAGGGAGCGTCCGCATGACACGCTCGCCGGGGCTGACGCGCTGCGTGCTTCGCGACGCCGCCCAGCTGCGATGCACCCCGGCATGACCGAGCCCGTCCGCATCAGCGTCGTGATCCCCACCTACCAGCGGTGCGCCTCCGTTCGGCGGACGCTGGAAGCCCTCGCTCGCCAGACCATGGCGACGACGGAGTATGAGGTCGTCGTCTCGATCGATGGCTCCGTCGATGGCACCAAGGAAATGGCCGAAGGGTTCCCCGCACCGTACCGGCTCAGCGCCATCTGGCAGCCCAATCGCGGCAGGGCCGCGGCCCGAAACGCGGGGATCCGCATCGCCACGGGAGATCTGGTCGTCTTTCTGGATGACGATATGGAGCCCGTCCCCGCCTTCCTCGTGGCCCATCACGACGCCCACCCTCTCGGCTCTCGCCGGGCGGTGGTCGGCCCGGTTCCCATCCCCGACGATCCTTCCTTGCCCCCGATCGTTCACTATCGGCGCTGCGGGACGAACGCGCTCCTGGACCGGCTGGCGCAGCCGGGGTACAGGCTCGCCTTCCGAGATGTGTATACCGGCAACCTCTCGCTGCCGCGCAATGTGCTTCGCGAAGTCGGCGGCTTCGACGAGACATTCAGGCTGTACGGCCACGAGGACTACGAGCTTGCTCTCCGTCTCGAGAAGGCGGGCGTGGAGCTCGTCTTCAGCCCGCAGGCGGTGGCGTACCAACGTTACGACAAGGATTTCGCCGGTCTCGCGCGCGACTGCGTGGCCCGGGGCCACACAGCCGTGCTGTTTGCCGAGAAGCATCCCGACGTCGGCTCGAGCCTGAAGCTCGGTACCTATGGCGAAGGGTCGCGCAAGTCGCGCTTCCTCCTCTCGCTGCTGCTGTGGCTCAGCGGATGGCTGCCGAGGTTCCCCGAATGGTTGATCGGATCGATGAAATGGATCGAACGGCGCCAGCCGCGCCGGCTTCACGACTACTACACGCTGGCGCTCGACTACTTCTTCTGGATGGGAGCGAGGTCGGCGTTACGGAAGCCGCCGGGGCCGGATTTTCGGCGGGCTTCCTCGCCCGTCTACGCCCCTGATCAGGACGCAGGCGGCACCAATCGGGGGCGCAGGGCGGCGTGGATGCGAATCGGGCTGTACCTGCTCGTTCTGTTCGCAATCGTATCCAGCGTGCGCTTGCTCGGTCGAACGCTCCGCGTCGCGGATCTCTCCGGGCCCGATGAGATCACGCGGTACGAGGCCCGCTTCCAGGAGCTCCGACACGTCTTGCCTCCCCGCGCTCGCGTCGGCTACCTGACCGATCACATGCCGCAGTCGGCCGCTGCCGGTGACGACGCCCCGCGACTCGCGTTCAAGCGATATCTGCTGACGCAATATGCCCTGTTGCCGGCGATGGTGCTCCCCGGCATCCATGGCCAGCTTACCGTGGGCAACTTCCATTCGGCCGACGGCATGGACAGCACGGCCACCAGAGGCCTGACGCTGATCCGCGATTTCGGCAACGGCGTCTTGCTGTTCCGGACGTCGGCAGAATGATGCTCGCGCTCACGCTGTGGCTGTGCGTGGGGTGCGCCACGATCGCCTTTCTCGTAGCGTCGGCTACCAGTCGCCAGGGCGGCTGGGACGCGGGGTTGTGACGGGCCTTCCCGCCTGGTCGCATCCGGATTATCCCCTGCTGGTTCCAGGGAGCGTCGCTCGCATCTGGACCTATATGGGCCAAGCGACCGCGCTCGCACCCGCGTCCGTGGCAATGGGACGCTGCGACAGCTCGCTGCAGATGCCAGCCGGCGTTCTCGAATGAACGCGGTGGCAGCGTCGGCTCCAAGTACCCGCACCCGCTGGGTAGACCGCTGGACGTGGGCGCTCCTGATTCTCGGGAGCATCGCGCTGCTTGGCTTGTCGGCCTATCGGGCGGCGACCTTGCCGTTCAACCATGATGAAGGCCTGAGCTTTGCCATCTTCGCGTGGGAGCCGGGCTGGCGTGCTACGGCGAACCATCATCCGCTGAACACCGCCTTGATGCACTGGTGCTCCATTCTGTTCGGCAATTCGGAGCTATCGTTGCGGCTCCCTAACGTACTGGCGCATGTGATGTACCTCCTCTGCGCGTTGGCGTTGGTTACTCGCATGCAGAATCCCGGCCTGCGGATAGCCGGATTCGTGCTCTGTAATCTCAACCTGTTCTTAGTCGAGTTTTTTATCGTGGCCCGTGGCTATGGGCTGGCGTTGGGGTTCGAAATGTTGAGCCTCTACCTGCTCGTGCGTGCCTACGGGGAGCGGCAGCGCCATCTTCGAAGAGATTTGTATCTCTCCGTAGCCGCTGGATCTTTGGCGGTGCTCTCGAACTTCTCGTTTGTGAATTACTACCTGCCGCTGTTGCTGGTCAGTGGGTGGTTACTGCTTACCGATGGATCGCTCCGGCGGGTCAGCCGGAGTCAAATCCCGGCCACCCTCGTTCTGCTTTCGGGCAGCGGCGTCTTTCTCTCCTACATCCTCTCTAAGCTGTTCAAGCTCCAACGGACCGGAATGTTGTACTTGGGCGGGCACGACAGCTTTGTCAATGACACGGTCCATAGCCTGGTGAGATGTTCGCTCTATTCGACTATGTATTCACCGGCTATTGCGAAAACGATTTCGACGATCCTCATCGGGGGGCTCTCTCTTCTCCTACTGGTCGGCCTCCGCCAGCTCTTCTTGCCCAAAGATGCAATCGTCGGACTCCTTGCCCTGATGTTGGCGTCGGCCGCGGCCCTACCCGTGTTGGAGCATCATCTCTTCGACGCTCTCTTTCCGGTTCACCGCGCGGCCCTGTACTACGTGCCGCTTTACGCGCTGGTACTAGTCTACGCGCTCGACCTGCTGCGAGGCATGCGGAGCCATTGGTGGAGAAGTATTGTGGGTCCAATAGTCGCCACTGCGACCGCGGTCACGGTGGGCTGGTACTTTGGTCGTGGCCTCAGTGCGCGCAGTGTTTGTGCGTGGTGGGAGGACGCTCACAATCGGGAAGTTCTGGAACTCATCAAACGAGATCGAGCACAGACCTTGCCCATGCGCAGCGTGAAGCTCCGCGCGAGCTGGCTCATGGAGCCGTCGCTGAATTTCTACCGTGTGACCCGCAAATACACGTGGCTGATGCGCGTGACCCGGAAGCCGCCACCCAGATCCGAGACTGATTACATCTACACCTATGACAGCGCACTCAGCGAGCTGCCGGGGCACCGAGACACCAGGCTCGCCTCCTACCCGGATATCGGTACCGTCCTGCTCCGCGTGAATCACGCCGACGGACCGTAAGGGCGGTCGTCACCAAGAGGCGGCAGCTTACCGGCGCATGACCTCGGCGTCCGCCGGGTCGGCGGGGGCTGCCTGGCCCAGCGGATAGCGCAGCGAGACCAGGAAGCCGAGCACGATATTCTCGATGTTGACCACCAGGAACAGCGCCGAGAGGGCCAGCGCCGCGTCGGGTCCGTAGGCGTAGGTCGCCAGCACCGCGATGAGCACCGCATCGCGGACGCCGACGCCCGCGAAGCTGATCGGCAGGGACTGAAGAATCGAGATCAGCGCCATCGAGGAGACTAGCGCCGCGATGGGGATGGCGATATCCAACGCGCGGAACAGCAGCCACAGCCGCAGCATTGTCGATGCCGCCGAGCACAGCGTCGCAAGCAGCAGGCTGCCCACGAGCCCCTGGCGCAGGTCGAGCGCGGCGAACTGGCCACGCCAGCGCTCCAGCGCGGCGCGGATCCGGCGCGGTGCCAGCGGGAGCGTGTGGATCATCAGCCAATCACGCGGGCGGCGGGCCATGAGCGCTGGAATCATCAGCGCGATCGCCGCCGCGAAGCCGATCGTCACGACCTGGATCGGAGCCTGGAGCCGCGGCGGAAACAGATGGAGAAACGCGATCAGGCCCGGCAGGCTCAACAACGCCATGACCAGAAAGTCGAACGAGCGATCGAGTACAACGCTGAAGAGCGCCGGGGCCAGCGGCTGCCCGCGCTCGCGCAAGTACCATGCTTTGATGAGGTCGCCAGACTGACCGGGCGTGGCCCCGCCCAGGAACAGACCGATCATGTACAGAATCATCGAGTAGCCGAGCGGCGGCGCCTGCATATTCAGGTTGCGCACCAGGAGGTTCCAGCGCCATGCCTTCACGGCGACGAAGATCGGATAGAGCGCCAGCGAGAGCAGGAACGGCGCCCAGCGCAGGTTGCGCAGGTTGATGATGATCTTGGTGATGTCGGTCGTCAGCAGAAAGTAGGCGAGGATCGCCGGCCCGATCAGCCGCGGCAGCCAGCGCGTGTACTTGGTCATGGCGCGAGAAGTCGTCAGTTGTCAGCTGTCAGTCGGCGGGCACTGACGACTGATACTCAATTCTCCGGTCCCTTAAATCGTAGGCTGGCGATCTGCTCCGCGATCAGGCCGAACAAGAAGAGCACGATCCCGCCCAGGAAGAACATCACGGTCGAGGGCGGCAGGTGCAGCCAGGCCCCCCCGTCCGCGACCGACCAGCCGTAGGCCACTAGCGCCAGCGCTTCGAGCAGCACGAAGATCGGGAAGAAGATCCGCAGGGGACTGAAGAGGGTGGCGATCCGCAGGATGATCAGCATGAACTTGACGCCGTTGCGCAGCAGTTGCTGCGTGCTCTCGCCGGCCGCGCGCTTGTACACGGTCACCGGCTCGAAGCGAACGTGGTAGCCGGCCTTGGCGAAGGCCAGCGCGCTGGTTGTCGGCCACGAGAATCGGTTCGGCAGCAGGTGTAGAAATTCGCCGATCACGTCGCGGCGCATGGCGCGGAAGCCGGAAGTGAGGTCGCGCATCTCCAGGCCAACCAAGTAGGAGCCGAGCCGGTTGAGCGTGCTGTTGCCCAGCCAACGCAGCGCATTCTGCTGCCCCGTGCGGTCCCGCTCGCCGATCACCATGTCGTAGGGTCCGATGTGCGCCAGCAGCCGCGGGATATCGGCCGGGTCGTGCTGGCCGTCGCCGTCGAGGATCAGGACAACGTCATTTGTCGCAGCGCGAATGCCGGTCTTGACCCCCGCTCCATTGCCGATGTTATAGGGGCGGCGGATGACCCGCGCGCCGGCGGCCGCGGCCTGCTCGGCGGTGTCGTCCTTCGAGGCGTCGTCCACTACGAGCACCTCGGCGTGGGGGCACTGCTGGCGAGCTGCGGCGACCACTCGGCCAATCGTGCATCCCTCGTTGTAGGCCGGAATGACGATGCTGACGCTGAACGGCCAGCGTGGGGCGGGCCCAGCCGGCCCGGCCGCGGTCAGATCCCGCAACTCGGGCGGCACCGGCGTCGCTATTGGCACAACCTCAGTCGCCATGAATCATCCTCTGAACGTGACGACACAGCTCGTCGCGAAAGCCCGCGCCTCCGGCCTGCTGCTGTTTCACCGCGGCCGGACCTGCGCCCAAGTCCTTATGGGCACTAAACTGTGTCCACTTCCCTCGCCGCGGAACCCTAAGCCACCTCGTCCAGCTCCCGGCGCGTAGCGTCTTGGCGGAACTCGAGCGTGCGGCACTGGCGCTCGTATTGATTCGTGCCGGCAGGTTGCGGCGGTGCAACGCATCTTCGCGCGCAGAGATTGGCAAGAACCGGGCCCATAGGTGCGTGGGGTGTCCGGCCGTTCGTCACTCAGGTGCCCCCGCCCTCCCGGGCTGCCCAGCGGCCGCGTCCTCGTCCAAGAACGAACACAGCCGACGAGAAGGCGGCGATCGGTGCCTGCATCGAGAAGATCCAGCGCACCTTCGCGGCCGCGGCATCGCGCGGGAGATCGTCGGGTGCGACAACGGCTCGACGGACGCCTCGGCTACGGCAACGCTACCTCGCGGGTTTGCCGCCGCTCGCGGCAAGTATCCCATCTGCGGGACGCCGACGACACCTACGATTTTTTGCTGATTCAGCAGTTCCTGGACACCCTCACGCGTGAGGGTTACGACTGGTCACCGGCAGCCGGTATCTCAAGGGCGGCGACAAGCACGTCACCGGCTTGCACCGGTTCATCGGCAATCCGGCGCTCACCGCAACTCTCAATTTCCTGTTCCGGACCCGCTGCAGCGATGTCTATTGCGGCTTCCGCGGATTCAGCCGGGCGGCGTACGACCGCATCCGGCCAGTAGGTCCTGGCATGGAGTTCGACTCAAGCTGGCGATCAACGCCGGACTCGCCGGGCTGAAGATCAGCAAGATTCCAATCGAGTGGGACCCCGGAAGGGCGCTTCTTTGCTGGGCTCGAGCCTGGGTAGCGAAGCGGCCTCTGTAGGGCAGGCCGAGCGCTACGGCCCTGCTGCGGACCCGCTGACAGGCGGCGACCTCTCAGGGAAGAAGGTGTCTCCGTCCGAAGGTCCGAAGTACAACACTTGGACCCTGGGGGACGAATGGAAAACCTCGCGCCCAAGCAGCCGGGTGTGAGCCAGCAGCCACGGTTCTGCCCGGACGGTCCCGCCGACATCGTGGATCTTGACCAATGCTACCCGGCTGCGGGCGCCCAGGAGGAGCTGGAGATCGGCGGGCACCCGGCGACCCTGGAGCGCGGCGACCCAGGAGGCGAGCGGGATGTCGCGTCTCAGATAGCGAGCCACTCCGATGACCCCGGGGGGAGTGGACTGAACCAGCACCACGTCATCGGGGCGCGCCCGGGACTCCAAACGCGCACCGACCTCCCGGTACGCCTCCGAGGGTCGGGGAGCGCGCGAAAGGATGGCCGGGCTGCCGGGGAGCCAGGCGAGCAGGAGCGCGCTCAGGAAGGCGAAGCGGATCTTCGGGGGTAGGTGGCTCATTCCGAGCGCGACCAGCAGCATCGCCGCGGGGAGACCGGCAAGAGCGTAGCGGGGAAAGTCCGTGGTCTTGGTGTGGAGGACGAGATCGAACACGAGAGGGCCCACGCACGCAGCGGCGACCCAGCCCCAAAGCAGGAGGCGGCGGCGGGAAAACATCCGGCGCATCAATCCCTGCCGCGCGATCCAGATCGCCAGCGCCAGACAGAGCCCGGCGACAAAGCGGTCAGCCCAATTCCAGCCCGGCAATCCTAAAGCCTTGCCGCCGGAAAGCAGGCTCGCGGCGAGGGCAAATGGCCGGCTCAGGGCCTGAGGCCAGGCCAGGTCGCCGGTAAGCCAGCCGCCGGTGACGCGCCAACGCATCACGCTCGCGGGCACATCGAGGTACCACGGCAGCACTGCGAGCACCGTAGCGCCGGCGAGCACGGCGGGGCGCCAACGCCGATCGGGGCGCCTACGGACGCAGAGCCAGGCTAGACAGGCGACCCACACGAAAGCAAAGAAGTAGTGGCTAAGCAGTCCTGCTGCTCCAAACAGCACCCACAGGACGGCGAGCCATGGAGCGCTTCTCCGGCGCGCGACTCCGAGAGTCAGCCAACCCAGGCCCAAGGCGAGGAACCAGACCAGCGAATACATCCGGCCTTCGGCCGAGTAGTAGATGGCGATCGGCGAGAGGGAGAACAACAGGCAGGCAGACCACGCCACCCTGCGCCGGCCGAACTCCCGTCCCAGAAGCCAAAGGAGGGGTAGCGCGAGGACCGCCCACCAGACGGAGAAGAGGCGCAACGCGGCATCGCCGGTGCCGAAGGTGCGGGTCCACCAGTTCAGTAGGAGGTAGTACAGCGGTGGGCTGGTGTCTGACAGCAGGACCGCACGCACCACCCGCCCGACACCAACCGGGGCCTCCTCATGCTGGACGTAGCGGCGAAAGACCGAGGGCGACTGCGCCTGCCGGGGCTCGACGAAGTCGCCGAGCGAAGGGTTCGCTTCGGAGGCCGGGTGCTCGAGACTGTGCCCAGTCGCCATAGCCAAGGAGAAGATCTCGTCGACCCACAGCCCGGGCCGGAGGGCCGCCGCGATCCGGATCCCTGTTCCCGCCAGCACGAGGGACAGGACGACCAACAGTGGCCACGGCGGTCGGGTCATCAGCGCTGGTACCTGGAGATAGTGAGGGGACGACCGGCCGAACATAAAGGGGCGCGAGACGTGTTAACAAGCGCTGAGCCGAAGCTGCGGGGCACTGGATGAGACACTCCTCGGTGGTAATCCTGGGTGGTGGGCTCTCGGGCGTCGCAGCCGCGTACACGCTGGCGCGCGCCGGCTACGAGGAGGTCACGGTTCTGGAAAGCGGCAGCAGTCCGGGCGGTCTGGCGGGCAGCTTCGAGCGAGACGGGCATTTCTATCCGCTAGGCTACCACCACATCCTGCACCGGGATCGCACCCTGCTCTTCTTTCTCGACCTGATCGGGGCGCTCCCCAGCGTCCGTTGACGCCGAATCAAGCTGCTCTTCCACCTCAACGGCCACTTCTTCGACCTTAGCAGCCCGGTCGAGTTCTTGCGCTTCCCGATGAGCTGTGCCGACAAGGGACGCTTTATCAGGCTGATGCCGGCGGACAGCCACGGCGAGCGACGCGCGGGAGAGGTGCTCAGGCGGCCCACGCGCGCTCCCGCTAGCGCCCAGAAGCGGCCAAGATCCGCTCGAAGAACCGGTCCTGGTACTGCACCCATGCGGCCAGCCGCTCACGCCCCCTGGCGACCATCTCACGTGATTCGGAGGCGATATTGCGTCGCTCCTCCGGGTCTTGCTGCAGGTCGTACAGTTGGGGCGGATTTCTGCTCGCATCGTCCAGAATGAGCTTCCGCTCGCCCTCCCGGAGCCCAAACAGACCGGAGTACGGTCCGAACATGTAGGCGCGGCCACTGTGGGCCGGGTCGAACAGGCTACGACCCTGCCATGACCAGGGCATCGGAAGATCCAGGAGGTCCATGACCGTCGGTGCGACATCGATCATGCCGCCGACGAGCGAGTCCGTCTCGCCCTGAAAGAGGCGGCGGTTGATAAACAGCAGAGGAATATGCACTTCCTCTTCGAAGAGGTCGCGGTGCAGGTAGTGGCCGTGCTGTCCGAATGCTTCGCCGTGATCACCGAGCACCACCACCAGCGTCGAGTCGAGCAGTTGCCGTTGGGCAAGAAGACGGACCAGATCGCCGACGGCACGGTCGCCGTCCTTCAGCGCCTCGAGATACCGCCGAAACCTCGTGGCCATGGAGTCGGCGGTGTGCGGCACCCGCGCTCGCGTCGTGACGCTGTAGGGCCAGTGCGTCTGCGCGGTCCAGACGACCGCAAGGAAAGGACCCGGAGGCGATCCATCCAGCCATGACTCGAAGGTCCTGACCGCGCAATGATCCTTCCCCTCGGCGTTCCTCTCCTGCTCGTCGCAGGGAAAGTCCTCGTAGTCGGTCACCACGTCGAACCGGTTGGCGAGGAACTCGTCCGCCCGCTGGAACCGGTTGTCCTCCGCATTGAAGAAACCGGTGCGGTACCCCCGGCGCTTCAGCTCGGTGCTGAGTGACGGAAGCTCGATCGCCGGATACACCCGGGTGACCGGGCGGAACGTATGCCAAGGGTAAATCGAGAGCAGAAGGGCGAGAAGCGAGTTTGTCGTGGATGGACCGTGCGCATAGATGTTCGCAAAGAGCCGCCCCCTCCGATGGAGGGTGTCCAGCTCCGGCGTAACCCCGTAGGTGGCGCCGTACGCGCCGACGTACCGGACGGCGCTGGACTCCAGGACGACGATGAGCACGTTGCGCACTCCATCGCTGCGCGCGTAGCCCTCGCGATGGCCGCCGCCGGGCGCGGTCGACCGCTCCGCAACCGTCAGGAAATCACCCGGGCCGACGGCGGTGGCGGTGCGGGCGAGCACGGGTCTCTCGTCGGCGTGCAGGGCCGATTCCACCAAGGCAACCACCGGATTCCGAATCCAGGCCAGGTCTCGCCCGGGGCGGGCGATCCACCATTGACCAAGCGACAGGGCGATGCCGATGGGGACGGCGAACGCGAGCAGCGCGACCCGAGCGAAGCGATGGTGGGCGATGCGGTCGAGCAACCGCACCACCAGGAACTCGGTGGCAAACATGACCGCGCAGATCGCCAACGCCTGGGCGGGCCATTTCCACGAGAGGATCGTGGACAGCGCGTTGTAGGTGTCGAGGCTGCGGAAGAAATGAGAGTAGTACAGCCACTGATAACTGAGCGGACGCCCCAGCTCAGCAAGGGCGCGGATGTTGACGAGAGCGAGCAGGACCGAGATCAGCGCCACGCCGCGGAAGACGCCGAGGAGGAGGCTCTGCACGGGCCGGCTGCGGCGCGCGAGGAGCATCGCGAGGGCGAACACCGCCGTCACGCCGATTACGTAGGCGGCGTCGAAGTAGAACGTCGCGATCGGTCCGGCGGCGAGCCGCATCGGCTCCTGAAGGCGCAGCGAGCGGTAGCGCATGTACCAGCGTATCGCCAGCAACACCGCGCCCAGCGAGGTGCCAGAGCCGGCCAGCCGTATCAGGCTTCGCGCCACCCCCGCACCCGTTGACCTCATGGCAAGCCGGCGCGTTGCTGGGATCGCCTTTCCTCCAGCATAGAGACCACCGCAAAGAACACCAACCGCGCGCTCGGCCAGAGCTGCAGGAGCACCCGCTCGAGCGAGCTGTTGTGCAGCCGCTGCAGCTCATGCGCCATGCTGACGAACACCAAACCGGGACACCGCGACCGGGCTCCCCCCGGTTCCGGGCGGGCCACGGCCGCAATCGCCACCGAGGTGGCGGTAACAGCACTACCCCGGAACCGAAGTGGAGCTACGAAAGGAAACTCAGGACCAAGGCCCTGCTGCTCACACGTAGGCAGCTGGCTGCATTCGGAAGTCGCGGATGGCCCATACTGAAAAAATATACAGCATGGGCCGCTGCGATCGCTCGCCGACCGCACCGCTCGGCGCACCTCAGCAGCCAAGGTCGATGGGTTAGAGCCGCAACGTCCCATCGGCACCCTCTACCCCCTGCAGCTGGCCACCCGCCGCCTGTCCTCTCGGCCTGCCGCCCATCGTGTGACATGCGCGGGGCGCCGGAACGCCATCCTGGTCCTACGCCACCACTGCATGCGTCCTCATGCCAACATCTGTAGGCGCGGCAGGTTAGGCCCAAGGTAATCCAGTTCTTTGTGAACGTCGTTGATCGCTACTAGCCTTGCGCGACTAGTTTCCTACACCGTTGGTCGGAGGTTCGAATCCTGTCGGGGGCATCCGCCGGTTCCAAGCTGTTGACGCTCATCAGCATGATGTTCAGGATGACGATTCCACCCGCGACGATCGCGATGCCGACGACCGCCGGAATCGCGGTGAAATCGCGTCCGCCGTGGGCATCTTGACCGATACGACCGTCGTCTTGCTGCGACCGTACATCGTCTCGAAGGTCGAAATCGAGATCAGCACGAAACGGTTGAAGGACTGGCCGAGTACGCGGCCCTTTTTCTCGAGCACTCCCTTGACCGCGAACTCATGATCGCCGACCCGTACCGGCCTGCCGATCGCCTGCGCCGGGTCGTCGAACAGGCGGTCCGCCATCTCGTACCCGAGCATCACGCCACCTGGCGCCGCTCCCGGCCGTCCGACTCCGCGAGCGGGACGCCGGAATGGAAGCGATAGTCCTGGACCGCCTGATACTCCGGTGTCACCCCGAAGACGATCGTCCCTTCCACCCGGCGCCCGCGGTACCTCACGTCGCTCACCGGCGCGGGCCAGCCATCCTGGCTGTTTCTAGTGGCTTGGCCCGGCAGGTCGGCCGGGCGCTGGCAGCCCCCTCGGCAGGACACTATGGCAACAACGGTGGAAGCGACCTCGGTAAAGCGCAGCGCGGGCCCGGCCGCGGCCACTCCCTGGGTATAAGGACCGCATCCGGCAATTCGCCGTTGCCGTCGCTGCGGTGGCGGTCATCGCGCCTGGCGTTTGGCTGGTCATCAGCAGCGGCCGCCGCAAGGAGGCGTTCGCGCAGCGGATGCTCTGCCAGGCCATCGCCACGGCCGACCGCGGCAACCACGGGCAGGCTTCGGCCGAGCTCCAGCGGGTGATCCAGACCTACCGGGGAACCGAGGCTGTCGGCGAGGTGGTGCTCGCGCTCAACTGGGTCCGGCTGAACAACGACCAGGGCGCCATCGCCACCCAGGATCTGCGGGCGTTCATCGCGACGAACCCCCCGCCGCGGCTCTCGGCCTCGCCTCGCAGCTCCATGGGCAGCGTACCGAGAAAATCCAGGGCTACGCCGAGCTGGTGAGAGGCGACGCACTCATCGTCGACGGCCAGCGCGTTGTCGCGGACGCAAGCACCCGCTTCACCGGCCGCGAGTTGCGAAGCCTGGCCGCAATCCCGGTCGGCTACGAGGTGAAGATGCATGGTCGGCGCCGAAGGGACGGCGTGCTGCTCGCCAGCAGGGTGGAGGCGCGGCCCAACGGGGAGGAGCGGTACGAGGCCGAGGCGAAGTCCGGCAGTGACGAGGTGGAGCAGGCTTGGGTATCACGGGGCACGCCTCCGCAATGGCCAACGGCGCGATCTGGGTGTTCACCGGTCTCATGGACGCCATGAGCGACGACGAGATGGCGGTGGTCCTGGGTCATGAGCTGGCCCACACTCCGGCCAGGCCCGAGAGACCCTCCCGGTGAGCCGGACGAGCCTCATCCAGTATGCGGCGGTCATCATCAGTCTGCTGGGCCTGGTGATGTGTCTCGCCAGCGCCGCCGGGGCGGGGACGGCGCCCGGTGCATGCACTGATCGCCACCGTTTCTGGGCATCGTCCTCAACGCGCTGGTACTCGCCACTCTCGCGAGAGTACACCCGCGGTATCAGAGCCGCGTGATCTGGCTCATGCCCCCGATCGCCGCGGCCGCGGCTGTTGACCTGCGCCGGTGCCGGAGACCGTGCTGTACGCCCCATCGACCCAGAAGGCGACCCGCTCGTCACGCCACGCCAGCTTCAGCGCGTCATACGGTGGCTCCGGTCGCCAGTCGGCGCCATGCTCTTCGACGAGGAGCGCACAGATGCGCGGATGCTCCTCGAGGATCCGGGTCTCGTTGTCGACGTTCACGTAGATCAGCTTGAGCCGGAGGCCGTGGGCGCGGGCGAGGGGAACGAGGGGATAGACCCCGGTCTTTTCGCCGCCAGCGACCCCCAGTGTATCACATCCGGTCCGTACCAGATCGGCGACGACTCTCCGATAGGGCGCTTCGATGCCGGCGTCTTCGACGAAGTACTGGTGGGCGCGCGGCGTCGCGAGGATGCTGGGGGTCTGGGTCAGTGCGCGAATCCGTAGCAGCGGACGCGACTCGTTGGCGACGAGCCACGGCAGCGCCGCGACCCACAGCGCGAGGCCGAGGAACGCCTTGCGATTGCCGGTGAGCATCGGCCCCAGCGCGACCGCGACCAGCGGACCCGCCAGCAAGAACAGAGGGGTGTGGAGCCGGGAATGCCACTGCTGCCACCGGAAGACCCAGCAGAAGAGCACGCCGCCGAGCAGGACCGCGAGTGCGTATCGGCGGTGGACCGCTGGGCTCGGACGCAGACAGAGAACCAGAAGGGCGACGCCGAGGAGCATGAAGTGGAACGGATTGCCCGTGCGGCTCTCCTTCGTGCGCAGGATCCGGACGCCGAACTCGTTTTCGTGCCAGGTCGTCCGGGGGTCGCTGGGGTCGAGCCCGACGAGCCGGTGCAAACGCTCGACGCCGTCGGCAAGCGCGGCGTTCCACGTCTCATTGGGAGTTGCCAGGTGCAGCGTCGCGTTCCGGACGAGGTTCGACGTCAGCGGGCCCAGGCCGTAGGACGTGTTGGCGAGCGCGGTACGCTGCTCGGTGGGGCCCAACGGGTGATCGAACAACCCCACGTTGCGCGCGAACATCGGAGCATTCAGGAGGACGACCACCACGCCGAATGCGGCAGCCTGGACGGCACCACGGCGCCACCCGATGGCGCGGCCTCGGCTGATGAGCCACCAGAGCGCGAATGGAGCGCAGACGACGTAGGCGGTCCCCTTGGTGGCCATCGCCAGGCCGAGAGCGGAGGCCGGGAGCAGCGCGTGGCCAGGTTCCGCGCGGGGCTCCGCGGCCAGGACCGTCCAGGCGAACACGCCGCACCAGAAGGCCGTGACCAAATCCGCCTGGGTCGAGCTCGCCTGCACGACGGCCATGGGCAGCGTCGCCGTGAGCACTACCGCCAGACCGCGCTCGCCACCGCTGCCCCCGAGCTGCCGAGCGATGTCGGCCGCGAGGACCATGCATCCTGCGAAGGCGAGCCACTGAACCAGCGGTGCGAGGCGATCCGAGCCTCCGGCCAGCACCTGGAAATGGAGAATAGCGTAGTCGGCCCACGGCGGCATGAAGATCTGCCGAACGATGCTCGTCGCGTAAGGCTCGACGCTCGCCCGCTGGATCCATTGGGCTACCCGGGCGAGGTGATAAGTCATCGAATCCGTCGAGTTGGGCGGGGCGACGAGCGCGATAACCAGCGTCGCCGCGAGCGTCACCGCGACCGGGATCGAGACCCACCGTGGCACCGCCTCCGGTTCGAGGACGGGTGCGGTCGGACGTGCCGGTCGCCGCAGCATCGCGGCGAGCAGGGCGATCATGAGCACCCACCCGCCCGCGATCCCCACGACGTCCAGCGCATGAAACGCCGAAAGAACCTCCGTCATGCAGAGCAGCAAGACGCCCCAGATCGCCGCCGCCTGGAGGGCCGCCTCGCCCCGGGGACGGCGTTTCCGGAACAGTCGGAAGAGGAGATATGCCGACAGGATCGGCAGGATGGGCATGGGGCTTTGAAGCGCCAGTCAGCGGCGCGGTAGAAGTGGCAGCAGGTGCGGCAGCAGGTTCTCGACGAATTTCGAGGAGCCAGCCACGGTCAGATGACAAGCATCGTTGAAATACAGGGGTGATCCCGCCATCAGCGTTGCCTGGTCTACGAACAGCACGTCCCGGTGCCGCTCGGCCAACCCGCGCACCACCGCGTTCTGGGCGGCGACCGCACCCATGACATCCTCACGGCGTCCCCAGAGCTCGATCGGGATGAGATGGAGTCCGTAGGCGAGACGCTTCTCCTGGAAGGCTTCGGGCGTATAGTCATCGGGAACGTACGTGGCGTACGTCATGAGCATCACCCGGTCCCCGTGCCGCGCAGCGATGCGGAGTACGATGTTCAGGTTGTGCTCGAGGGACATGACGCTACGGTAGTTCCGGCCGTACTGCCGCCACTCCGGCCGCGGAGCCTCCGTCGGCGCGTACCGATCAGGCGCTACCGCATGCCGAAGGCCAACTTGCAGGTAACGAAGGGTGTAGGGGAGGGCGAATTGGGCGGATCGATGGTAGGGGGCGAGCGTGTTGACGACCTCGTACCAGGCGTAGTGCGCGTAGTCGTCGCGGTAGATCTCCGGCGGGGCATTGTTCGCCCGAGCCTCATTGATGCCGTCGTACACAAGCACGAGGTCGAAGCGCGCATCGCCGACGGCAGCGTACTTGAGCCGGCTGTCCCGCGAGGTGTGTGCGCGATCAGCGAGGTTGTAGACGCGGACGTTGCGGTGCCCCGCGTAGGCCAATTGCTCCTGAAGCGCCTGCTCCACCTCGCCGTAGTCGCGATGCAGAGCCGATCCGCCGAGGAGAAGGATGTCGTAGAACCCGTCGTCCGGGCGGGGGTTCTTCCGGTCGATCCGCTCCAGCTCCGGATAGAAGGCATACAGAATCCGGTCGGGGTGAGCGAACGGAACGTGATACCGCATGCTCCAGAACGCCCTCGACGCCACCTCCGCGCCCACGATGGACAGCAGCAGCGAGACAAGGTATGGCGCGAGCTCCATCCACCGCCGCCGACGGTCAGTATACCGCACGGGTCCATCGCATCCGCAAGTCGTCGACACAGACGGCCTCTCCGTTGTTCCAGAGGTAGACCGACACCAGATCCCCGTCCTGCGCCTCCGGCGGCGTAAAGCAGGTGAGCGACGCGGGAAACCAGGTTCGGGCCCGCACGGCGGCATCGCGCACGGCCAGGTAACACGAGGAACAGGTCCGGCTGCCCCGGCTGAACTGGACTACCAGCAGGGCGGTTGCGTTCTGCAGGTCTTCATCCAGACCACCCCCGTGACCGCCACCAACGACTGCCCGGGCGGGAGAGCTGCAGGATCGACTCGCGCGTTGATGCCGCCGCTCCGGCGGCGGCGCTCGCTCGACACACCGCTTCGTCGTGATGGTTCCGAGCGTGGTCAACGAATCGGCGCCCCGATCGAAATCCAGCGTCTCGTCAAGGCCCCACGGCATATCCCAGGGGGCGCACCGCTCTCCGCACCAACCGGCTGTCGTTCAGCGGCTAGGTTCGCAGCACCACGAACGAATCGGCGGTCACGGTCTGCCAGTCGGCACCAGGGTACAGGAAAAAATCGTTCAGATGATGGCATTTCGTCGCGCGGGTGGCGGCGTTGAGCCAGCCCAGGTGATCCACCAGGCGATATACGGCTCAGAGCACTCTACTGTTACGCAGCCGGGACGACGGCCTTGCGCCCACCCGCTAAGATGGGGAATGCGACAAAACAGCGATAGCGAGGATTAGTGAACTGTCCTGCCCATGCTGGGTCCAGCGTGTCCTCAACCACACACACCCTTCTTCATCAACCGCCTTGCCAGCTCCGGGGTCCGAAAACGCAAGCTCACCGTCTGAGGGCGACTTGCAGTCGATGGGATGTAAGAGATGACCTCCAGCGTCCTTAGGCTTGGATCGGTGGCGATCTGGTCTCGCCGGGTGAAATAGTGGAACGTGACGGGAGCAAGGGCCAGAACGAGCGCCAATGTCCAATCGAATACTGTCGTTACTCGGGTTGCACCCAGACGGGGGAAGAAAGCCTTTGAGGAAGCGGCCCCGGCGGATACTGAGTCGGCGCAGTCCCCAGCCCAGCCGCTGAAGCCAATTCCTCGGTTGCACGATGTACCCGGACGACTCACCGGCCCGGTGCGCGGCCCGAATCGGCGCTCGCGGTGCAAACCTGCCTCGGGTACGGCCAGCGGGGCCTCGAGCGGAGCAACTACCGGAGGGCGCGGCACTACGGCCCTCGGACGATCCCTCAAGTGCCTTGGCGCTCCCTAAAGCGGCCGCCGCGGTCCCCCGGCCGATGTCATCACCGGTTTTGAGGTTGCACAGAATCTGGCGGCCGGGGACACGCATTGCGGCCGCCGCGACTCGAAGCGATCGTCCGGGACCGGTGAGCAAGCCTTACGAGATGGCCGAAGCGGCCGATCGGGTTGCCACCAGTTGCCTTGGCACAGCTCGGACCGTCCGCGCTCTGCCTCGTTGCTCCGCTCGAGCGCCGTTGCGACGTATCTACCGGAGGTCGACGTGGTCATGACTGAGCCCGTCCGCATCAGCGTCGTGATCCCCACCTACCAGCGGTGCGCTTCCGTACGGCGGACGCTGGAAGCCCTCGCTCGCCAGACCATGGCCGCAACAGAGTATGACGTCATCGTGCCGATCGATGGGTCCGACGACGGCACCAGGAGCTCCGACACGTCTTGCCTCCCCGCGCTCGCGTCGGCTACCTGACCGATCACATGCCGCAGTCGGCCGCTGCCGGTGATGACGCCCCGCGACTCGCGTTCAAGCGATATCTGCTGACGCAATATGCCCTGTTGCCGGCGATGGTGCTCCCCGGCATCCATGGCCAGCTTACCGTGGGCAACTTCCATTCGGCCGACGGCATGGACAGCACGGCCACCAGAGGCCTGACGCTGATCCGCGATTTCGGCAACGGCGTCATGCTGTTCCGGACGTCGGCAGAATGATGCTCGGCTTCGTGGCGTCGCTGGTCGCCTCCGCGCTGATCGGCCTCCTCTCGATTGGTTGCGCGGGGTGGAGATCCGCGGGCCTGTGGCGGTCTCGCCTGTTGATAGGCTTCCTCGCCGTTGGAATCGGCCTCGGACTGTCATCCTCCCTGTTCTTCGTTTGGTTATCCCTGGCCGGTGCCCCCAGCGCTCTGTTCCCCCTTCTCGAGCTGGCGTGGCTCCTGCTTCTCGCGAGCGGCGCCCTCTACGCGAGCAAGATGCGCCGCACGCGGACCGGATCTCCGGGCCCCGGAGCCTCCGCCACCGCGCCGCGCATGCATCCGCTGCTCGCGCTCACGCTGGGGCTGTGCGTGGGGTGCGCCACGATCGCCTTTCTCGTAGAGTCGGCTACCAGTCGCCAGGGCGGCTGGGACGCGTGGATGACCTGGAACATGCATGCACGTGCGATCTTCCGCGGCGGCGATCACTGGCGCGAGGTTGTGACGGGGCTTCCGGCCTGGTCGCATCCGGATTATCCCCTGCTGGTTCCAGGGAGCGTCGCTCGGATCTGGACCTATATGGGCCAAGAGACCGCGCTCGCACCCGCGTCCGTGGCAATGCTGTTCACCTTCGCTACCGTCGGCCTCTTGTACTCGTCCGTGTCGATCCTCCGGTCGCGCACGCAAGGCACTCTCGCAGCCTTGCTTCTGCTCGGCACCAAGTTCTTCATCCTCCACGGCGCCTCGCAGTACGCCGACATCCCACTCAGCTTCTTCTTTCTGGCGACACTCGTTCTGCTGGCCCTCCCCGAGGTGTGGCCCGACGACCGCCCGCGCCTCCTGGTGCTCGCGGGGGTGACAGCTGGACTCGCCGCCTGGACCAAGAACGAGGGCTTTCTGTTCCTCCTGGTGGTGCTCGTCGGCTACGGCTTGGTCACGGTCCGGGCGCGGGGCTGGCACGCCTGGCTCAGCGACACATGCGCCGTTCTGATCGGCCTTGCGCCGGTCCTGGTCATGATCGTGTGCTTCAAGATCTGGTTGGCCCCGCCGAACGATCTCATGCTGGATCAGGGTTTTCGGCAGACGGCGGACCGGCTCCTCGACGGGGGGCGCTACCTACAACTCCTCGCGGGATTCACGCAGGGCTTCTTGGAGATCGGCGCCCAGGGCCTGGTCGGGCTGCTGCTGCTCACATATGTGCTCTGCGCGGGACCCGCTCCGGCCGGACCGGCGCGCCTCGGGGCGAAGACCGCGGCGATCGTACTGGCTCTCGTGCTGGCGGGATACGTTGCCGTCCTGCTAACCGCACCGGCGCCGCTCCTCGCGACGAATATTCGATCGATCAACCGCCTCCTGCTGCAGCTCTGGCCAAGCATACTCTTTGCGTACTTCCTGAGCGTTCGCACCGCGGAAGAAGCCGGCGTTGTTGGGCGGCGACTGAGCCACGTATGAGCGGCGCCGCGACGCTCCGCTCGCTCCATCCCACCCCTCCTGTGTCGTCACGAATTGCGACGCTCGCGTGCTGATCACCGGGTGCGGCGGGATGCGAGCGACGCCACTCTACGGTGTCTGCCCGGCCCGGCAGCATCTACTCTGTTCCGGTCGGACTGCGGGCGGACTCCGGGAGGGCGCGCTCGAGGAGCCGGAGGGCCCATGGCGAAGTGAACTGCCGGTCCGAAGCTGCCCGAGCGCTTGCCCCGCGCTCCTGCGCCGCCGGGCGGCGCCTGTACCTCGTTCCGGTGGGCCGCTAGCTTACCGCCCATCACCCTCGGGCGGAGCCTGCATGACGCGCATGGCCGTGGCGGTGGTGAGCTACAACGCGCGTGACGACCTGCTGGCCTGCATCCGATCGATCCGCCGAGCAGCCACACCACCCCCGCCGACCGTGGTCGTGGACAATGGCTCGACCGATGGTGGCCCCGCGCTCGTGCGCGCCGAGTTTCCCGACGCCGAGGTCGTCGTCGATTCCGCCAACCGCGGGTATGGCGCGGCCGCGAACCTAGGCGCCCGGCGGAGCCATACGCCGTACCTGCTCGTGCTCAACAGCGATACGGTGGTTGCGCCCGGCACGCTCGACGCGCTGAGCGACTACCTCGACGCGCATCCGCGCGTCGCGATTGCCGGCCCCCGCCTCCGCAGTCCCGATGGCACGCTGGAGCCGTCCTGCCACCCGCCGCTCGGGACGCTTCGGTCGGTGCTGGAGAAAAGCTCGCTCGGTCGCGCGATCGCACGCGTGCCGGGGGTCGGCAGGCACTGGGCGCTGCTCACCTGGGCGCACGACCGCGCGCGTCCGGTCCCCTGGCTCACGGGGGCCGCGCTCGCCGTCCGGCGCAGCGCGTTCGACGCCGTCGGCGGTTTCGACGAGGGATACTTCATGTACGCGGAGGAGGCCGATCTCTGCTGGCGCTGCCGGAAGGCCGGGTGGGAGGTGCACTTCGCTCCGGTGACGGAGGTGATCCACCGAGGTGGGGCCAGCACGGCGCCGCTCCGGGGAGCGATGGCGCTGCAGAAGATCCGGAGCGCAATCCGGTTCTACCGCCGCCACTACGCGCCGCCTCGCGCCGCCCTGCTCGTGCTGGGGATCCGCACCGCGATGCTCTTCCGCTGGTGCCGGGATGCGCTCAGGCTTCGCTTCGCTGGTGATCCGCAGACGCGCTCGCGTCTGGCCGAGGACCTCGCCCTATGGCGCCGGGCACTCCGCCGCCCCGAAGCCGACCCCCTCGGCGCGGTCCGGCCGGGGTGAGCGCGTCCGCAACGCCGCGTCCGCGTTCCGCACACGCTCGACCGTCACGACTCCGCTTCACGTTGGAGGATGATCGGCGAGCGCTGCGGATGAGCGGACGCATGCGCACGGCGCTTCCATGCGCATTCTGATGGCGGCGCCGCTGCTGCCGCACCCGGCGGCGACGGCCGGCGGCGCGCTCGTGTTCTTCGGGCTGATCGACGCGCTGGCGCGGCGGCACGAGGTGACCCTCGTCTGCTTCGTGAGCGCGGGCGCGACCGATCGCGAAGGGCTCGACACGCTCGCGCGGCTGGGCGTTGTCGTCCGGCCTGTCTGGCGCGAACCGGGGCGCGGCGCTGCGGTGCTCCGCCGCCGCGC
>JBOHSN010000037.1:0-34783 GCA_050733215.1 Gemmatimonadales bacterium
CCGCCCTCTCCCTCCCTCTCCCGCCCTCGTCTCCTAGTACGCGAACCCCGCTCGCACGTAGACGGCATTCCGCCCTTCACCCCTCGCAATGGCCGCAGTAATCGTCCCCTCGCGACTGAGAAACGCTAGCCAGATCCCGCCGCCGAACGCCTCGTGCCACTCATCGGAGTCCTCGCCCTCGAGCCACACCCGGCCCGCGTCGGCGAGACCGAAGATGCCGACTTCCGCCGGCAGCACGATGCGCGCGCGGCCGAAGCTGAGGCGGAGCTCCGCGTTACCCCAGGCCGAGTAGTCGCCGATGTAGCGATGCTCCCGGAGGCCGCGCACCGTCCCGGCGCCGCCGATGTGGGCCGCCTCGTGAAACGGATAGTCGCCGCTCACGTATTTGCCGGCGGCCCGGAGTGCGAGAGTGGGCCGGAGCGGAATCGGCGCGGTGAGATACGTGCTCGCCTCCCCGTGCACCTCGCCGAAGGTGGACTGCACGTCCCAGAGCTCCGGAAACACGCTGCCGCCGAGGAGCACGCGCGCGCCGCGGGTGGCGGCGAGCTTGCTGTCCCGCGAGTCGTACTCGAGCCCCGCCTGTGCGCCCAACTGCCCGAAGTCGCCCGACCCGTAGGGCTGAACCTGCCCGATCAGGTTGGGCTGGTCGAGATCGGTGGTGCTGTAGCGGACTATCGGACCGACCGAGAACATCAGCCTCCGCGCGAGCGGCCACGCGAGGCCCAGGCTGAGCTGATACTGCTCCTGCTCGACCTCGGAGATTTCGTCGTCAATCAACGGCGTGCTGTTGCCGAAGCCGAAGAACCGGACCACCTCGATGCCCGACGCCCGCGCGTAGATCTGGAAGCGGAGCGGGGAGTTCTCCCGCCGGATCTCGCCCAGGAGATCCGCCCGCGGGGCCGCCGCGGTGGCGGCGTAGCCGGCCCGGATCCGCCACCAGGACGCGTACGGGTCCTTGCGGAAGCCGTAGCCATACCGGCTCGCCCCGCCGCCGAAGAACAGACCCACGTCGGGCTCGTACGAGAGCCACGGCACGAAGCGCCACTGCTTGCCCCAGTCGCGCGGCGCGGGCTCGATCGTGCTGGTGGAGTCCGGCGTGCGATACGGCTTGCGGGTGATCCCCGCGCCGACCGCCCGGCTGTCGGCGTCCTCGTCGTAGAGCCGGGCGCCGCCGTCCGGCGCGTGCAGGACGTCCGCGCCCTCGCCGCCGATCACCTTGAGCGGCGGCCCGCCGCTTCCCTCCGACAACACGCTGTCCGCGCCGCCCAGCATGAAGAGCCGCACGTCCTTTGTCTCGGACGCGAGGAAGCGCCGCCGGAAGTACGGCTCCTTGAGCGTGCCGTCCTTGCGTCGGTCGGCCACGGTCAGCTCGAGCGACCCGTCGCCCGCCCGCCGCGCGGTGGCGACCTCGTCCTGGCTGGTGGCCCGCACGTCCACCTGGCCCGCGAGCAGGCGATAGAGCTTCCCGGCTGCTTCCGGGAGCTGGTCGCGCCGCGACTTGAGCGCCGTCGCCATGCGCGCCCCGTCCTTCTCGTAGTACTCGGACGGAAGCCGGCGGACGGCATCGTCGATCACGGCGTCCGTGAGCTTGGCCTGGAGCTCGCCGGCCACCGAATCCCAGGTGGGGCGCTCCAGGCCGATGAGCAGGCGCCGGTCGATGAACCGCGCGTTCCAGTGGAGCCCCGTCATGCTGGGATAGGACTTGCCGAAATCCACCAGCTGCGGATACCCGCTGACGCGGGCGAGATCGAGCAGGAAGCCGTCGTACCGCACGAACGCCTGGTCGCGGTCATAGGGCACGGGCTGGTACGGCGCGTCCTTGCTGCCGACCTGGACCCACTTCCATTGGTCTACGTGGCGGTCCCAGTCACCCAGGAAGAGATCCATCAGCCGTGCCGCGAGGAACCCGCGCGTGTCCACGCGCTCGTCGGTGGAGCGGTCGAGCTTCTCGAACATCTCCTCGGTGTCCTTGACGTCCACCGCGGCGAGGAACCCCGGGGCCCCGTCCTCCGCCTCGGTGGCGCGCTCCTCCAGGGTGCCGAGCATGCCGGCGAACTCCTGGCGGAACTCGCCGAGCGCGGGATCGTCCGGCATGACCAGCAGGCGAGGCGGCGCGGCTCGCACTCCCACGGCGGCGAGCAACGGAGGAACCACGAGCGCGCCTGCCGGGTGCGCCGCGCTGATCTGATCCTGGAAGATGCTTTCGACCAGCGTCTCCCGAAGCTCGGGCGGCAGGAGCGGCGCAGGATCCTTGTTCACCGAGCGGAACCCGTACTCCCGCCCGTTCTTGGCCTTGAAGCGGAGCGACGCGGTCTGTTTGCCGCCGCCCTTTTTTATGGGGGTGAGCCCGCCTCCGAACGAGCTCAGGTCGAGCACCTCGACCCGGATGGGCGTGGTCCACAGATCGCGATAGTGGTCGCCGAAGAAGAGCCGGTGCAGCCAGCCCGCGCGGTACTGGCTCCCCGGTGTGATGCTCACGCTGCCGCCCGGCGTGAGCGCCGCCGGGCTGGGGGTCGTCTGCGCCGCGAGCGGCGCCGCGGCGGCGGTCAGCAGCACCGCGAGGAGTTGCGCGCGCATCATCCGCGCCGGATCCGGCACGGTGTTGACGTGTCCAGTCATTCGAGCCACCTCGAGTATGCCTCTCGGGAATCGCCTTTGCGATCCACCTCGATGACGCCCAGCCGCACCCGCCCGTCTACCAGCAGGTCCAGCGTCATGTACCCCGCGGCCGCCGACGCGAACCGGGTGGAGCTGAGCTGTACCACGCGACTGCCGTGTCCGTAGATCCCGGAGCCGCTTACCAGCAGGTGCTTCGCGGTCCGGCCGGCGAGCACTTGGAGGTTGTGGTCATGGCCGCTGGCCCAGACCAGCGGCCGCGGCCGGAGCATCGCGCCCTCCAGCGCCTCCCGCATCCTGCGATTGGACCCACCGGGGATGTCCTGACTGGAGATACCGCTCGCGCGGGCTTCCGGATAGATGGCGCCCAGCCCGGGCAACGGAATCCACAGCCAGCTGGCAACGTTGCGCAGCGGGAAAAAGTAATCGCGGGTGCTGAAATAGCCGCCGTGCTCGCCTCCCGACGCGAGCGGGTGGTGCGCCACCACCACCACGCGCCGACTGGTGTCGGTCGACTCGAGATCGGCGCGGAGCGAATCGGTGATCTCGCTGGCCTTGTCAGCGCGGCACTCCGACGTCGGGTCCAGCGGCTTCGGACCGGCGTGCAGCCACCATTGGGTGTCGAGCACGATGATCCGGAGCCGCTGCCCGTAGTCCACGACTACCGGTCCGGGGCAGCCGTCCTGCGGTAGCAGCCGGATCCGCTCACCCCCGCGCTCGGCGATGCGACGCTGCTGCCGCCGGATGGAGTTCCAGCCGTCGGCCCCCATCCGCGCCCAGTCGTGGTTGCCGGGGATGAAGATGGCCTCCACCCCCGCCTCGCGTGCGACGTCCACCTGGGCGTCCAGACGCCTGATCGCCTCGCGCCGGCCCGGTGCGCCGGTGTCGGGCAGCCCCCGCGGGTAGATGTTGTCGCCGAGGTACACCACCACACGTTCGCCCGCGGCCTTCGCGAGATCGGCCGAAAGCGCGCGCAGCACCGGTTCGTTCGCGCGGTCGGGCGCGCCGGCGTCGCCGATGAGGAACAGGCTGGTCTCGATCAGCGCGGGTTCGACCGGCGGGACCGGCTTGGAGCCCGGTGGTGCCCCGCCGCAGGCCGCGGCGAGGCTGACGGCCACTAGCCAACCCTTCATTGCGGGAAGACGCGTTGGTGGATCTGCTCGCGGATACGGGACCAGGCAGTCCGGAACTGTGGATCGTTCCGGACGGGGTCGAACAGCTTGGAATCGATCACTCGGAAGTCGAAGCCGAGCGGTGACACGGCGAACGCCCGCTCCAGCCATTGCACGGTGCGGGCGGCATCACCCGCCTGCGCGTAGTACCCCGCCGCGATGCCCATCTGGAAGACCCGCTCATACGAGCCGGACTGGTATGCCGCGAGGGTGGAGTCGATCAGCGCGGTGGCCTCCGCCGCGCGCCCCGCCGCGCGGAGGCAGATGGCGCGGGTCTCGGGGAACGTGGCGAGATCCAGCTCCAGACAGCGCGTCGCCTGGCCGTCGAGGACGTGCGCGAGCGCCGCGACCGCATTCCCGCCCACGAAGCCGGGCTCGAGCGCGAGCGCCCGGCGATTCTCGGCGATGGCGATGGCGTGCCGGCGGGCGCCGAGGGCGGTGAGGCTGAGGACGGCCCGCACGGTCGGGGAGAGCGGATCGAGCTGGGCGGCGCGCTGCGCGGCCGCGAGCGCGTCCGCATAGCGTCCCTCGCGGGCCAGACCGAGCGAGGACGCGAGGTGCGCGTGGCCGGAGTTCGGCAGCAGCGACACCGCACGGTCGAAGTCGCCGAGCATCGCTGCGGCCGGCGCCCACCCGAGCCCGCGCACCAGCCCCCGCGCGACGTACCCCCTGCCGAGCCCGGGATCCAGCGCCAGCGCCTGCTCCGCCTGCCGTCCCGCCTCGGCGAATGTGGCGTACGCCTCGCGCGGACCGGGATATCCGAGATGCACCCACGACCGCAGTGCCTCCGAGAGTTCCGCGTGGGCCGGTGCGTAGACGGAGTCGAGCCGGATGGCGTCGGTGAACGCCTGGATCGCGCGATTGAGCCCGTCCGGCGTCGGCCGGCTGCCCCAGTAGCTGCCGCGGAGGAAGGCATCGTAGGCGGGGCTCGACGGCGCCTCGACCGGGGCGGTGGGCGAGCCGAGCCCGGGCACCGTCATGCGAAGGGCCGTGCCCACCTTGCCGGCGATCTCCTGCCGCACCGCGATCACATCGGCCACGTCGCGGTCGTACGACTCGGCCCACAGGTGCGCATCGCTCCGCGCGTCAATGAGCTGGAGCGTCACCCGGATCCGGCCGCCGGAGCGCTGCACCGAGCCCTCGAGCACATGATCCACGCCGAGGGTATCGGCGATCTGCGGGATGGTGAGCCCCTTCCCGGCGAGCGCCATGACCGAGGTGCGCGATATGACCTTGAGTCCCCGCACGCCCGAGAGCTGCGCGATCAGCTCCTCGGTGAGCCCCTCGCTCAGGAATGCGGAGCCCGAGTCGCTGCCGTAGTTGGCGAGCGGCATGACGGCGATCGATGCGGCGCGGGCCGGCGCGGGCCGGCTTTCGGCCGTGCTGGGCGGCGGCGCGCCTCCGGGCAGGATCATCGTGATGCCGAGCGCGAGCGCGGCGAGCGCGGCGCCGAGCAGCAGCCAGAGGCCGGTGCGGCTGCCGCGCAACGGCTCGGGCTCCGCGGCGTACTCGACCGCCGCCACGGAAGCCGGCGTGATCTGGCGGCGGCCCGCCCCGCTGGCCCGGGTCTCGGGCGGCGTGGCGTGCTCGACCACCTCGCTCGCGGCGAGGAGCTGGAGCAGCTCGCCGAACTCCAGGGCCGTCTGGAACCGCTCCTCCGGGTCCTTCGCGATGGCGCGTTCCACCGCCTCCGCGACGGCCGGCGGGACCGCGGGCCGGAGCTCCAGCAGCGACGGCGGCGGCGTGGTGACGTGCTGCGTCATCACCGTGCGCGCGTTCCGTCCCATGAACGGCGGGCGCCCGGCCAGCATCTCGAACAGCACGCAGCCCAGCGAGTACACGTCGCTGCGGCCGTCCACGTCGGGCCGGCCCTCGGCCTGCTCCGGGCTCATGTATGCCGGCGTGCCGATGGGCAGCCCGACCGCCGTGATCCCGGCCGACGGCCCGCAGGTGTTGCAGGTCTCGAGGGCGCGGGCGATGCCGAAGTCGGCGACGAGCGCGTGGCCGCCCGAGATCAGGATGTTCTCCGGCTTGATGTCGCGGTGTACCACGCCCTGGGCGTGCGCGTACGCGAGGGCGTCGGCCACCTCGCGCGCGATCCACACGGCCTGGCCGACCGGGAAGCGCGGCTCGCGGGTCAGCCGCTCCCGCAGCGACTCGCCGCCCACGAACGGCATGACGTAATAGACCAGCCCGTCGTCCTTGCCCGACTCGATCAGCGTGAGAATGTGCGGATGCTGGAGCCGGGCGGTGATCGCGATCTCGCGGACGAACCGCTCCACGCCGATGGTGCCGGTCACCGCCCGGTCGAGCAGCTTGACCGCCACCGTGCGGTCGAGCCGGATGTCCTGCGCCTCGAACACGGTGGACATGCCCCCGTGGCCGAGCTCGCGCGTCAGCTTGTACCGCCCGGCGAGGGCGGTCTCGAGCCGCTGATAGGTGTCGCGCGTGGTGTTCGTTTCGAGGGCCATCGGGAGTCCTCAGCCGATCTCCACCCGGACGCCTTGCGGGCGCCCGCGCTCGCGGAGCTGAGCCAGCAGCAGATCGGCGGGCACCTTCTTCCGGAGCCGCACCTGGTACTCCAGCCCCGGGGTGCCGTCGGGTGCCTGGACCGACCCGCCGAATCGCCAGGCCTTGGTCTGCCCCGCAAGGACCAACTCCATCGCCTGCCTTACGGTTCCCGGGTCGGCGGTGTAGATCCGCAGCACGGTGTCGGGGGGCCTGCCGTTGGGCTCGCTCGCGAGGTCGTCGCCGGTGGCGCGCCGCCGGATCCGCCGTGCCCGCTCCGCCAGGGCGTCGAGCTGCTCCGGGGCAAGCGACTTGAGCACCTCGCGCTCCATCACCGACACGAACATGCCGGTGCGGTTCGCGTTGGCCAGCGCCCGGGCGCGCTCCAGCCGTGCGCGCGCCCGGGTCCCCTCGAGGGCCTGCGGCATCCGGCCGAAGTCGGTCCAGGCCAGGGCGAGGATAACCATGTTGAAGAAGATCGACACCGCCAGCGCGATGGGAAGGGCCTGCACGCCGGCCGCGAGCCCAATCGCCATCGCAAGAAAGATGTACACCGCGTCCTTGGTGTCCCGGAGCGTGTTGCGGAAATTGAGCGCCGCCACGATGCCCGCGAGGCTGAACGCCAGGGCGAGGCTGTTCTTGACGATGATCGTCACGCCCGCCACGACCCCCGGCAGGATGACGAGCGTCTGCACGATGGACTGGCGATACCCCTTCTTCTGCCGGGTCATCGTGTAGATCCACGCTACGGGAATCATCAGCAACGTGGCGCCGAGCATCGTGACCGCCGCCGAGAACGCTGGGTTGACCTGGTCCCCGACTGCGGGCACGCCGGTGTTGAAAGGCGAGCCGCCGAAATCCGACCCCCGGACGATATCCTGCATTCGCTCGGACGAGAAGAACGCGCCGAACGACGGGAACAGCCGCACGAGCAGGGTGGACCCCGCGATCAGGATGACGTAGTAGGCCGTGACCTTCGCCAGCGGCATCTCGCTCAACCGCTCGACAAACGTGCGCTGGGCCGGCCGGGAAGCCATGCCGTTACCTCCGGGAGGCGGGAAGGGGCGGAACGCCCGCCTGTAAACTATTATTTGGTTTCGCTTTCGGGGAGTCTCTCATGGCCGGACAGGAGTCGGGCGGGCGGGGCGCGGTGCTCTACTGGATCGGTTGGGCGATCCTGGTGGTCGCCGTAACGACGGTCGTGTGGTCGGTGTTCCGGTCCCCGGCCGAGCTGGGAATCTGAAGAGATGGTCAGATGGTCCGATGGTCAGAGATGGAACTCCACCATATCCTCGCCCGCCGGCACCGACGCCCGCTTCCGCTGCTGATGCTCCCCGCCGGTCACGACTGACCTGGGCGGCACGCTGGCGGTGAGCCAGACGTTCCCCCCGATGATGCTGTCGTCGCCCACTTCGGTGTCGCCGCCGAGGATCGTGGCGTTCGAGTAGATCACCACCCGGTCGCCGATGGTCGGGTGGCGCTTGGTGCGGGAGAGGTCCTTCCGCACCGAGGCCGCGCCGAGCGTGACGCCCTGGTACAGCTTCACTCCATCCCCGAGCACCGCCGTCTCGCCGATCACCACGCCGGTGCCGTGGTCGATCGAGAACCGCGCCCCGATCGTGGCCGCCGGATGGATGTCGATGCCGGTCTGCCGGTGCGCGTACTCGGTCAGGAGGCGGGCCGCGAGCGGCGCCCCGAGCTGGTGCAGCGCGTGCGCGATGCGATACAGGGCGATCGCGAAGAAGCCGGGATAGGCGAGGATGACCTCGTCGCGGCTCCGCGCGGCGGGATCGCCCTGGCAGATGGCGTCGGCGTCGGCGAGGAGCGCGTCGTAGATCGCGGGCAGGCGCTCCAGGAACTGTGCGGCCGCGCGGCCCGCGGCGTCGGGCGGCAGGTCCGGCCCGAGCAAGGCGCGGGACAGGAGCGCGTGGAGATCCCGCGTCTCCGCCTCGACGGTCTCGGCGCCCGCCGGCCCCGGCGCGAAATGGGGGAAGAGGTAGGCCAGCACGGCCCGCCCCGCCTCTTCGATCGCCGTGCCGAGCCCCGGGGGCAGACGGTAGCCCCGCCGCGCGGAGCGGAGCCGGTCCGCGAATCCGCCCGGCGCGCTTTGCGTATTGACAGCGTCGTTCCCGGAAGTCACCTTGCCGCCGTCCTCCCCTCGCTACTCCCCAACTCCGGAGCCCTCCATGGCTGGCCCCGCCCCGACGACCCCGAATGCCGGCACCGGCCTCGCCCCGAACGTCGCGGGGGCGCTGTCATATCTCCTCGGCCCCATCACGGGCATTGTGTTCCTCGTGATCGAGAAGAACAGCCCCTTCGTCCGGTTCCATGCAATGCAATCGATCGTGTTCGGCGTCCTCTGGATCATCTTCTGGATCGCTCTGACCGTCGTGAGCAACGTCGTGCCTGTGCTCGGCTGGATCGTAGGCTTCCTGATCTCCATCGTAGCGGGGCTCGGCGGCCTGGTCCTCTGGCTCCTCCTGATGTGGAAGGCGTATCAGGGCCAGGAATGGGAGCTGCCCATCGCCGGCCCCATCGCCCGTAAGCAGATGGGCCGCGTCACGGTCTAGCCTGCCGTCCCGCTCTGGCCGCGCTGCGGGGCCACGACCCGTTAGCGCGGTTCACGTCGGGTAAATCGTGCTCCGGGTCGAGCTCGACCCGGATCACCTTGGGCGTGGCGGGCACGCTGACGACGTGCTTCTCGCCGCCGAACCAGGACTCGACCGGCACCGTCAGCGTGTCCACCCCGCCGCCATCGCGGGTCACGGCCAGCACCGCCGGCATGATCGCCTTGCCCTGATTCACGATCACGATACGGGTCGAGTCGCCCTCCGTCACCACGTCCTCCAGCGCCTGATCCAGCCGCCAGGTCTCGTAGAACCACGTCTTCCAGAACCAGTCCAGGTCGCGGCCGCTCACGTCTTCGATGGTGTTCCAGAAGTCGTACGGCGACGGATGCTTGCCCATCCAGCGCCGGCCGTACTCGCGCATGGCGCGCTCGAATGTATCCCGTCCCAGGACCTCCCGGAGGCCCACCAGCACGCTGGCCGGCTTGTAGTACCCCGCGACGCCGAAGGCGGCTTCGCTGTAGTAGCGGTCGCCGTGCTTCATCAGCGGCTCCTCGAGCCCCGCCTCGGACACCTGGAAATAGATGCGGCGGTTCTCCTCCTCGTCGTCCAGCGTCTTGTAGAACGCGGGGATCGACTGCGACTGGAGGTACTGGGCCAACCCCTCGTCCTGCCAGGTGTACCGCTTCTCGTTCGATCCCACCATCATGGGGAACCACATGTGCCCGATCTCGTGGGTGACGACCTCATACATCGAGAGGCTGTCCCACTGCCCGCCGATGCAGGTCATCATCGGAAACTCCATACCCCCGCAGCCGACCGGTCCGTCCATCGCGGTCATGTGGGAATACGGATACGACCACAGCAGCTTGGAGTAGAACTCGATGGAGTGGCGGCCGTACCGGGCCACCTCGTCCCAGTAGGAGCGGCGCGCCTCCGGCCGGTAGAACGCATTGATGGCCGCGGTGTCCGCGCCGGTGGCCGCAGCCGTCGCGTCCCAGAGGTAGCGCGCCGAGGTCCCCCACGCGAAGTCGCGCACGTTGGTGGCGCGATAGCGCCAGGTAAGCCGCCCGTCGCTGCCGCGCGCCGTGACGGCGCTGTCGCGCTTGTCCTGCTCGGTCACGACACGCACCACGGACGACGCGGTGCGCGCGGAGTCGAGCCGGGCGCGCGTCCGCGGCGAGAGCACCTCCGCGGGGTTCTGCAGCGTACCGGTGGCGCCGATGAGCCAGCCGGTCGGCACGGTCAGCGTCACGTCGTAGTCGGCGTACCCCATGTAGAACTCGGCCTGGCCGAGGTACTGATCGATCTGCCATCCGCTCACGTCGTCGTAGACCGCCATCTGCGGATACCAGTACGACAGGTACCACACCTCCCCGTCCTGTCCGCCCCGCGGCGCGGTCTCGGAGGGGACGCGAAGGCTCCACTCGAAGTCCAGGGACACCGAGTCCCCGGGGAAGATCGGCTTGGGCAGGCGGACCTGCATGACCGTGCCGTCCACCGAATAGCCCGGCTCCTCCGCCTTGGCGATCCCGCTCATGACCCGGCCCTGCACCGCCACGCGGTCGAACTCGATGCCGCCGAGCTTGGGCGTCTGCTGGTTCCGCTTGGCGTCGGGGGTGAAGAGGTTGTTGTAGGCCTGGACGTACACGACGGGCAGCGTGTCGGGCGACCGGTTCAGATAGGTCACCGTCCCCCGTCCGACCAGCCGCTTGGTGAGCGGCTGGATTTCGGCCTCGAGCCGATAGCGCGCGTATTGCTGCCAGTAGCGCGGCCCCGGCTGCCCGGTGGCGGTACGGGTGCCGTGTGCGATGGCCGCGGTAAACGCCTCGCTCGGCTCCACCCGGAGGCCCGGCGGAATGTTCGGGTCGGCGGGCCGGGCGGTGGTGGCGGTGCCGGGAGCCGGCGCCGGACGCGGCGCGGGGGTCGCGCGGCCTGACGAGCAGGCCGCGGCGAACGCGGCTCCGAGAACGAACACAGCGGCGGGGCGAAGGGCGGGCGGCACCATCGGGTCTCCTCACTAAGGTCTGCGACGGACGTGGACGAATGTCCGGCACCATACGCACACAGAACCCGGACCGGTTTCCCCGGACGGGCCCCGAATGGTAGCACTACGGAAGAGCAGACCAATATGTCGCGGATTGAGACCCTGCGGCGTCTCCCGCAGCATGCGGTCCCTTCAGCTCCTCGCAGTCGGCGTGTTGGCCGCCGCGGCCTGCCGCTCCACCCCGGCGCCCCGTCCCGCGTTCGTTCCCGCCGTCCGCGAGGCGCCGGCGCCGGGTCCCGCTCCCGAAGGCATGGCCTGGATTCCCGGCGGCCGGTTCTGGATGGGATGTGAAGGGTGCAATCTGCCGGACGCCCTGCCGGTGCATCCGGTGGAACTGGACGGGTTCTGGATGGATCGGGCGCCGGTCACCAACGCCGAGTTCGCCCGCTTTGCGGAGGCCACCGGGTACGTCACGGTCGCCGAGCGGCGGCCGGATCCCCGCGAGTTTCCCGGCACACCGGCTGAGAGCCTGACCGCGGGGTCCGTCGTGTTCAGACCGCCGGCGCGCGAGTTCCCCGGGATGCGCTACGTGGACTGGTGGCGCTGGGTCCCGGGCGCGAGCTGGCGGCACCCGGAAGGCCCGGGGAGCGACCTCCGCCGCCGGGCCGATCATCCGGTGGTGCACGTGGCCTTCGAGGACGCGGAGGCGTACGCGCGCTGGGCGGGCAAGCGGCTCCCGACCGAAGCCGAGTACGAGTTCGCCGCGCGCGGCGGCCTGGACCGGCGGCGCTACGCCTGGGGCGACACGCTCACGCCTGGTGGCCGCTGGGTGGCCAACGTCTTCCAGGGCCGCTTCCCGGTCCGGAACGCCGCCGCTGACGGCTTTGCCTCCACCTCTCCGGTGGGCGCTTTCCCGGTGAACGGCTTCGGCCTGCTCGACATGGGCGGCAACGTGTGGCAGTGGACGTCCGACTGGTACGATGAGCACGCGTACGCCAGGCCGAGCGACGGCGTGGTGCGGAACCCCGCGGTGAAGCGCCCGCCCGCGAACCAGCGGCCCGAGCGCGCGATCCGCGGCGGCTCGTTTCTCTGCAGCGATCAGTACTGCACCCGGTATCTCGTGGGGAGCCGTGGCCGCGGCGAGCCGTCCACCGGTGCATCCAATCTCGGTTTCCGGCTGGCCCGGTATTAGCCTTCACCACCCGCGGTTCTCACCGTTCGCGCGAGGCAAACCCCTGATGCGCTCAACGCAGGTCCTGTTCGCGGCCATGCTGGCCGCTGCCGTCCCGGTGTCGGCCGCCGCCCAGGTCCAGGCGGAAATCGGCCCATTCATCGGCTACCGGTTCGGCGGGTCGCTGGCCGACAATGCGAGCACGTCCTACGGCATCGAGAGCGCGGTCAGCTACGGTGCCGTGGTGGATCTCGACCTTTGGCGCGATCTCGGCGTGGAGCTCCTGTGGAGCCATCAAGGGACCGAGCTGCCGCTGCGGGATGTGCTCGAGCCCGGGCCGTTCACGGTGACCGCCGACCACTGGATGGTGGGCCCGTGGAAGACGTTCGGGCGGCCGGCGGCACGGGTGCGGCCGTTCGCCTCCTTCCTCCTGGGCGTGTCACAGTTCAGCACCGATATCGCCGAAGGCGAATCGCGGGCCCGCTTCGCGCTCGGCAGCGGAGTCGGGGTCAAGTTCTTCCCGCAGCCCCGCGTGGGGCTCCGGCTGGAGGGCCGTGGCTTCTTCACCTTCACCGACGGCGGCACCAACCTGTTCTGCAGCGCGGCGCTCAACGCCTGCCCGCTGCGGTTCAAGAGCGACCTGCTGGCGCAGGGTGAGCTGGCCGCGAGCGTGATCGTGGTGCTCGGACCGCTGCGCCGCCGATGACGACGGGCGCGCGGGTCGAAGCGCCGGCCCACGTGGCCTCTGCTGCGGAAGAAACCCGTCTCGCCGGGGAGATCCTCGCCGAGCTGGGCAAGGTGATCGTCGGACAGCGGCACCTGCTCGAGCGCCTGGTGACCGGCCTCCTCGCCGACGGGCACGTGCTGCTCGAAGGCGTGCCCGGATTGGCCAAGACGCTGTCGGTCCGGACCCTCGCGGCCACGGTGTCGGGCAGGTTCCGGCGGGTGCAGTTCACGCCCGACCTGCTCCCGGCCGACCTCGTCGGCACCCAGATCTTCAACCAGCGCACCGGCGACTTCACGGTGCAGCCGGGGCCGATCTTCACCAACATCCTCCTGGCCGACGAGATCAACCGTGCGCCGGCCAAAGTGCAGAGCGCGCTGCTCGAGGCGATGCAGGAGCGCCAGGTGACGATCGGCGGCGAGACGCTCCCGCTGCCCGAGCCGTTCCTCGTGCTCGCCACGCAGAACCCCATCGAACACGAGGGAACCTATCCGCTGCCGGAAGCGCAGGTGGACCGGTTCATGTTCAAGCTGGTGGTGAGCTACCCCGAGCGCCGGGAGGAGCGGCTGGTGCTGGACCGCATGACCGGCGGCGACGAGACGGCGGCGCGCCCGGTGGTGGACGCGCCCCGGCTGCTTCGCGCGCGCCGGGCGGTGCAGGAGATCTATGCCGACGACCGGGTGAAGGAGTACGTGCTGGACCTCGTGTCGGCGACGCGCGACCCCGCCCTGGCCGGCCTCACCGATCTGGCGCCCATGATCGAGTACGGCGCGTCGCCGCGCGCGGGCATCTTCCTGCTCCGCGCCTCGAAGGGACACGCCGCACTGCAGGGACGCGGCTACGTGACGCCGGGGGACATCAAGGCGCTCGCGCTCGACGTGCTCCGCCACCGCGTCATCCTCACCTATCGCGCCGACGCCGAGGGCATCGGCCCCGATCAGGTCCTCGCACGCATTCTCGGGGCCGTCCGGGTCCCCTGACCCCCGCGTGACCCCCGAACAAGCCGCGGCCGAAGTCCGGCGGATCGAGATCACCACCCGCCATCTCGTCCGCGACATCGTGGCCGGCGAGTACGCCAGCGCGTTCCGCGGGCGCGGGGTCGAGTTCGCCGAGGTGCGGGAGTATCAGCCCGGCGACGACATCCGCAGCATCGACTGGAACGTGACCGCGCGGCTCGGCGCCGCTTACGTGAAGCGCCACCTCGAGGAGCGCGAGCTCACCGTGATGTTCGCGGTGGACTACAGCGCGTCCGGGCGGTTCGGCAGCCGGCGGCGCGCCAAGGCCGACACCGGGCTCGAGGTGGCCGCGGTGCTGGCGCTCGCCGCCGCGCGGAGCAATGACCGGATCGGCGCGCTCTGCTTCACCGACCGCGCCGAGCGCTACATCCCGCCCCGGAAGGGACGGCGCCAGGCACTCCGGGTGGTGAGCGAGCTCCTCGCCTACCATCCCGCCGGCCGGCAGACGGATCTCGCCGCGAGCCTGGGCTGGCTGGACAGCGTGCTCCGGCGCCGCTCGGTGCTGTTCATCCTGTCGGACTTCATGGCGGACGGGTGGGGCGGGGCGCTGGAACGGCTCGCGCGGCGGCACGACGTCGTGGCGGTGCGCCTGGCCGATCCGCGCGAGCGCGCGCTGCCGGACGCCGGCCTGGCCGCGATGGCCGATCCCGAGAGCGGCGCGTGGGTGTGGGTGGACACCTCGAGCGCCGCGGTGCGGGAGCACTTCGCCCGCGCCGCGGCGGCGTTCGACCTGGAGCTGGAGCGCGAGGTACGGCGGCGGGGCGCGGACCTGCTGGCGCTGGATACCACAGAGCCGTACGGGGAAGCGCTGGTCGCGTTCTTCAGGCAGCGGGAGAAGCGGAAATAGCCGATGGACCATCCGACCATCTGACCATCCGTCCATCAGTCCATCCGACCATCCAGCCCCAGCACAGCCCACACCGCCCGATGGTCGCTCGCGCCGCGGGAATTTCGCTCCACCCCTATGCTCCTGATCTGCTCGGGCCGGAAGCCGCGCACCAGCAGATGGTCCCACCCCCAGAGCAGGATCGTCTCGCCGAACGCCTTCGTCAGCCACCGAAAGCCCCGCCGCTCGAAGTGCTCCGCGACGCCGTAACTGTTGAGGTCGCCCGCGAGAATCACCAGCTCGCGCGCGGTCTCCGCATCCCGCACGATCGCCTCGGCCTGGTCCTCCCGCTCGTCCGGCGCGATACTCCCCTGGGTCTCGAGATGCACCGAATACACCCGGACACGCTGCCGCCCGAAGCGGATGATCGCGGCGGTGGCGGTGCGGCGCTGCCCGCGTAAGGCGCTCCCGTGCGGCAGCAGCACCTTCCACGCGCTGTCGATGCGCCAGCGGGTGAGCAACGCCGGGCCGAAGAACGTATCGGTGATCCGATGGATCGTGGCGGGGAAATAGACGTAGTTCATCCGGAGAGCGCGCGCGATCCGGTCGGTCACGCCGTCGTCCATCTCCTGCAGCGCGATGACATCGGCCCCACGGAGGCTGTCGCTCTCTCCGAGTACCTCGATCGCCCGGTCGACCCGGCGGGCGTACTTCACGTTGAAGGTGACGACGCGAATCTCGGCGGGGGCGGTGTCGGGCGTCGGCGGGGCATAGCGCCCGTCGAAGCGCGGCCCGGCCGGGTCGAGAAAGTTGATCTGGCGGCCGCAACCGAACAGCGAAGAGCCGAAGAGCAGAAGAGCGGAAGAGCGGATGATCGTGACTGCGCGGCAGTTCATCTGCTCTTCGGCTCTTCTGCTCCTCTGCTCTTCTGGAGGCTTGCAAGGCTCCGCGCGCGATTCGGCTGCCGCGCGAGCGACGCCTCGAAGGCGGCGCGCGCCTCCGCCCGGCGCCCCGCCTCCAGCAGCATGTCGCCGTAGAGCTCGCGGGACGGCAGCAGCGCGCCGGGCGTGACCGGATGCTTCGCGGTGATGTCGTCGAGGTCGGCGGCCGCCCGCGCCTGCTCCAGTGCCTTGGCGGTGTCACCCGCGGCGAGCGTCGTCCACGATTCCGCCGTCATCCGCTGGATCCGCACCTGGGTAGCCCAGTACGCCTGCGCCCCGCCGGCGGATTCCAGCGTCTTCTCGAGCGACGCGAGGCTGTCCAGCTCGACCCGCGCCGCCGCCACATCCCCGCCCCGGGCAGCGCCGAGCGCGCGGGCAAAGCGCGTAATCCCCTCGGTGGCCCGCCAGGCGGGCGCCGGCCGCACCGGGAGCGCGGCGGCCTCCGACCAGCGCCCGCGCTCGAGCGCGTAGCGCGCCGGAATCGCCGCGAGGGCATAGTCGTTCACCAGCGAGTTCGCCGGGACGCTCGCGGTCACCGCGGCTGCCTCGTCCAGCAACGCCTTCGCTTCCCGTTCCATGCCGAGCTGGAGATAGGCGTACATCAGGTAATCCCACGCGTGTCCGCGCTGGTCCCAGAGCCCCTCCATGCCGAGCCGTTGCTCGAACTCACGGCCGGCCTCCGCCGACCGCCGGTTGGATGCGACCGAGGCCTGCCAGTTGCCCACGCGGGTGTAGATGTGCGACGGCATGTGCTGGGCGTGGGGCACCGACGGTGCGATGGTGGCGTATCGGGTCGCCGCGGACACCGCCCTCGAGGCCAGCACCGGCGAGTCGTACGCGTGGATCACGTAGTGAGCGAGCCCCGGGTGGTCCGGGCTCCGTGCGAGCAGCGGCTCGAGGATGGCGCCGGCCTTCCGCTGGCGTTGGTAAGTAGTGTCGCCGGCGTCGAGCTGGCCCACACCGATCAGCGCCAGCGCGTAGAACGTCTTGGCTTCCGCATCGCCGGGGTGGCGGAGGGCGACCCGCTCCATCGCCGATTCGTAGGCCGTGAGCCGCGCGCGGAAGGTGCCGGCGCCGTCGTAGCCGCGCCAGAACGTGGCGATCGCCTCGGCATAGTCCCGCTGGCGGGTGCCGGGCCGGGCGGCCTCGACCGCCCGCTCCGCGGCCGCGAGCCCCCGGGCCGCGTCGGCCGACGTCGGTGGCGCCCAGAGCGGGTGCAGCATGCTCATCGCCTGTCCCCAGTAGCCCAGAGCGCACCCGGAGTCCGCCGCAACCACATCCCCGAAGGCCGTCTCAGCCTCCTCGTACCAGAAGGAGTGCAGCAGCGCCACGGCGCGCTCGACCCGCGGCTGCGCCGCCGTGCTGCATCCGGCCGGGAAGACCACCCGCCCGAGCTTTTCGGGCGGCTTGCCGGCGTACGCGTGGTCGTGAGGGTTGTCCTGACCGGGAAGGGCGGAGAGCGGAACGACGAGCAACGCCGCCGCGAACAGACCGAGCTGGGTGCGCATATGACGACCTGGGGAATGGCGTTGCGCCGAACCTTGCGCGGCCGTTGCCCGTTGGCAAGTGGGCGACTGGCCTCCGGACTGGCGCGGCTCTAGCGTTACCCGATGCGACGACCACTCGCCTGGGTGCTGCTCGTTTCCGCCGGCCCCGCGGCGGCCCAGCAGGACCTCGGCCATCGCTTTGACGTGACGCCGGCCGTGACGAAGGCCGCCATCGCCGATCCGATCACGCTCAGGTTCAGCGTCAACCTGCACGAGCGCGACCTGATCGCCGACTCGGTGCCCCGCCCCACCGGCGAGCTGCCCGAGGGCGTGCGCGTGCTGGCCGTCCAGAAGCTCACGCGCCTCAGCGATCGCGCCCTCCAGGGGGAGGCAACGATCGCGTTCTACCGGACCGGCGCCCAGCGGGTCCCCACGTTCGAGATTCCGTTTCTTCGCGTGTCCGCGAACATGCGCGGGACGATCAAGAGCGAGCCGGCCGACGTCGAGATCGCGCCGGTCGCCCCGCCGGGCAACCCGTCCCTCAAGGATCTGAAGGATCTGGCACCGGTCGGTGGGATCGACTGGCTGCCGATCGGAGTGGGAGCAGCCGTGCTTGCCGTCGGCGCGCTGATCGTACGCCGCTGGCGCCGGAGGCGCATCAAGCGGCGGGAGCCGCAGACCATCGGTCCATCCGTCAATCCGTCCATCGACCCCTACGAGGCCGCCCTCGCCCGGCTCGCCGCACTCGACCCCCGCGACCTTCCCGCCGCCGCCGACGTCATTCGCGGCTGTCTCGCCGCCGCGGCGAGCGTCCCGGCGCTCGAGCGGACCACCGCGGAACTGCTGGGAGCGCTGCCGCCGCGTCTGATGCAGCAGGGCAACCGGGAGCGACTGTCCGCGCTTCTCGGGGACGCCGACCTGGTGAAGTTCGCGCAGGCCCGGCCGCCCGCCGCGGCGGGACCGGCGTTCCTCGGCGCCGCTCGCGCGCTGCTCACGAGCTGGCGCGCTGCGGCTCAGCTCCCGCCCGGGACCGCCGATGCGACTGGCTGACCCCTGGATGCTCGCGCTGTTCGCGCTGCCGGTCCTCGAGCTGTGGCGGCGCTGGCGCGCGCGCCGGCGCCCGCCCGCCGAGCGGATCGAGTTCCCGGCGCTCCGCTTCCTCTCGGGCGCGCCGGCCACGCCGCGCACCCGCTGGCCCTGGCTTCCCAACGCGCTGCGCCTTCTGGGCGTGCTGCTGCTCGTCGGCGCGCTGGCGCGCCCGCAGAGCCCGCAGCATGTCGAGGACATCCGCATCCGCTCGCGGAACCTGATGATCGCGCTCGACATCTCGAGCAGCATGAAGGCGGGCGACTTCCAGCCGGGCAATCGCCTCCAGGTCGCGCGCCGGGTGCTGGCGGATTTCGTTCGCCGGCGCGACGGCGACCTCATGGGCCTCGTGATCTTCTCCGGCCGCGCGTTCCTCCAGGCGCCGCTCACGCCCGACACCGAGCTGCTCGACCGCCTGCTCAAGCAGGTGGACATCGGACAGCTCCCCGACGGCACCGCGATCGGCACGGCGCTCGCGCTCTCGATCGGCCAGCTCAAGGACCTTCCGCCCGAGGCGAGCGCGGTGGTGCTGGTGACCGATGGGGCGAACAACACCGGGGCGCCGTCCCCGTACGTCGCGGCGGAAGTGGCCAAGGCGCTCGGCGTGCGGATCCACGCGATCGGCCTCAGCACGGCCGACACCACTGGCTTCGACAGCGATGGATTCGTCTGGCGCGAAGGCCGCCAGGCCGACCGGCTCACCAGCGCCGACGAGACGGTGATGAAGCGGATCACATCGCGAACCGGCGGCAAGTACTACCGCGCCACCGATCCCGAAGCGCTGGAGAGGGTGTTCGCCGAGATCGAGGAGCTGGAGCGGAACGAGGTGCGGATCGGCGAGACCCGCGACTATCGCGAGCTCTTCCCCTTCCTGCTGTTTCCCGCGGTGATGCTGCTCGGCGCCGAGCTCGCGCTCGGGCTCGGCCGGTGGCGGGGTTTGCCGTGAGCGCGCTGACGTTCGCCTGGCCCGCCGTGCTCGGGCTGCTGGCGCTGGTGCCGCTCGCTGCGTGGCTGGTGGCCCGGGCGGAGCGCCGCCGCCGCGCGGCGGTGGAACGTTTCGGCGAGCCGGGGCTTCTCGCCAGAGTGTCGCCGCTCCCCGATCCGCGCCGCCGGCTCATGCGCCACGGGCTCCGCCTCGCGGCGCTCGCCCTCAGCATCGTGGCACTCGCCCGTCCGCAGCTCGGCGAGCGGCCGGCCACGCTGACGCGCACCGGGCGCGATGTGCTCCTGCTGCTCGACCTGTCGCGCTCGATGAACGTGGCCGACGTGGCACCCACGCGCCTCGCCGCGGCCAAGCGCGCGGGCTGGGCGGTGACCGGCGCGTCGCCGGGCGATCGCGTCGGCCTCATCGTCTACGGCGGCAGCGCGTTCCTCCAGCTCCCGCTCACGGCCGACCACGCCGCGCTCAAGCTCTTCCTCGACGCCGCCAGCAGCGACGACCTCGGCGACCCCGCCACCGATCTCTCCGCCGCACTGGACGCGGCGGCCAAGACGTTCGAGCGTGAGGGCGAGCGCGGCTACCAGGCGGTCCTCGTCCTCTCCGACGGCGAGAGCGTGCAGGGCGACCTCGGGCCGCCGCTCGCACGGCTCAAGCAGCAGATGGTGCCGGTGTTCAGCGTCGGCGTGGGTAGCATCGAGGGCGGGCCGGTCCCCGGCGACACCGCAGAGACCGGCGAGGCCTACCACCGCGACCACATCGGGCGGGTGGTGATCAGCCAGCTCCAGGAGGGCGAGCTGCTGCGGGTGGCGGACGAGACCGGCGGCGCGTACGAACGGTGGAGCGCCGAGGCCGGCGCCCCCACGGTTGCCGCCGAGGTCGCGAAGCTCGCGACCCGCCCGCTCTCGGGCCGCGTGGCCACGAAGCGGGCCGATCGGTATCAGTGGCCGCTCGCCCTGGCGGCGTTGTTCTTGCTGGTCGAGCCGATGGTGGCGGTGAGGAGAGGGAGGGAGAGGGCGGGAGAGGGAGGGAGAGGGCGGGAGAGGGAGGGAGGGGGCGGGAGGGGGCGGGCGGTCGCAGCACTCACACTCACACTCACACTCGCACTAGCACTAGCAGGCTGCGACACCGCCGCCCGGCATGCCGCTGCCGGGGAGCGACTGTACCAGAGGGGCGAATGGCGGGCGGCGTACGATCGATTCCGCCGGGGGCTCGAGCGGAGCGGCGAGCCCGCGCTCGCCTACAACGCCGGCAATGCCCTGTATCGCATGAAGCGGTACGAGACCGCCGAGCGGCAGTTCCGCGACGCCGCGGGCGGATCGGCCGAGCTCCGGCAGCGGAGTCTCTACAACCTCGGCAACACGCTGGTGCGGACGGCGGAGGACGCGGACGAGAACGCCAAGGGTCCGCTGCTCGACCGCGCCATCACTGCGTACGAAGAGGCGCTCCGGGCGGCGCCGGCGGATGCCGACGCGAAATGGAATCTCGAGATCGCGCTCCGCCGCCGGGGAGACCGCGCAACCGGGAGCTCGTCGGGACGGGGCCGGAACGCGGACTACGGCCGCGGCGCCCAGAACGTGCCGGGCTATGAAGGCAATGAGGAAGCGGCGGTGGGCGCGATGGCAGGCGGCGGGTTCGGCTCCGGCGAGGGCGAGTCGGCGGAGGAGCTGAGCGAAAGCGAGGCGCGCCACTTGCTCGACGCGGTTCAGCGCGAGCAGCTGTCCAGCCACGACGGCCGGCGATCGAGCAGCCCGTCCACCGGCGAGAAGGATTGGTAGCCGCCCTCAGGGAGGCCTGACATGTCGCAGACGACGATCCAGCAGGCGCGGTTCCGGCGGGTCGAGGCCGAGGTGCTGCTGCCCGCGGGCTGGCTCGACGGCACCTTCGTGGTACCCGAGGCGCAGAGTCTCCAGGATTTCCTGGAGCACTCCGGCGCATTCCTCAAGCTCACCGATGCGCAGGTGCCGGGGCACAAGGAGATCATGCCGTTCTTCGCGGTGCAGCGCGGTGCGGTGGAGCTGATCGCGCCGAAGCTGGTCGACGACCGGATCGAGACCGCCGGGAGCGCGGGCCACACCGCACCGTGGAGCATCTCCTGCCTGTTTCATCGCGGTGCGGTACACGGCAGCCTCGACTTCCTGATGAACCTCCGGCTCTCCGACTACCTCCGGCAGCAGACCGGCTTCCTGCTCCTTCGCGACGCGGCCTGGTCGCCGGTGGACACCGGTCGCGGCGACGTGCCGCGCCGCTGGCCCATCGCGTTCGTGAACGTTCCGCAGGTGAATGGGATCTCGGAGGCGGTGGACCAGCGGGGCCGCGGGCATCCGGGGAAGCTGTCCGCACCGTCGGAGTTCGAGCTGCTCGAGGGCCCGTCCACCTACGCCTGAGCCCGGCAAGAGCAGCCGCGAATGAACCTTCGCCCCCATCCCTGGCTCGGCATCATCATTGCTCTTTTGCGCCTGACCCCACGGTAGGGGGCCGACCCGTTGCACGATGCAACTTGGCGGCTCCCGGAGTCGCCGGGGCCGGATTCCGTAACGTCAAGGAAATCAGTGACTTCACTCGGGAGTGAGCCAGGAGGGGAGCGCACGCTCCCCAGACCGAGCCTGCCGTCCGCGGCCTACCGGCCGGGTCCCGTCACGCTCGGCGTGGCGATTTACGGCCTGCTCTACCTCGTCTGGGAACGGGCGGGCTGGGGCAGCGACACGCTGCGGAACATCGTCGGCAACGTCGCCTTCATGCCGCTCAACCTCACGGTGGCGGCGCTGCTTGGCCAGGCATCCCGCAACGCCTCGCTCGCGACGGGCATCCGCCAGACGCTGGCGCTGCTGGCGCTGGGCTCCGTGTTCGTCTTCTGCGGCAACGTGGTCTCGACCTACTACGTCATCGGGCTCGACGCCAACCCGCAGGTCTCCTGGGCGGACGCCTTCTATCTCAGCGACAGCGTGCTGATCTTCGCGTCGCTGCTCTCCGTCCCGATCTCGCGGCGCAACCGGCTGGAGCGCTGGAAGTTCGCGCTCGACGCGGCCATGGTGCTGATCGCCGGCGGCGTGGCGATCTGGTACTTCTCGGTGCGTCCCACGCTCGCCGCCGGCATCGACAGCCTCGGCGTCACGCTGGTGACGTCGGCCTACCCGCTGGTGAGTCTGCTCGTGCTGCTCGGGATCACCACGGTCATGCTCCGCGGGCCGCTCGATCCCAACCGGCGCGCGCTCAACCTGATACTCAGCGGGTTGCTCCTGAGCGTCGTCGCCGACCTCACCTTCGACCTGGTGCAGCTCGAGGTGGGCGGCCGGAGCGCCAGCCTGATCGACGGCGTCTACCTCCTGTTCTACATGCTGCTGGTGGCGGGCGGCGAGCTGTACCTCCGCTTCCCGCTCCCCTACGTGGCCTCGGCCGGCGAGTTCCGGCCGCGGGCGCAGCCGCTCAGCGCGCTGCCGTACCTGGCCGTCGGCGCCACCTACGCGCTCCTGCTCTACACCGCGCTCCGCGAATGGACCGATCCGATGAGCGGCGTCGCGGTCGGCGCCGCGTTCGTCACGGGGCTCGTGGTGGTCCGCCAGCTCCTCGCGGTCCGGGAGAACGTGCGGCTCCTCGCCGAGACGGCGGTGCGGCAGAACGAGGCCCGCTTCCGCGCGCTCGTGCAGCACTCGTCCGACGTGATCATCGTGATCCGGCCCGACGGCGGCATCCGGTTCGTCAGTCCTTCCGCCCGGCGCGTGCTCCGCTACGAGCCCCGCGCGGTGGAGGGGCGCTCGATCGCCGACCTGCTCCACAGCGATGACGTCGAGCAGGCGCGCACGTTCATCGCCGAGGCGGCGCGGACGCCGGGCGTCGGCGCGCCGGTCGAGTGGCGGTTCCGCCAGCCGGACGGGTCGGCGCTCCACGCGGAGATCATCGCCACCAACCTGCTCGATGAGCCCACGGTCCGCGGCATCGTGCTCAACACCCGCGACGTGAGCGAGCGGAAGCGTCTGGAGCAGCAGCTGGTGCACCAGGCGTTCCACGACCCGCTGACCGGGCTCGCGAACCGGGCGCTGTTCCGCGACCGGGTGAGCCACGCGCTCACGCTGGCCCGGCGCCACGGGCACGCGCTCACCGTGCTGTTCCTCGACCTGGACGACTTCAAGAAGGTGAACGACAGCCTCGGTCACGAGGTGGGCGACCGCCTGCTCATCGCCGCCGCCGAGCGGTTCCGCTCGTGCACCCGGGTGACCGATACGGTGGCCCGGTTCGGCGGCGACGAGTTCGCGATCCTGCTCGAGGAGCGGGGCGCGAAGGATGCCGGAACGCTGGTGGAGCGCCTCGGCGAGGCGATGGAGCCGCCCTTCCTGCTCGGCGGCAACGAGGTGCACGTGCATGCGAGCATCGGCATCGCCAATGCGTCGGGCGCCGACACGGCGGACGATCTGCTGCGCAACGCCGACGCGGCGATGTACGCGGCCAAGCGCGCCGGCAAGGGGCGCGCCGAGGTATACCGCTCGGACATGCACGCGGCGGTGCACGAGCGGATCGAGCTGGAGACCGCGCTGGCGCTCGCCATCGAGCAGAACGAGCTCGTGCTGCACTACCAGCCGATCGTCTGCCTCCGCACCGGGCGGCCGCGCGCCATCGAGGCACTGGTGCGCTGGAACCACCCGCGCCACGGCTGCCTCCTGCCCGGGCACTTCGTCCCGCTGGCCGAGGAGACCGGCCTCATCCTCCGCCTCGGCGAGTGGGTGATGAACGAAGCATGCCGCCAGCTCGCCGACTGGCGCGATGTGTTCCCGGGGCTGGACCTGAGCGTGGCGGTGAACGTCTCCGGCCGCCAGTTCCTCGATCCCCAGATCGTGAGCGTCGTCCGCGACGCGCTCGAGGCCGCGCGACTGTCCCCCGCCACCCTGACGCTCGAGATCACCGAGAGCGTGCTGATGCAGCAGACCGAGTCGATCCTGGAGCGGCTCGAGGATCTGCGCCGGATCGGCGTCCGGCTTGCGATCGACGACTTCGGCACCGGCTACTCATCGCTGGGCTATCTGCGGCGGTTCCCGCTGGACATGCTGAAGATCGCCAAGCCCTTCGTGGACGATGTGAGCGCGGGCGTCGAGCGCGCGGCGCTCGCCCGCGCGGTCGTGGGGCTGGGCGAGACGCTGGGCCTCCGCACGGTCGCCGAAGGCGTGGAGCAGGCCGAGCAGCGCGCCGCGCTCACGCTCCTCGGCTGCGAGCTCGGCCAGGGGCACCTCTTCGCCGCGCCGATGCCGCCCGATCGCCTCGAGGGATACCTCGCGCAGTGGAAGGAGCCGCGCCGCCGCTCGGGTCGCCGGGCTTCCTGACCGAAAAGCCTCGAACCACAGAGGACACGGAGAACACAGAGAAACAACGCTTTGATGTGGTTTCACGCCAAGGATCCCGATGCTCGGCGTGAGACCACAAAATCAAGTAGTTCTCTGTGTCCTCTGTGTCCTCCGTGGTTAAGCAGTTGCTTCACGTGCCTGCTGTACTAACCAGCCTGACACGCAACCCCCCGTTCGTCGTCAGCAGCCGTGACTCGAAGGGCAACCCCGTCGCGTGCTCCAGCTGCCGCTGGGGTGAGAGCATCGTCACCTGCCAGCCGGGACAACGCGTCCGCACGATCTGCCCGAAGCGGGCGTAGAGTCCCCGCAGCTTCGCACGCTCGCCCAGCCGGACGCCGTACGGCGGGTTGGTCACGATGTGCCCCGAGGGGCCGGGCGGCTCGAAGGCCGACATGGTCGCGCGCCGGAGCTCCAGGTCCTTCGCAACACCGGCCCGCTCGGCGTTGCCGCCGGCCGCGGCGAGGGCGTTCCCGTCACGATCGGCGCCGAGGATCGAGGCCCGCGCCCGATCGAGCACCCGTGCCCGCGCTGCTGCTCGTAGGCGGTCCCACGCCCGCATGTCAAGCTCGGGCCAGTGCTCGAAGGCGAAGCCGCGCGCGAGCCCGGGGGCGATGCGCCGCGCGATGAGCGCCGCCTCGATCGGGATCGTGCCCGAGCCGCAGAACGGATCGGCCAGCGGCGACTGCCCGTCCCAGCCGGACTCGAGCAGCATCGCCGCGGCAAGCGTCTCGCGGAGCGGCGCGGTCCCCATATCCAGGCGATAACCCCGCCGGTGGAGCAGCTCGCCGGAACTGTCGGCACTGACGGTGCACTCGTCGCGGAAGAACCGGACGACGAACAGCTGCCCAGGACCTTCTCCCGCCCTCTCCCGCCCTCTCCCGGCCGCCTCTCCCAAGCGTTCTGCGATCGCGTCCTGGTGATACAGTTTCGACTTCCGCGCCGTGACCCGAAAATCCGGCGTCGCGCCCGGCGCCAGAAATCGGTCCCACGGCAGCCGCCTGGCCCGGCGCTCCAGCTCGTGGAAGGCCGACGCATGGAACGACCCGACTCGCACCAGCACGCGCGAGGCCGTGCGGAGCTCGAGGTTGGCGGCATAGAGGCCGGCGGCCCCGGCGCTGAACGCCACGCCGCCCGGCTCGACCGCCGCGGCCTCGAGGCCAAGTGCCGCGAGCTCGCGCGCGGTGGCCGGCTCGATCCTGGGAGCGGTGATCGCGTAGCAGTCGTATTCGGCTCGCATGCGGGAAAATTAGAGCGAGCCGCTCAGTTACCGAACGTGTAGGTGTACTTGACCGCCAGGACGCGCACCTGGGTCTCCGGCAGCACCGGGCTCACCCGGGTGCGGGCGGTGTTGAGCCCGTGGGTGTAGACCAGCCAGAGATCGTTTCCCTCGCGGAAGTTCATGCGGGCGCGCGCGTTGATGCTGGTGAGATGCGCGGCCGTGCTGTGCTGGATCACCACCGACGTCGAGAGCCGGCCGCTCCAGGTGACGGCGGCCCGGCCGCGGAGCACGCGCAGCGTCGCCGTCCGGTCCGCGATGCTCAGGTGCTCATGCTGATACTCCGCGGTCATCGTGAGCGGCGGCGTGGGATGCCACGACGCGACCAGCGTCCCCGAGGTGCGCCGGCCGCCGTAGAACCCTCCCACGATTCCCTCGCCGGTAAGGCTCACCCTCCCACGGTTACCGGTCGCGACCGACGCCCGCACCGAGGTTGCGTCGTAGTCGCCGGGCGGCACCTCGATCGTCTCGGACAGCGCGAGCGGCGCGAGGACGCGCTCGGAGCGCCGCTCCACCAGCCCGACGATCTCCGCCCCGCTCTTGAACTCGGCCGTCAGCTCGGCGGCCGCGGTGGTGGTCTGCACCGCGTCGGCCCGGAGGTCCCAGACCCGCGTCACAAACACGGCGGGCGTCACCACTCTGAGCGGCGATCCTTCGGGCATGAACGCCCCGAACAACAGCTCCGCGTCGGCCTTCAGAAGCCCGTTGGCCTCGAGAAAACCGATCGGCGGGTTGAAGCCCTCGCCCAGCCGGAGCACGTCCGCGATGGCGCCCAGCCCCTGCGCCGTGCGCCGCTCCACCCGGAGGCCCAGCGCCGTGCGCTCGAATGCGTTCGGGGCAAGCGTGACGTCGTCCGGTCCCGTGGATGCCACCGCGGTGAGCCGGGCATAGTGCGGGCCGCCCAGCCGGAGCGAGGCGTCGACGCCACCGGCGGCCGCGTCGCCGGCGCCCAGCCGCGTGGTGAGCATGGCGCCGACAAACGATTCCTGGTTGAACACCCGGCGGCGGAACCGCGCGACGCCGAAGTGCTCTCCCACGGATGTGCCCGGGCGTTCCGCCTGCATGACCAGGAAGCCAAGGTCGGAACCGCCGAACCGGCCGACCAGGCGCACGCCGCCGTAGAGCCGGACCGGCGACCCGTCGTCCGCGAGCCCGATCCGCCGGCTGTGGAACAGCCGGTTGATGCCGTCGAGGTCGAACGCGAACACGCCGGCCCGCTCGATGAAGAACTGGCGCCGCTCGGGAAAGAGGAGCGGAAATCGGGTGAGGTTGAGCCGCTGATCGTCGACCTCAGTCTCGGCGAAGTCGGTGTTCGCGGTGAGGTCGAGATTGACGTCGTTGCTGAGGGCGAGCTTGAGATCGGCGCCGACCTCGTGCCGCAGGTCGGAGCCCGCGACCCAGCCCCCCAGGGCGGGATCGAGCCGCGCCTGGCGGTCGTGGCCGCCGAGGGCGTATGGGGTGATGAGCAGCTGGCGCCCCGCCTCGACGCCGCGAAACTCCACTTCCCGCGCCTGCGACGGCTTGAACATGCCGAACGACCAGCGGGGCGGAATCGCGGGGAAGATCGCCCGCTCGTTCTTCCCGCCGATCAGCCGGTTCACGATCAGGCGCATGCGGACCACACCGCCCGTCGCCTGGTAGCGCAGGGTCGAGAACGGAATCCGGAACTCCGCGTACCAGCCGCGATCGTCGCGCCGGGTGCGCACGTCCCAGACGCCGTTCCACGCGCTGGTGATCGAGTTCTCTCCTTCCGCGTCCAGGGTCACGCTGAAGTCGAGCCGCGGGCCCGCCGGGGTGGTCGAGAAGGTGACCGCGTTCTCGCTGTCGTTGAACGTGTCCAGCACCACGTTGAGGAAGTCGCCGCCGTTGTCCTCGTCCCGCGCCCGGCTCCACGGCTGCACGCCGGCCGGATCGCGATGGTAGAGCGCCGCGCCCACGTAGAATGCCCGCCCGTCGTGCGCCAGCCGCACCTCGGTGGACTCGGACGGCGCGAGCCCGAACGTGGGCTTGTAGGTGACCATCGGCAGGGGCACGAGCGATTCCCACACGGGCTCGTCCAACCAGCCGTCGATCGCCGGCGGCGCATCGATCCTCGGGATCAGGAGTGGCTCCTGCCCGACGGCGACGGCTCCGGGCAGTGCGGCCGCGAGGAGGAGGAGCAAGCCGACGATGGGTATCATGCGGATCGCTCAATTCTCGCCGGCCGGCGGTACATTCGGCAAATGAAAGGTTCAGGTCCTTCGCATGCATGACGCGCATCGGTAAGTCCCAGTTCCACCGCGCCGGCGCGGCCGGCTGACCGCACCATGCCCGAGCTTCCCGACGTGGTGGTCTATCTCGAGCGGCTCCATGCGCGCGTGCTCGGCCGCACGCTCGTCCGCGCCCGCGCGCTGAACCCGTTCGTCCTCCGGTCGGTGGATCCGCCGCTCGGCGAGGCCGCCGGGCGCCAGGTGACCGAGCTGCGCCGCATCGGTAAACGGATCGTGCTCGGACTCGAGGGCAATCTCTTCCTGGTCATCCACCTGATGGTCGCAGGCCGACTCCGCTGGCTCGCTTCCGGCGCCAAGCCGCCGGGCAAGATCGCGCTCGCGAGCTTCGAATTTGCCGATGGGCAGCTGGTGCTCACCGAAGCCGGCAGCAAGCGGCGCGCCTCCATGCACCTGCTGCGGGGCGCGGCCGCGCTGTCGGCGTTCAACCGGGGCGGTCTCGAGCCGCTCGAGGTTGATCTCGCGGCCTTTACCGCGCGGCTCAAGAGCGAAAACCACACGCTCAAGCGCGCGCTCACCGATCCGCGGCTCTTCAGTGGGATCGGCAACGCGTACTCCGACGAGATCCTGCACCGCGCGCGGCTCTCGCCGCTCCAGCAGACCGCCCGTCTTGTCGACGCCGACATCGCCCGTCTCCACGAGGCCACCCGTGCCGTGCTCGTGGAGTGGACCGAGCGGCTCCGCGCCGAGGCGGGGGATGGGTTCCCCGGCAAGGTGACGGCCTTCCGCGAGGGGATGGCGGTGCACGGCCGCTTCGGCGAGCCGTGCCCGGTGTGCGGCGCGCCGGTGCAGCGGATCCGGTACGCCGAGAACGAAACCAACTACTGCGGGCGCTGCCAGACCGGCGGGCGCGTCCTCGCCGACCGGTCGCTCTCCCGCTTGCTCGGCGCCGACTGGCCCCGATCCATCGATGAGCTCGAGTGAGGGATGCGCACGAGCCGACTTTCGGGCGTCAGCAACAGCGATTCACCGCGGAGGCGCGGAGGACGCGGAGAACAGCTCTTGATGTGGTCTCATGACCAAGGATTTCGATGTTTGAACGTGAGATCACCACAATTGCATTTCTCCGTGTTCTCCGCGCCTCCGCGGTGAATCAGTCGTGTTTCAGCGATCGTGTCGAGGTTGACACATCCGCCGGCCGCGAAACCGCCCAGCCTCGGGGACCGTACCGGTTGCACCCTCATCTCACGAGCCCCGGAATGACCGCGCGATCGCTCCTCGCGTCCTGCTCTCTGCTCTCCGCTTCGTTCGCCTCCGCCGCCGCTCAAAGCCGTGCGCCCGCTCGCGCCTCCACTTCGGCTTCCGCCTGGGCCGAGGTCGCGATGTTCCGCGGCGATGCCGCGCATCTGGGCGTATACCCGGTCTCCGGCGTACCGCGCCTCGGCGGCATCGCGTGGCGTACGGTCACCGGGGGAACCGTCCGGTCGTCGCCCGCGGTCACGCGTGACCGGGTGTACGTCGGTAGCAGCGACGGGAACCTCTACGCGCTCGACCGCTCGACCGGTGCGGTGCGCTGGAAGCGCGACGCGGGCGGGTCGGTGCTCTCGTCTCCGGCTGTGGCGCGGGGGCTCGTGCTCTTCGCCACGCGGAACGGCACCCTGGTGGCGCTCGACGCGGCGAAGGGCACCACGCGCTGGTCGGTCTCGACCGGGCCCGCGCGGCCGTTCCCCTGGGGGCGGGAGGGCTGGGACTTCTACGTCGCGTCGCCCGTGATCACCGGCGACCTCGCGATCTTCGCCGCCGCCGACGGGAACGTGTACGCGCTCGACGTCGCGACCGGCCGGGAGCGCTGGCGCTATTCGGCGGGCACGCTGTTCCGGTCGTCGGCGGCGGCGGCCGAGGGCTATGTGGTGGTGGGCGGCGCCGACGGGTACGTGTATGCGCTCAGCCTGGCTGACGGCAAGCTCCGCTGGCGCGGCGAGACCGAGGGCGCCACGCTCGATTCCGAGACGGAGGGGTTCGACCGGAAGACGATCCAGGGCTCGCCCGCGATCGCCGGGGGCAAAGTCTACGTCGGATCACGCGACGCCCATCTCTACGCCTTCGATCTCGAGACCGGCAAGCAACTCTGGCGCACGGGCACGCCCGCGCCCTGGGTCGTCACCTCACCGGTGGTGTGGGGCGGGCGGATCTACTTCGGGAGCTCCGACGGCCACTACGTGGCGGCGGTGGATCCGGACAGCGGCAAGCGCATGTGGCTGGTGCGCACGCCGGACAACGTGATCGCGTCCCCGGTGCTCGCCGACTCCGTCCTCTACGTCGCGGAGATGAGCGGCAACCTGTTCGCCCTCGACGCGGCGACTGGCGCCGAGCGCTGGCGCACGAGCCTCGGCGCCCGGATCTACTCCACGCCCGTTCCCACCAACGGCGGGCTCTACATCGGGGGCGACGACGGGGCGGTGTATGCGATCCGCGCCACTGAGGGTCCGTCGGTGCGCCGCGCTGTCTTCTACGACTCCGCCGCCGCCGAGTTCGCCGGGACCAAGGGCGGCCAGACGGTCCGCGACTATTTCAGCCGCTTCGGCTACGAGGTGCTCGACGCCAGGGCGCTCCAGTCGTTCTTCGAGGAGCGGCTCAAGGACAAGGCGCCGAGCGTCGTGGTCTTCGCCCTGGACGTCGTGCCCGAGACGGTGGCGCGGGAGGCGTCCGACACGGTGCTCTTCCGGCGCTACCTGAACGCCGGCGGCAAGATCGTGTGGACCGGCGAGCCGCAAGCGATGTTTACCCGGGTGCGGAACGACTCGACCAAGCGCGTGGCGCCGGTCGCGGTGGATCCCAAGCGGCCCACGGCGCTGTTGAGCATTCCCCACGACAAGCTGGGGCTCACGTACTATCAGGCGCTGCCGACCCGTCAGGGCGACGCGTGGGGCCTCGAAGGCCGGGCAATGTCGTTCTGGACTCTCGATCCCAAGCTCGTGCCGGGCGGTGTCCTGGCGATAGACGAATTCCACCAGGCCGGGGCGTGGGTGCGCTCGTACGGCGGACCTCCCGGCACCGGCTTCGTCTATCTGTGGGGGCTCGAGGTCCTGCCGGAGCAGCTGCCGCAGGTACGCGCCGTCGCCGACTACGGCATCTGGACGCCGGCGCGATGATATTTGGCGAATGGATCGATCCCTTCGCATCGCACCGGCCACCGAGGACCAGGTTCCGCTCATCCTCGAGCTCATCCGAGGCCTGGCGGAGTACGAGAAGCTCGCGCACGAGGTGGTGGCCACCGAGGAGTCGCTCCGCGCGTCGCTGTTCGGCTCGCGGCCCGACGCCGAGGTGGTCATCGCCTACGTGGACGACGAGCCCGCCGGCTTCGCCCTCTTCTTCCACAACTACTCGACCTTCCTAGGCCGGCGGGGCCTCTATCTCGAAGATCTGTTCGTAAAGCCGTCCTTCCGGGGACACGGCGTCGGGCGGACGCTGCTGCAGCATCTCGCCCGCCTCGCGGTGGCGCGCGGCTGCGGCCGCTTCGAGTGGTGGGTGCTGGACTGGAACGCGCCCGCAATCCGGTTCTACGAGAGCCTGGGGGCGAGACCAATGGGGGATTGGACGGTGTATCGGATGACCGGGGATGCGTTGCAGGCGTTGGCGGATGGCGGGATGGACTGACCATCACCTCACCACTGCACCCAGCGCCCGCACCAGCACCACGATCACCACCGCGCCCGCGACATCCAGCACCGCCCCGTAGCGGATCATCTTGGCGAGCGGGATGAGCCCGGACCCGTAGACGATCGCGTTGCAGGGGGTGGATACCGGGAGCATGAAGCCGAGGCTCGCGGCCATGGTCGCGCCGAGGGCAGGCTCGAACGGGTCCATTCCGGCGGCTTGCGCGATGGAGATCACCACCGGCACCACCATGTTCGCGGCGGCGGTGTTGGACGTGGCCTCGGACAGCGCGATGGCGACCGTCACCGAGGCGATGAGCAGCCCGAGCTCTCCCGACAACGGCAGCCAGCCGGTGAGACCCCGCCCCGCCGCCTCGGCAAGCCCGGTGCGGAACGACAGGACGCCGAGCGCGAACCCGCCGCCGTAGAGCAGGACCACGCCCCAGTCGATCCGGACCGCCTCGTCCCAGGTGATCGCCCGCTCGCCCTTGTCACCCGGCAGGAGAAACAGGAGCAGCGCGCCGGCGATGGCGGCGACGCCCTCGGGCAGCCGCTCGCCGAGCACCCGGTAGGCGTCGCTCCGCTCGCCCGCCGCCAGCGCCACGATGCCGGGCAACACCCAGAGCAGCACGGTCACCCCGAAGGCGATGGCCACCGACCGCTGCCCCGGCGTCCAGGGTCCGAGCGTGGCTCGCTCCTTCCCGATGAGCGCGCGGGTGGCGGCGAGGTCGCCCACCGTGCCGCGGGTGACGAAGCGGAGCCAGCCGTAGAGCACGGCGTAAAGCACGATCACCACCGGCACGCCAAGCAGCATCCAGCGGAAGAACGACACCTCCTCGCCCAGCGTGCTCCGGATGAAGCCGAGCCCGATCACGTTGGGTGGCGTGCCGATCGGGGTGGCCAGTCCGCCGATGGACGCGGAGAACGACGTCATGAGCATCAGCGCCGTGGCGTAGGGCGAGCGTCGCACGTCCTCGCCCATCGCCGCGAGCACCGAGATGCCGATGCCGAACATCATCGCGGTGGTGGCGGTGTTGGAGATCCAGCCGGAGATGGCTGCGGTCACCGCGCCGAACGCGAACAGAATCCTTCCGGCCGACCCACCTACCCAGGGGAGCGAGAGCACCGCGTACGCGACCCGGCGGTTGAGCCCGTGGACGAAGATCGCCCGCGCCAGGATGAACGCGCCGATGAAGAGAAACATCAGCGGGTCGGCGAACGGCGCGAACGCTTCGCGGGCGGGCGCGACGCCGAGCGCGACCGCGGCGGAGACGCCGAGCAGCGCGGTGGCGGGAAGCGGGATGGCCTCGCTCACCCACAGGATGACCACCGCGGCGATGACGGCCGCGAGCCGATGCGCTTCGGGGGTGAGGCCTGGAAATGACGCGAGGATGACTGCGGCGAAAGCTACGGCGGCGAGTGGCAGACCGGCGCGTTCGCGCGTCATGCCGCGGAACGTAGCCCCGCCGCGAATCAACTACAACAACAAGCCGCGAATTCACGCGAATGAACGCGAATACACCACAAAGAAGCCGCGGATGAAGGCGGATCTGCGTTCATCTGCGTTGATCCGCGGCTCTATTAGTTGTTGGTGCTGTATTCGCGTTGATTCGCGTTCATTCGCGGCTCCCTGTTTTCGTCTCCCAGGTTTCCGCGGGGCGAATCCGGAGCAGCAGGCCGGTGTCCACGCCGAGGTAAAGGAATCCCTCCGGTCCCTGGGCTACCGCTCGCACCCGCCACGGCAGGCCGTCGAAGATTCGCTCCTCGCGCACGAGGGTGTCGCCGCGGAAGACGTAGCGGCCGAGGTGGGTGAGCCCTATCGCGCCGATGAAGAGGTTGCCGCGCCACGCCGGGAACGCGTCGCCGGTATAGAACGTCATCCCGCTCGGCGCGATGGAGGGAATGAAGTAGTGCACCGGCTGCTCCATCCCATCCTTTGCCGTCAGCCCCTCGCCTACCGGGCCACCCTCGTATTCCCGGCCGTAGGTGATCACCGGCCAGCCGTAGTTCGCGCCTCCGCGGATGACGTTGATCTCGTCGCCGCCGAACGGCCCGTGCTCGTGCTCCCACAGCGTGCCGTCGGCGCGGAGCGTCAGGCCCTGCGGATTCCGGTGCCCCAGGCTCCAGATCTCGGGGAGCGCCCGCGCCGTGCCGACGAACGGGTTGTCCTTCGGAACGCGTCCATCTTCGTGAAGCCGTACGATCTTGCCGTGATGGGTGTCGAGCTGCTGCGCGCGGTCCCGCTGGTCCCGGTCGCCGAGCGAGATGAACAGGTAGCCGCCGTGCAGGACGAGCCGGCAGCCGAAGTGATTGGCGTCGTCGATGGCGGGGAGCGCCGTGAAGAGCCGCTGGCGGTCCACCAGCCGTGGGCCGCGAAGCCGGGCGCGGTCCACCACCGTAGTGTTGTCGCCGCCGATGCGCGCCGAGTACGAAAAGTAGATCCAGCCGTTCCGGGCGTAGTCGGGATGCACCACCACGTCGAGCATCCCGCCGTCGGTCTCGGCGAACACCGGCGGTACCCCCTCCAGCGCGGTGCGCGCGCCGGTCCGGACATCGATCAGATCGAGGCGGCCGCCGGCACGCTCAGTCACGAGTGCGCGACCGTCGGGAAGGAACGCGATGCCGAAAGGGATCTGGAGACTGTCGGCGATCACCTCGACCCGCACGCGGCCGCGCTCGGTGTCGAACACACCGAGATCACGGAGAGCGGCGGCAGGCGTCTGCGCCGCCACCGGCATCGAGAGCACGAAGAGCACCGGGAGCACGCGCCCAAGATGCGGGAGCGGACGCGCCGGGCCAGAGCCACTTCGGCGATGATCGCGGGTGCCACTCGCTTGCGGGTGGGAGAGACCGCGCACATCTATCGGAGTCGGGATCATCTCGGGGAGAGTCTCCTGTCGCCCACGCTGACGCCCAACGCCGCGGGTGCACCGCCGCCCCTGGCCCTGCTGCCGCTCGACCGAAGCTCGCCGGTACCGGCGTGGCGCCAGCTCACCGAGGCGCTCAAGCGCCGGATCTCGGCGGGGGAGCTGGCGGCTGGTGCTCGGCTCCCCTCCACGCGGATGCTGGCGCACGACCTCGAGCTGTCGCGCAACACGGTGGCGACGGCGTATGAGCAGCTCCTGGCGGACGGATGGCTGGAGGGTCGGCGCGGCGCCGGCACGTTCGTGGCCGGGCGCCTGCCCCGAGCGGAGCCCCGCGCGCCGGGCCCCGTGGGCGACGCGCCGGGACTGTCGGCCCGGGGCGAGGCGATCGCGGCGAGCTTCGCCACGT
>JBOHSN010000038.1:0-33852 GCA_050733215.1 Gemmatimonadales bacterium
TGCACCTTCTGTCCTGGCTGTTCCTTGAGGTCTTTTTCTGGGAGAACATGATCCTGTTTGCGTTCTTCCTGGAGCGCCGGCGCCGGTTCGCGCCGTCGCCTCCCCTGAACAAGGCGGTCCTGGAGATGAGGCCGTCATGAGCCATGCCGCGCCGCGCGTCCTTGAGGGAGCAGGCAGCGGTCGGGCTGCCGACGCCCGAAGGGATGCGAGGCCGCGATCTTCGTTCCGCGGCTCCCGATGACTCTCCAGCACGAAATCGCCGACCTCTCCGCCAGCGAGCTCCGCCGCCTGGTGGGCCGGCGCGAGCTGTCGCCGGTCGAGATTGTCGAGGCGTGCCTCGCCCGGGTCGCGCAGTACAATCCGCGCATCAACGCGGTCGTGACGCTCAACGAGCGCGCGCTCGACGACGCGCGGGCGCTCGAGCGCGACGCCGCCCGGGGCACGATCGGCCCGCTCTGCGGTTTGCCCGTCGGCATCAAGGACGTGACGCCGGTGGCCGGGCTCGGGATGACCTACGGCTCGCCGGTGTACGCGGATTACATCCCGGCCGAGGATGCGCTCGTAGTGCGGCGGCTGCGCGAGGCCGGCGCCGTGATCCTGGGCAAGACGAACTGTCCCGAGTTCGCCGCCGGCGGCAACACCTCCAACGAGGTGTTCGGCCACACCCGGAACCCGTGGAATCCGGAGCGCAGCACGGGCGGCTCCACTGGCGGCGGCGCGGCGGCGCTCGCGACGGGCATGATCACGCTGGCCGAGGGAACCGATCTCGGCGGCTCGCTCCGGATTCCGGCGTCGTTCTGCGGTCTCGTGGGACTCAGGCCGTCAGCCGGCCTGGTCCCGACCTGGCCGTCGGATTGGCTGTGGGACACCCTCCAGGTGACCGGCCCCATCGCACGAACGGCGGAAGACGTGGGGCTCATGCTCGACGCGGTCGCGGGCCCGAGCCATCTCTCGCCGATCTCCCAGCCCGTTACCGGCCGCCGCTTCGCAGGGGCGGCCGCCGCGGGAGCTCGGCCCGGGCTTCGAGTCGCCTACTGTCCCGATCTGATCGGGATCGGGATCGACCCCGACGTGGAGCGCGTGTGCCGAGCCGCCGTCTTCGAGCTCCGGCAGGTGGGTGTCACGGTCGAGGAGGTCGAGCTCGACCTGAGCGAGGGACGCGATGCCTTCCTCGCGCTCCGGGGCCTCTGGTTCGTCAATCACATGCACGCTCGCATGGAGCACCTCGACAAGTTCGGCGCGAACGTGGCGGGCAACATCCGCGCCGGCCTCAAGACGACGAGCGCCGAGCTCGGAGCCGCGGAGCACGCCCGCGGCCGCGTGAGAGAACGGGTCGTCGAGCTGTTGTCCCGCCACGACCACCTGGTCACGGCCGCGGTGGCCGTGCCGCCGTTTCCGGTGGAGCAGAACTACCCGGAGATGGTGGCCGGCCGGAGGATGAAGACGTACGTGGACTGGATCGCGCCGACGTTCGTGCTGAGTCTCACGGGGCTGCCGGTGGGGGCGGTGCCGTGCGGGCTCGACACCGAGGGACTTCCCGTGGGTCTCCAGGTCGTTGGCGCGCCGTTCGGCGAGGAGGCCGTGCTGGCTCTGGCCGCCGTGGTGCAGGAAGCCAATCCGATCGGGCTGCCCCCGCTCGAGCGCCTGGCGCGGTGATCCGCCGCGTTCACGCCGGCGAGCTGACGCGGGTCGGCCTCGCGTTCGCCGCCTTCTCGCCCGGTGCGGGACGAGATGGGCGTGCAGACCGGCGTGGACCGCCTGCAGTGGCTGTTCAGCGGCACCTTCGTCTTCACTTTGCTCACCGTCCCGGCGTTCGGCTGGGTGGTGCAGCGCGTGCCGCGGGCACGCCTTCTGCCCGTGGTGTACGGGTTCGTCGTGCTCAACCTGCTGGCGTTCTACGCGGCGTTCGCGGCGGGCGTCACGCCGGTCACCGCCGCCGCGTTTTTCATCTGGCTGAGCGTGTTCAACCTGATCGTGGTGTCGCTCTTCTGGAGCAACGTGAGCGACGCCTTCACCACCGAGTAGTCGCACCGGCTGTACGGCTACATCGCGGCGGGGGGCACGGCGGGTGCGCTCGCCGGACCGGCCCTCACCGCCCTGCTGGCCCGGTACGTGAGCAGTGCCCACCTGCTCGCGCTCTCGGCCAGCCTGCTCGCGGCGGCGGCGGCGTGCATGGTGCTCCTCCGCCGTGCGCATCCCGTCGACGCGCCGGCGGCGGCGCGCCCGATCGGCGGGTCGGTGCTCGCCGGCGTTCCGCTGACGCTGAAGCTTCCGAGCCTGCGCGGCATCGCGTTGCTGGTGATCTGCTACACGGCCGTGCACACCGTGCTGTACGTCGAAATGGCGGACCTGGCGCGTCGCACCTATCCCGACTCCGGTGAGCGTACCGCCTTCTTCGCCAGCCTGGATCTCGCGGTGAACACCCTTGCCCTCACGATTCAGCTGCTGCTGACCCGGCCGATCGTTCAGCGCTTCGGTCTGGCCGCGGCCCTGTCGGTGGTCCCGCTCGTCGTCCTGGCGGGACTCGCGGCCGCCGGTATCTGGCGCACCGCGCTCCTGCTGGCCGGGACGCAGATCGCGAATCGCGCCGGCGAGTTCTCGCTGGTGCGCCCGGGACGGGAGATGATCTACACGACGGTGGACCCGGAGAGCCGGTACAAGGCCAAGAACTTCATTGACACGGTGGTCTACCGCGGAAACGACGCCGTGTTCGCCTGCCTGATCTCCACGATCCGGGCAGCCGGGCTCGACGCGGTCGTCCTCGTAGCCATCCCGGTCGCGTTAGCATACCTGGTGACCGGATTGCGAGTCGGGACGGGGCATGACCGGAAGGGATGATGAGATGAATGGGGACCGAACCACCCGGCGTGACGCGCTGAGGCTCATCGGGGTCGGCATGGCCGGGCTCTTCACCGCTCCGTCGGCAGGAGCCCGGGCAACATCGCGGGTCCGCCCGGCCGCCATTCTGACCCGCAGGATCCCGTCGTCCGGCGAGGCCATTCCCGTCATCGGCGTCGGGACCTGGCAGACGTTCGACGTCGGCCGCGCTCCGGCCGAACGCGCCCCGCTGGAGGAGGTGCTCGGCGCGTTCGTGGCGCTGGGGGGCAGGGTGATCGACTCGTCCCCGATGTACGGGAACTCCGAAGCGGTGGTCGGCGATCTCGCCGCCAAGCTCGGCCTCCGGTCGAAGCTCTTCGTCGCCACCAAGGTGTGGACCTCGGGAAAGGCGAGCGGGATCGAGCAGATGGAGGACTCCATGCGGAAGCTGCGCGCGGATCCCATCGACCTGATGCAGGTGCACAACCTGCTGGATGTCCGCACGCACCTCGACACCCTCGCGGATTGGAAGCGCGAGGGCCGGGTCCGTTACATCGGCGTGACCCACTACACGGCCGGCAGCCACGATGACGTCGCGCAGGTCATTCTCTCGCGGCCGGTGGATTTCATCCAGATCAACTACTCCGTCGGCGAGCGCGAGGCCGAGCGGCGCCTCCTGCCGCTGGCCCGCGAGCGGGGGGTGGCGGTGATCGCGAACCGGCCGTTCGCGGGCGGCGATCTGTTCCGCCGGCTCAGGAGCAAGCCGTTGCCGGCGTACGCGGCCGAGATCGGCTGCGAGAGCTGGGCGCAGCTCCTGCTCAAGTTCATCGTCTCGCACCCGGCGATCACCTGCGCGATCCCCGGCACGTCGAAGGTGGAGCATCTGCGCGACAACATGCGGGCGGGCGAGGGTCGGCTGCCGGACGAGGTGCTTCGGGCGCGGATCGCCGCGGACGCGGCGTAGGTCGGGAACCTTTTCGGTCGGAGCGCGTCGGTATCTATAAGAGCTGCCCGGCACCAGGGGTTCGAAGCCGGCTCACAGGAGATCACCATGCGACTCGCGCTCGTTGTCATCGCTCTCACGCTCGTGGCGGGCGGCGCCGCCGCTCAGGCCGCCCCACCCGCGCCGCCGCCGCACGCCATCATCGCCTTGCCCGACAAGGTCGCGTTCGGCCCCGCACCCGACGTCCTTCCGGCGGGCGCAAAGCTCGCCGTGCTCGAGGGGAATCCCTTCGAGACCGGGCCGTACACCATGCGCCTCGCGGTGCCGGACGGGTATCGCATCCCGCCGCACTATCATCCGTTCGTCGAGCACGTGACCGTCGTCAAGGGCACGTTCAAGGTGGGCATGGGTGAAAAGGTCGACGCCTCCGCCATGACGGCGCTGCCGGTGGGAACCTTCGCGGCGCTCGCACCCGGCGTACGGCATTTCGCGCAGGCCGAAGGCGAGACCGTCCTCCAGCTGCACGGGAACGGTCCCTGGAGCCTGATCTACGTCAACCCCGCGGACGATCCCCGTCGGCGCGGGGGCACGCGGTAGGGCGACGCGACGATGCCCGCCGACGAGGGGGGCCGGGCCTGGTTCGAGCCCGCCGTCCTGGAGGTCCTGCCGGACCTCCTCGGCACCGCGCTGCGGCTCACGAAGAACCGGGCCGACGCGGAGGACCTCGTCGCCGACGCAGTCGCCAAGGCGTGGCTCGCCCGCGGATCGCTCAGGGAGCGCGACCGGTTCCGCGGCTGGATCTTCCGGATTCTCACGAACCTGTTCCTGAGCGAGCGCCGGACGCTCGCCGGCCGACCCGCGGAGCAATCCTTGGACGAGCGCGGGGCGGAGTTCTCGCTCTTCGAGCGGCTGCACCAGCCGTTCCTGCTCTGGTGGAGCACGCCGGAGCAGGAGTTCCTGGACAAGCTGGCGCGCGAGGATCTCGCCCGGGCCATTGACACGCTTCCGGAGACGTTCCGCCTCGTGGTCGTGCTGGCGGACGTCCAAGGCTTCTCCTACCGGGCCATCGCCGAAACCCTCGCCGTCCCGGTCGGAACGGTCCGATCGCGACTCGCCCGCGGCCGCGCGCTTCTGCAGAGCGTCCTCTGGGAGCATGCGTGCGACGCCGGCCTCGGCCACACCGTCCGCCACAGGAAGCCGGACATCGCATGAGCAACCCCACGACGATCAACTGCGAGGAGGCGCTGCGGATGCTCGCGACCTACCTGGACGGCGAGCTGGATAGCGCCGAGTACGAGCACGTGGCGCGGCACCTGAAGACCTGCCGCAGCTGCTACTCCCGGGCGGAATTCGAGCGGCGTCTCAAGGCGGAGTTCGAGGGGCTGCGCCGGGAGGAGATCGCGCCGGCGTTCGAGCAGCGGGTGCGGCGGCTCATCACCGAGTTCTGAATCCGGAGGACCGCATGGTCGCGATTCTGTCGAACCAGCGCGAAGTCATCCTGGACGCGGTGCAGCGGATGTATGCCGACGTCGCCACGGCGCCCGAGCGGGAGTTCCATTTCCCCACCGGCCGCCGTGCGTGCGAGTTCGTCGGCTACCCGGCCGCCCAGCTCGACCCGCTTCCGCCGACCGCCCTGGAGTCGTTCGCCGGGGTGGGCTACCCGTTCGCGGCTGGAGTGATCCGGCCGGGAGAGGTCGTGCTCGACATCGGTTCCGGCTCGGGGACCGACGCGCTGATCGCGAGCCGTCTCGTCGGGGCCGCCGGGCGGGTCGTCGGGCTGGACATGACCGAGGCGATGCGGCAGAAGCTGCGGGCGAACGCCGCCCTGGCGGGGGCCGCGAACATCGAGGTGCTCGCGGGCAACGCCGAGGACATCCCTCTACCGGACGGCTGCGTGGACGTCGTGACGACCAACGGGGTGCTGAACCTCGTGCCCGACAAGACGCGCGCGATCCGCGAGATCGCGCGCGTGCTCAGGCAGGGCGGGCGGCTTCAGCTCGCGGACATCGTGGTCGAGACCCTCCCGTCGGAGGCGTGCCGAGCGCATCCCGAGCTCTGGGCGGAGTGCGTGGTGGGCGCCACGACCGTCGAGACGTATCTGGCGGAGTTTACGTCGGCCGGGCTCTGCGATCTCGAGTTGCTGGCCCGCCTGGACTACTTCGCTGGAAGCTCGAGCGCCGAGACGCGGAAAGTCGCCGCGTCGTTCGGTGCGCACAGCGTGGTGCTGCGGGGCCGGAAGGCGTGACCCCATCTTGGCGGCCGAGCTGACGCAGAACGGCATCCGCCTCGGCTTGTTCCTGGCGGGGCTGTTCACGCTGCTCTCGTGGGAGCTGACGAGTCCCCACCATGCCCCGACCGCACCGCGCTTCCGCCGCTGGACGGTCAATCTCTCGTTCGCTGCACTCAACGGCGTGGTCGTTGCCGCGCTCTGTGCCGTCTGCTACGAGCTGGCAGCCGCGGGAGCAGCGCCCTGGGGCTATGGTCCCCTCGAGCAGCTCGGATTGCCGGTCTTAATCCGCCTGCCGGTCGAAGTGGTGATGCTGGACCTCGTCGTCTACGCCCTGCATCGTGGGTACCACGCCATCCCGGCCCTCTGGCGGTTCCATCAGGTCCACCACTCCGACCCCGACCTGGACGTCACCTCGGCGTCGCGCTTCCACCTCGGCGAGGTCCTCGTTTCGGCCGTCGCGAAGCTCGCGCTCGTGCTTATGCTCGGAATCTCTGCCCTCGGGCTGGTGAGCTTCGAGATACTCCTCCTCCTGGCCGCGCAGTTTCAGCACGCCAACGTGGTGGTCCGGCCCGGGCTGGAGCGCCTGCTCTGGTGGACCTTCGTGCCACCGGCCATGCACCGCATCCACCACCATCCCGTGCAGGAAGAGATGGACTCGAACTTCGGCACGCTCCTCACCCTGTGGGATCGGCTCTTCGGGACGATGCGTTCCGACTGCACCGACGAGGGCCGCTTCGGGCTGCCCGAAGGGGAGCGAGGCGCGGCCTCGCGGCTCACCAGCCTGCTCTCGATGCCATTCCGTCAGGCGCCCGGCCGGGATCGCCCTTAATTTCGGGTTCCATGGACCCCGGCCTTCAGGGCTTCCGCGACGCGCTCGCCGACCGCTACCGGCTCGAGCGCGAGCTCGGCCGCGGCGGCATGGCGACCGTCTTCCTCGCCGACGATCTCCGCCACCGCCGTCTGGTCGCGCTCAAGGTGCTCCACCCCGATCTGGCCGCGTCGCTCGGCGCCGCGCGGTTCCTCCGCGAGATCGAGGTCGCCGCCCGCCTGGTTCATCCCCACATCCTGAGCCTGCTCGAGTCGGGCGAGGCCGGCGGACTGCTTTACTACACGATGCCGTACGTGCCGGGCGATTCGCTGCGCGCCCGACTGCGCCGCGAAGGCGAGCTCCCCATCGACGTCGCCGTCCACGTCCTGCGCGAGGTGCTCGACGCGCTCGCGCATGCCCACGCCGAGGGCATCGTCCACCGCGACATCAAGCCGGAGAACGTGCTGTTCCTTGGCGTCCACGTGCAGGTGGCCGACTTCGGGATCGCGAAGGCGCTCCAGGCCGCTGGCCAGGGTACCGCGCTCACCGCGACGGGCCTTGTCCTGGGCACACCGGCGTACATGGCGCCGGAGCAGGCGACGGCCGACCCTCAGCTCGACCATCGCGCGGACATCTACGCCGCGGGCCTCCTCGCCTACGAGATGCTCACCGGCGCGCCCCCGTTCACCGGCGCGGACTTCCGTCAGGTGGCCGCGGCCCACCTGACCCGCGCGGTCGAGCCGCTGGAGCGGGTCCGCCCGACGGTGCCGGCGGCCCTGGCCGCCGTGGTGATGCGATGCCTGGAGAAGCGGCCGGCGGACCGCTGGCAGTCAGCCGAGGCCATGCTCCGCCAGCTCGACCTCGCGTCGTCGGCCGCGAGCGGCGCCACCCTCTCGCTGCAGCTGCACCGGGAGCTCGAGACCGCCGCGTACCGCCTCACCGAGGACGTCTGCCGCCGTCTGGAGCGAATTTCGTTCGATCCCCGGCTGATCGGCGACAGCATGCAGTACCTCGACAACCGGGCGCCCTCGGACGTGCTGTTGGCATGCCTGCCCGCCTGCGGCCTCGACGCGGAGCAGTTCGCCCCGTTTCTGCGGACCACTCGCCACCGGGCGATCGCGCCGACCATGGTGGGCTTCGAGCCGAACCGCGGGCGCCGGCCCCGCCTCACCCTCCAGGACCATCTCGTGCTCACCCGCGAATGGCTGCACGCGATGGCCCTCCAGCTGCGGCCGCATCTGGTCGTGCTGGTGGGGTTCTCCTCCGGTGGGGACGTCGCCCTGCGGCTGGCAGCCGCCCCGGCCAGCGACCGCCCCCTCCAGCTCGACGGCTGCGTCTCGCTGGGCTGCAACCTCGCGGTCGAGACCTGCTTCGTCACCCGCGTGGTCTCGCACATCGGCACCGGGAGCGAGTCGGAGACGCTGGCGGCGCTGCGCGGAATCGGGCAGGCCGCGCAGTCGGTGGACGACTGGATCAACGTGCACGAGTACCTGGTGCGGATCACGCGCAAGTTCCGCGACACGTTCGAGCCCCTGCAGACGTTCGCCAGGGGCATCGTCGCGCCGTTCGAGGCCGGGCCGCTCATCCCCTTCGTCGAGTGGTACCGCGACGCCACCCGCCAGGGCCGGCGGCTCCGCTGCGTGTTCGAGGACAGCGGCCACTATCACGGCCTGGTTCGGGAGCTTCAGTTGCGTAACCTCGACGAACGCATCCTGGGCGAACGATACGAGGAGGAGTCGATCGTGGTGGATCCGGACACCAGCCACTTTTCTCTGCTGGAGTCCGACCGGATCGAGCGCCACGTGGACGCGCTGGTCCGACGCCTGCGGGAGGCGTCCTCTCCGCTCCCGCCCACCGTCGCGCCGGCCTGACTCAGGATTCGCGCGTGTTCCGTTGCGAATTGCGAGCGCCACTCGTGGGCGGATCCCCAGAACGCACCCGTCACTGACGATCGGGCGGACCGAACGCGTCGGCGGAACACCGCGCGAGGCAACGATTTGGCCGGAGTGACGGTGGCGGCAGCCACGCGGCGGCCGAGCGCCGGAGGCTGCACCACGGTCCTTGCTGTCCTCGCCGTCCATGACGCTCCGGCCCTCGGGCGACGCCCTCGCCGCCGCTGCAGAGCTGGACTCCGTGCGCGCTGCCCTCGCGGCGGACTACGAGATCCTCGAGGAGCTCGGGCGCGGCGCCATGGCGATCGTGTACCGCGCGCGGGATCGGCAGCTCGCTCGCGAGGTCGCGCTCAAGGTTTTGCCGAGAACCCTGCTGCACGACGCGCAGTTGGTCGAGCGGTTCCAGCGCGAGGCGCGGACCGCGGCACGCCTCGAACACCCGCACATCGTGCCGATCTACCGGGTAGGACGGCAGGGCGACGTCATCTATTTCGCGATGCAGTACCTCCGCGGCGAGTCGCTCGCGGCGGTGCTGGACCGCCGGGGTCGCCTCCCTCCGGACGAGATCCGGCGGCTGCTGGTCGAGGTGGGTGAGGCGATCGATTGCGCGGCGTCCCACGGCGTGGTCCACCGCGACATCAAGCCCGACAACATCGTCTTCGACGAGCGCGGGCGCTCGGTGGTCACCGATTTCGGGATCGCCCGCTCGGTGGCGGAGGGCCAGCTCACCCGCGTGGGCGTGTCGGTGGGCACGCCGCACTACATGAGCCCTGAGCAGGCTCGCGGCCAGCCGGCCGACGCACGAAGCGATCTCTACAGCCTCGGCGTGGTCGCGTACCGCTGCCTGAGCGGTCGCGTGCCGTTCGACGCGGCCGACGACATGGCGATCCTTTACGCTCACGCAACCCAACCGGTCCTGACGCCAGCGCTGCCCGACGCGGAGCACGCCGCCGTGTTCGAGATCATCGACCGGCTGCTCGAAAAGGACCCGGCTCGGCGGATCCAGAGCGGCGCCGAGCTGGTCCGCGTCGCGAAGGCGAAGGACGGCCCCAGGCTCGCGGAGCCCGTCACGGCAGTACTCCCCAGCCTGCGGCCCGCGCGCAGGCGGTCCTGGCGCCGCTTTGCCTTCGCCGGGGGGACCGCTGTCTCGCTCGCGTTGCTCGCCGCGTTCGGGGCGCAGGAGATCCGGGAGCGACGCTCGGTTTGCCCCTCGGCGACACCAGTCGAGGAGTTCCTCGTGCTGCTCGATCCTCCCGGCCAGGTTTCCGGCGGCGAACGACTGGATCTGCGGTACGACGTGTGCGGCCTGAACCGGGGCACCCCCTACACCGTGCAGGTCCGGGTCGCGAGACGGGAGGGGCTGGTCGGCCGCGTACTACGGAAGAACCGGGCACTTGGCGTGACGTTTCGGGAACGCGCCGACGGACCCGCGACTCGGCGGCACCGGACGATCGGCCTCGATGCGGCGCGTCCGGGGGAGTACACCCTCGAGATGACGGTGACCGACAACCGGGGCCGCCGCCGTGCGAGGTCAGGGCATCTGCAGGTGGTGGATTCGTAGGGTCACCCAAACCCCACAGGAGGCGACACATGATCCACGGATCGTGGAGCGTCGGTCTGGCAGCGGCTCTCGTTTTCCTGCCGAGCGGCTCGGCGGCCGCACAGGCCCTCGACCATCAGGTCGTCACCGGCTGGAGCGTGCAGCTCGCGGCCACCGCCCCCCTCCGGAGCGACACGTCACCCCATTGGGGAGCGCCAATGCAGCGGCAGCTGGTGCCGGCGCAGACCTCGCGGCGGCGGAAGGGTGAGGTACTGATGATCGTCGGCGGGGCCGGGATCCTCACGGGACTTCTGGTCGACGAGGAGATCGTGACGATCGCGGGGGCGGGTATCGGCGGATTCGGGCTCTACCTGTTTCTCAGCTCACGATGAGGCGCCAGGCCCGAGCCCATGCACGTGCACCCCGCCGCCTTCCTCGAGCTCCGCGGCCCCACCCAGCGAGTTCAGCAGCTCGACTGCGGCCTAAAGTCTGACGCCGAAGGTGGCGGTGGGCGGCGGGGCCGCTGCCGCTAGCCGCCGTCCCATCCCTTCGAGCAGCGCCTCGATCCGCTCGCTCGACAGCGCGACCTCCTCCAGCAGCGCACTCAGAAACGGCGCGTACGCCCGGGAGAAGAGCTGTTCGGCGTCCGGATGCAGCTCGTCAAGCGCCGGCTTGCCGCTCCAGCGGAAGTCGGCAGTGCGCACGGGGGCATCTGCTCGCGGCGCGAGTGCGCCCGACCCTCGAAATTGTAGTCGTCGAGTCCCCCGGGCACTTGCAGCGGCGGGTCGATCCCGGGACCGGACTGGCGCTCCTCGCTTTCTGAGGGGCTGCTCCAGCGCCGCCGCGACCCCGGGGCGCACCCACGTAAGATGGGGCACAGCAGCCCCGTCCGGCCGGCCCCATCGTGGAGAGTCGGACCACTCGGCGGTGAGTACGAGTCATGGGAGCGGTGAAGATTCGGCCTGAGCTGACCTACGCGTGGTACGGGCCCTCGGTTCTCATCACGAATAACCGCGGCGAGTGCGGCTGCGCCGATACACTGAGCGGCTACTTCTTTCGCGAAACCCGATTCCTGCGGGAGCTGCGGCTGGAGATCAACGCCCAGCGGCCGTGGCTCTGCGCGGCGGGCACAAGTGACCAGCAAACGCTCGGGTTCAGTTTCAGCTACCCCGAGCGGCTCGGTTACAGCGGTGGCGGAAGCGGCACTGGCGGTGACGAGGTGCCCCGAGACGATCGCGGAATTCCCCACCGGGCGCTCGATCTCCTGGCGCAATACGAAGTGACGTTTCACGGCTTCGAGGTCACCCTTCGGATAACCAATCGGAGCCGTGACAACGTCGTTGTCGACCTGGCCTGGTGCGTAGGAGTGGATTACGCGGACCTTCTGGAGGCCTTGGAAAACCGGCGGCAGGAAGAGTTCTCGGTGACCGAGCTGCCCGATCACGGCCGGCTCCGTTTCCGGCACGAGCATCCCGAGCTCGCCTTCGAGACGGAGGTGGCGGCCACCGGGGTTGGAGAATGGGCTGCCGGTCGAGGGAGATTGGCTGCCGAGCTCGCGCTGCCGCCGCAGCGGGAGCAACTGATCCGGGTGCGCGTCACTGCCCGCGACATCGAGCCGGTGCCGGATGCCCAGGGCGAGATGCACCGCCGGCAGCGCGCCCGCCAGTGGCGCGAGCAAGCCGCGACGCTGTACGCGCCGGCGGACCGTGCTGTCGAGCAGATGGTGAACCAGGCGGTGGATGACCTCGGATCGTTCGCCTTGCTGGAGGGCAGCGCCGACGAGTGGCTCGCGCCCGCCGCGGGGCTCCCGCTGTACCCGGCGCTCTTCGGCCGGGACTCCTTGACCACCTCGTGGCAGGCCGCGCTGTTCGATCGCGGTCGTTTGCTAGACGCTTCCATGACCCGCCTGCAACGGCTGCAGGGAACCCGCGACGATCCCCGGCACGATGAGATGCCCGGCAGGATCATTCACTCGGTGCGGCGCGGACCGCTGGCCCGACTCGGGGTGAACCCGTTCAACCGCTACTATGGGGACTTCGCCAGTCCCCTGATGTTCGTCATCTCCCTCGCGCACCTCTACGCCTGGAGTGGCGATGAGGCGCACCTGAAACGCCATTGGGATGCGGCTCAGCGTGCGCTCGATTGGGCCCGGAAGCGGGGCGATCGCGACGGCGATGGCTACCTCGACTACCTCACCCTCGCCGAGCAGGGTCCGAAGAACCAGGGATGGAAGGACAGCGGTGAAGGGATCATGTACGAGGATGGCCGCCTCGTGCCCGCCCCGATCGCGGCGTGCGAGCTCCAGGGCTACTGGTTCGCCGCCCAGCAGCTGAGTGCCGTGCTCTCCGCCGTTCAGGGTCGAGTGGGCGACGCAAAGGCGTACTGGCGCTCGGCCACAGATCTCAAGACCCGATTCAACCGGGATTGGTGGATGCCCGAAGAGGGCTTTGTTACGCTGGCCCTCGATCCCGACAAGCGCCTGGTTCGCAGCATCGCCTCGAATGCCGGTCACTGCCTCACGACCGGGATTATCGACGACGCCTACATCCCCGCGGTCGTCGGACGCCTCTTCGCCCCGGACATGTTCAGCGGCTGGGGAATTCGGACCCTCGCCAGCACTCACCCCGCCTACAACCCGATCGGGTATCACCTCGGAAGCATCTGGACCGTCGAGAACGCGACGATCGGCTTCGGCTTGCGCCGATATGGATTCGAAGTCCGCTTTGTCGACCTCATGGAAGCGATGCTGGACCTGGCGCGCCTGTACGACCGGTTCCGCGTGCCGGAGTGCGTCGGTGGGTACGCCCGGGCCGAATTCCCGCACCCCGGTGCCTACCCTCAAGCGAACGCAGCGCAGGCTTGGAACCAGAGTGCCCTGCCGCTGCTCATGCACACGCTGCTCGGCTTGCAGCCGGTGGCGGCGCTCGACCTGCTGCTGGTCGACCCGGTGCTGCCGACGTGGCTGCCGGAGCTGACGCTCGACCGGCTCCAGGTCGGCGGGGCAACGGTGACCCTCCGCTTCTACCGAGATACCTCAGGGGAATGCCACGTGGAGGTCGTGCGGAAGCGAGGCACGCTCCACGTCGTGAAGCAGCCCCCGCCGGAGTCTTTGACGGCAGGCGTCCGCGACCGGTTCACCGCACTCGTGGACCGCCTGCTTCATCACTAAGGAGAGCCATCATGCATCTCCGGCTCAAGCAGGTCGCAGATCAGGTCATGGTGATCACCGGGGCGTCGAGCGGCATCGGTCTGGTGACCGCAAAGATGGCCGCGCAGCGGGGCGCCCGCGTGCTCCTCGCCGCTCGCAATGAGGCCGACCTCGCCCGTGCGGTAGACGAGATCCGCCGGCAGGGCGGTCGCGCGGTGCACGCCGCGGCTGACGTCGCCAACGCAGAAGACGTCGAGCGGATCGCCGACACAGCCATCGAGGCGTATGGCCGCATCGACACCTGGGTGAACAACGCGGCAGTCGCGCTGTATGGCCGACTCATGGATCTCTCTGCTGACGACATGCGCCGGCAGTTCGACGTCAACTACTGGGGCCAGGTCTACGGCTCCCGGGTAGCAGTACGCCACCTCGAGCGGCAAGGTGGCGCGCTCATCAACGTCGCAAGTGCGCTCGCGGATCGTGCGATTCCGCTCCAGGGCAACTATTGCGCGGCGAAGCATGCGCTCAAGGCTTTCACCGACGCGCTTCGCATGGAGCTCGAGGAGGAAGGCGCCCCGGTCTCGGTCAGCTTGATCAAGCCCGGCAGCATCGACACTCCTCTCTTCGACAAGGCCAGGACCCTTCTGGGCGTCGAGCCTCAGCCGGTGCCGCCCGTCTACGCCCCCGAGCTGGTCGCCCGCGCGATTCTCGAATGCGCAGAGCGTCCGATCCGGGACATCATCGTAAGCGGTATGGGGAAGGTGCTGAGCCTGGCCGGCACGGTCGCCCCCCGGCTCACCGACCGGTACATGGAACGGACCACATTCGAGGCGCAGAAGACCAAGCAGTCCCTGAGTCGCGGCAGACGGGACAACCTCTATGATCCGGTGGAGCACGACGGCGGAGAGCGGGGGAGAACCTGGAGAGGCCGGGTGCACCGGAAGAGCCTCTATACGGCCGCCGCCCTCCACCCCGGGGTAGCCGCTGGAGTCACGGCGACCCTCATCGCCGCGTCAGTTGCCGCAATCGCTGTGCGGAATCGAGGCTGAAGCGCTGTAGCGGCGCGCGCCATACTTTCATGATGGCAGCGCGCCAACGCGCCGCGATGTCATTGACCAGTACGACCGGGGGACGGCCTTGGCCTCAGCCTAGACAGAAGGGCGACCTAGTCGAGTACCTGAAATCCCTCTGAGCACCGGCGTCGCACGGGAGGAGAACGCAATGAGCGAAACCGCAGCGGAGCTGTCGGGTCCCGATCTGACCGTCGGGGTGAATTCGCCCGAGGTGGCCGAGGGCGGCACGCTGCTCGGCCATGCCGAGGGTGAGCCCGTGCTTCTGGTCCGCACCGGCGGCGAGGTCTTCGCGGTGGGAGCGCGTTGTACGCACTACAGCGGGCCGCTCGCGGAGGGGATCGTCACCGACGGCACCATCCGGTGCCCGTGGCATCACGCCTGCTTCGACCTCCGGAGCGGCGAGGCCGTGCGCGCGCCGGCGCTGGATCCGCTTCCATGCTGGACGGTCGACGAGCGCGACGGCGTGATCCGGGTGCGGGGACGGGTGCCGGAGCACGACGCCGCGCCGCCGGTGGAGAGCCCCGGCGACTCGCGTACCATGGTTATCGTCGGCGCTGGGGCCGCCGGGAACGCCGCGGCCGAGATGCTGAGGCGCCGGGGCTACCCGGGCCGTATCCTCATGATCGGGGCCGACCCCGACCGCCCCTACGATAGACCGAACCTGTCCAAGGACTATCTCGCGGGCACGGCGCAGGAGGAGTGGATCCCGCTTCGCGCGCCGGAGTATTACCGCGACCGCCGGATCGAGCTCATCCTGGGCGCGCGCGTGACCGCCATCGACCTCGAGGAGCGCGTCGTCCAGGTCGACGACGGACGCCGGGTGGCCTACGACCGTCTGCTGCTCGCCACCGGCGCGGAGCCGATCCGGCTCGATCCCGCCATTCACGCATTGCCGCACGTTTTCACCCTGCGGTCGCTCGCGGACTGCCGCGCCATCATCGCCGCGGCCGGCGCGGCTCACCACGCCGTGGTGGTGGGATCCAGCTTCATTGGGCTCGAGGTGGCCGCGGCGCTCCGCAAGCGTGGCCTCGCCGTGGCAGTGGTGAGCCGGGACACCGTGCCGTTCGAGCGCTCACTGGGCCGCGAGGTCGGCGAGTTCCTCCAGGAGGTGCACGAGACGAACGGCGTGACCTTCCGCCTCGGCCAGACGGTTCGGGCGGTGAGCCGAACCGCGGTGACGCTCGAGGATGGTACGACCCTTCCGGCCGACCTCGTCGTCGTGGGTGTCGGCGTGCGCCCGGCCGTCGCGCTGGCGGAAGTCGCCGGCCTGGCCGTGGGAAATGGCGTGCTGGTGGACGAGTACCTCGAGACGAGTCGCCCCGGCGTGTTCGCGGCCGGAGACATCGCACGGTGGCCCGATACGCTCAGCGGACGTCGCCTGCGGGTCGAGCACTGGGTCGTGGCCGAACGCCAGGGACAGGTCGCCGCGCGCAACATGCTGGGGGAGCGGGTGCGGTACGCCGACGTGTCGTTCTTCTGGACCTGGCACCACGACGTCGCGGTCAACTACGTCGGCCACCACGGGCCCTCGGCCCAGATCGGCATCAGCGGCAGCCTGAAGGCACGTGACGCGCTGGTTGCTTACCGGGAGAGCGGCCGGATCACGGCGGTCGCGACCGTCGCGCGCGATCTGGACAGCTTGCGGGCGGAGGTGGCACTGGAGCGCAACGACGCGGCTCGGCTCGGCGCGCTGGCGGATCAGCCCGCCCAGTCCGCGCCCGGTCGATAGGTCCCGAAGCTCCAATAGTTCCCCTCGGGGTCGCGCGCCGTGTACCCCCGCGACCCGTAGTCCTCGTCCTTGAGCTCGATCACGATCTCTGCTCCGGCCGCCTTTGCCCTCTCGTAGTGGGCGTCCGGATCGTCCACCACCACGTACACCGTCTGGTTCACCGCCGGAAGATCCTTGGCGCTGACCCAGTTCTTCTCCGGCCTCGGGCTGCCCAGCATGATGACGCCGGAGCCGAAGCTCATTTCCGCATGGGCGACGGTGCCGTCGGGTCCGGGATACACCGCCCGTTTGACGAACCCGAAGGCTCGGGCGAGCCACTCGATGGCGGCGGGGGCGTCGTTATAGCTGAGGCAGGGGTACATCACCGGGACTTCGAAAGCTGTCTTGGGCATGGGATCCTCCAATTTCCATTTTCTGAGCGGACCTCATCGATCGTGGCTCAGGATATCGCGGCCGGCCGGCCCGGTCTTGTACGATTTTTCCCGCGCGCTCAGTCCTCCAGCACGCCGCCCTCGCCGGCCAGCCGGCGTTGCAGGAAATCCCCCGGTGGGCTGCCGGCCAGTTCCCGGAAGTCGCGGTTGAAGTGTGCCTGATCGAAGTATCCGGCCCGATGCGCCAGTTCGGCCCAACGGACCTCCTTCAGATCGTCGAGCCAGCGGACCACCCGATCGAAGCGGATGATGCGCGCGAGCGCCTTGGGCGGGAGGCCGATCTGCTCCCTGAACCCCGCGATGAGCCGCTTCGAGCTCCACCCCACTTCCTCCGCGATCGCGCCGATCCGCGGCGCACCGTCGGGATGCTGGAGCCGCCGCCACGCCCACATGATCTGGGGAGCGGCCCCGCGCGCGCGCGCGACCCGGTCTCGGATGAAGCCGTCCACCAGTGAGAAACGGTCGTTCCAGGTCGGAGCCTCCTGCAGCCGCTCCGACAGCCGGCGGGCGCTCGCGCCCAGCAGGTCGTCGAGGTCAACCGTGCGATTGGCGATCTCGTCCATGGGCACGCCGAGGAGCAGATACGCGCCGATCGGCGTCAGGTTGATCTGGATGCAGTGGGAGGGGCCGGTGGACTCGGCCACGACGTAGGAGTCGTACAAGCCGGCGACGAAGCTGTGATAGTCGGCCGGGGCGGCGGTGCGGGGATCGCCGATCCGAAACGCCGGCCCGAAGTTCACGATGAGGACCACGCCGGGCCACGGCACCTCGCGCCGCCGGATGGCCCCGGCGGCGGCGGTCTCGACGTAGCCCATGTACTCGGTCGCATAGGGTTGGAGTCCCGGATGTGGCGGACGCGTCACCAGCTCCCAGACACCGAGAGCGGAGATCTGGCGCGTGAGGAGCGTATCGGGCGGATGGAGATCGGCCGGCATCCTCGGATTCTACGCTCCGCGAAACAGCGCCGCCACGTCCGGCTTCGTCACCTTTCCCATCGCGTTCCGCGGCAGCGCGCTCACGAGCTTGAGCGCGCGCGGAATCTTGTAGGGCGCGAGCTGCTCCCTCGCCCAGGTCTTCAGCGTCTCCAAGTCCAGCGACGCGCCTGGCCGTAGCTCCACGGCCACCGCCACCCGCTCTCCCCAGTCCGGATCGGCCACGCCCACGACCGCGCACTCCAGGATCGCCGGATGGTTGCGGAGGATCTCCTCGATCTCCAGCGCCGAGACCTTGTAGCCGCCGGTCTTGATGATGTCGACGCTGGTCCGGCCGAGAATCCGGTAGGCCCCCCGCTCCACCGCGGCCACGTCCCCGGTGCGGAACCAGCCGTCACGGAACGCGTCGCGGGTGGCGTCCGGCCGACCCCAGTACTCGAGGAAGACGTTCCCGCCCCGCACCTCGATCTCGCCGGGCGCGTCGGCCGGAGCGGGCCGGCCGCCTTCGTCCACCAGGCGCACCTCGACGCCGGGGAGCGGCGTGCCGACGAACCCCGGGCGGCGCTCACCCTCCAGCGGGTTGGACAGCGCCATGCCGATCTCGGTCATGCCGTAGCGCTCGAGCAGTGTGTGCCTGGTGATCTCCCGCCAGCGCTCGAGCGTCTGCACCGGGAGGGCCGCCGAGCCGGACACCATGAGCCGGAGCCGCGCCGCGCCCGCGCTCAGGGCTCGCTGCCGTTCCGGGGTCGCGGCCTCCCAGGCCGCGATGAGCCTCCGGTAGATCGTCGGCACCGCCATGAACAGCGTCAGGTCGCCCGAAGCGAGCCGGTCCCATACGGCGTCCGCGTCGAAGGCGGGAAGCATCTCGCATGCGGCGCCGGCCCAGAGCGCGCAGGTGAGCACGTTGACGATCCCGTGCACGTGGTGCATCGGGAGCACCAGCAGGATGCGGTCGTCGGCCACCCAGCCCCACGCCTCGATGAGGCAGCCAACCTGCGCCGTGAGGTTCGCGTGGGTGGTGACCACGCCTTTGGGGCGGCCGGTGGTGCCACTGGTGTACACCATCATCGCGCGCCGCTCAGGCAAGACGGCGGGACGCAGCGTCGAAGCCGGACCCGCGAGCACCTGGGTGCTGGTGAGCAGCCGGACGCCGGCCGCCTCGGCCACCGGCCGAAGGCCGTCCGCGAATGCGTCGCCCGCGATCGCGAGGGCGGCCCCCGAGTCCCGGAGCGCGTACTCCCACTCGCTCGGCGGATGGCTGGTCGCGAGCGGGACGGCGATGCCCCCCGCCCGCCAGATCCCCCACTGGGTCGCGACGTAGGAGAAATCCGGCGGGGTGACGAACGCGACGCGCGCCTCGTTCAGATCGGGTCCGCCGGCCAGGAGGGCGCCGGCGACCCGCGCCGAGGCGGCGAGCAGCTCCGCGTACGTGTAGCCGGCGTCCCGATCCACGACCGCCACGCGGTCGCCGTGGTCGGCGGCGCGGGAGACGAGCGGGAGATCGGTGGGCGCGGAGTCGTGGCTCATGCGATTGCCGGGCGCGGGACGGCCGGGAGAAGCTACGTCCGGGCAGGGGACGGCGCTACGGTGCGCCGTTCCCGACCTCTATTACGTTGCAGCAGGCACCTCTCACCTCTATCGCCCGGCGCTGTCCATCCGAGGCTCGTGATCGCTCGCTTAACACCTCGCTCCCTACTGCAGCTCCTCGACCGCGCCGGCGATGGGCGTGAAGAGCAGCTTGCCGGGCCGATCCGTGGCGAACTGCTCGGCGCCGAACACCTGGCCGATCGGGCGCGCGCCGTGGCGTTGCGCCAGCGGGTGGTCGCGCGCGGTCCCGCCGCGCGGCGGCCCCGCCTCCTCGAGCGGCTGGACCAGACCCGCGGCATCCTCGACGACGCGCACGCCCGGCTCGCCGCCGCCGCCGAGCACGAGATCGACGTCGGCCCGGCGGGCGATTGGCTGCTCGACAACTTCCACGTGGTGCAGGAGCACATCCGGGAGGTCCGCGAGAGCCTGCCGCGCAGCTACTACCGTGAGCTGCCCGAGCTGATCGCGGGCCCGCTCGCCGACCATCCGCGGATCTACGAGCTGGCGATCACCCTGATCTCCCACAGCGAAGGGCGCGTCGACCTGGGGAACGTCAACCTGTTCGTCGGCGCGTTCCAGGAGGTCGCTCCCCTTTCGATCGGCGAGCTCTGGGCGATCCCGGCGATGCTGCGGCTCGGCCTGATCGAGAGCGTCCGCCGCATGGCGCTTCGCACCGTCCAGCGTCTCGACGAGTTGGAGCAGGCCGACCGCTGGGGGGCGCGCGTGCTGGCCGCGGCCGAGGAGGGCGCCCCGAGGCTCGAGGCGGTGTTCAACGAGTTCGTCAGTCAGCACCCGCCGCTCACGCCGACGTTCGTCGCCGGGCTCCTGCGCCAGCTTCGGTCCGCCCCCGGCAGCGCCGCGTCGCTGGCCTGGCTCGCGGAGTGGATCACCGACGAGGCGTTGAGCGCCGAGGATGCGGCGGCGCGGTCCACCCAGCGGGTCGCGCTGACGCAGATCATGATGGCGAACAGCATCACCAGCCTTCGCGCCATCGCACGGATGGATTGGCGGGTGTTCGTCGAGCGGCAGAGCCTGATGGAGGCGGCGCTGCGCGAGGACCCGTCGGGCGCATACTCCCGGATGACGTTCGCCACCCGCGACCAGTATCGCCACGTCGTCGAGCGGATCGCGAAGCGCACCGGGGGAGACGAGGCGGGCGTGGCGCGGGCCGCCGTCGGCCTCGCGCTCGCCGCCGCGCGCGACACGGCGGATCCCCGCCGGAGTCACGTGGGCTTCTATCTGGTGGATCGGGGACTCGCGGAGCTGGAGCAGAAGACCGGCTACCGCTCGCCTCCCGCCGAGGCGCTCCACCGGTGGGTCCTGCGGCATCCAAACGTCGTGTTCGTCGGCGGCATCGTCGTCGGTACCGCCGTGGCGGTCGGGGCGGCGCTCTGGCTGGCCGGCGCCGAGGCCCGCACCGCGTGGCTGGCCGTGGTCCTGTTCGCGCTGCTGCCGGCCAACGACATCGCCGTGAACGTGATGAACCAGCTCGTCACGGCGTTCCTGCCGCCGCGTGCGCTGCCGAAGCTCGATCTGGAGAAGGATGGGGGCGTGCCGGCCGAGTTCCGCACCGCAGTCGTCATCCCCACCCTGTTTGGAAGCGTCGAAGCGGTGGCGGAAGCCCTGGAGAATCTCGAGGTGCAGTTTCTTGCCAACCGCGAGGCGCACCTCCATTTCGCCATCCTGAGCGACTTCACCGACGCGCCCCTGGAAACCCTGCACCACGATGCGGCCATCGTCGAGGCGGCCGTGGCCGGCGTCCAGGCACTCAACGAGCGATACGGGGACGGCGTCGACGACGCGTTCTATCTGTTCCACCGGCCGCGACGCTGGAACCCGTGCCAGAGCGTGTGGATGGGGTGGGAGCGCAAGCGGGGGAAGCTCGCGGAGTTCAACCGGTTCCTGCGGGGCGGGGCGCCGGACGCATTCTCGACGATCGTCGGCAACCCCGAGTCGATCCGCCGGGTCCGCTACGTCATCACCCTCGATTCCGACACGGTCCTTCCACCCGACGCGGCGCCGCTGCTGATCGGGGCCATCGCGCACCCGCTCAATCGCGCCGAGTACGACCCGGCGCTCGGACGCGTGGTGCACGGGTACGGCATTCTCCAGCCGCGGGTGGGCGTCTCGCTGCCGAGCGCGCACCGCTCGCGCTTCGCGGCGATCCACTCGGGACATCCGGGGGTGGACCCGTACACCACCGCGGTCTCTGACGTCTACCAGGATCTGTACGGCGAGGGAAGCTTCACCGGCAAGGGGATCTACGACGTGGACGCCTTCGAGGAGGCGACCCACGGTCGCTTCCCCGAGAACACGCTCCTCTCGCACGACCTCATCGAAGGCAACTACGCCCGGGCGGGGCTCGCCACGGACATCATCGTCTACGACGACTATCCCGCCCGCTATCTCAGCTACACCCGGCGCAAGCACCGCTGGATCCGCGGCGACTGGCAGCTGCTCGACTGGCTCACGCCCACCGTCCCGGGACCCGATGGCCCGGAGCCGAACCGGCTGTCGGTGCTGTCCCGCTGGAAGATCCTCGACAACCTGCGGCGCAGCACGGTCGAGATCGCCCAGCTCGCGTTTCTGGTGGCCGGCTGGACCGTGCTGCCCGGGTCGCCGCTCCGGTGGACGGCCCTCGCGCTCGCCGCCGTGGCCGCGCCGTGGATCGCCTCCTCGCTGCTCGCGGTGCTGCGCCCCCCGATGGACAAGTCCTGGCGCGTCTACTACGCCAGCGTCGGACAGGACGCGGTGACGAGCGCGCAGCAGGTCGCGCTGGCGATCACGTTCCTTCCGCACCAGGCATGGGTAGCGGCCGACGCCATCCTGCGCACGCTGTGGCGCCTGTTCCTCAGCCGCCGCACCCTGCTCGAGTGGCAAACCGCGTCGCAGACGGAGCACGTCCTCGCGGGAGGGCGGGCCACGGCCTGGCGGACGATGTGGCCGGCGGTGGCGCTCGCGGCCGGTGTACTCGCCCTCGTGGCGGGTCTGGCGCTGGCCCGCGCCGGCCAGGACGTGCGCCCGTGGGAGCTGACCGGAGCGGTGCTCCCGCTCGTGGCGCTGTGGCTGGCGTCACCGGCGATCGCCCACGCGCTCAGCGCCCCCGCGGTGTTCCCCGAGCGGCGGCTCCCCGAGCCGAGCCGGGAGGCCGCGATGCGCTACGCGCTGCTCCACTGGCGCTTCTTCGACCGGTTCGTGACCCGCGAAACGCAGTGGCTCGCGCCGGACAACTTCCAGGAGGATCCGACGCCGACGGTGGCGATGCGGACGTCGCCCACCAACGTCGGGCTCCAGCTCCTCTCGACGGTGACCGCCTACGACCTCGGCTTCATCACCCCGGAAGACATGACGGGGCGGCTGGAGCGGACCCTGCAGTCGCTCGAGCGGATGCAACGGTTCCGGGGCCACTTCTACAACTGGTACGACCTGCACGACCTGCGGGTCCTCGAGCCGGCGTACATCTCCACGGTCGACAGCGGCAACCTGGCGGGCCACCTGATCGCGCTGCGCCAGGCGTGCCTCGCCATCCCGGATGATCCGGCGTGCGACCCGCGGGTCTGGCGGGCCCTGCGCACCGGGCTCGTCCTCGCCGGCGAGCGGCTGCGCGAGCTGGCCGCGCCCGCCGAAGCTGAGAACGAGCTCCGCCGCGCCGCTGCCGCGGTCGCCGAGGGGGACACGCCCGGGGCTCTGCTTACCGACGTCGCGCCGGCGCTCACCCGGGCCCGCGCGGCGATCGAGTCCGCCCCGGACGCCGACGTCGCCCGGGCCCGCGCGTCGGTGTGGATCACCTGGGCCATCGACCTGATCGCCGGCCACGCCGATCGCCTGGAGCAGCTCGACATGCGGGCGAGCGCCGGACGGGGCGCCCGGCCCACCGCGCGATCGGCGACGTTCCGCGAGCTGGTGCCCGCCTCGCCCGCCGCCGCGGCGCTGGTCGCGCGGCTCGAGGCGATCGCCGATCGGGCCTACGGCTACGTGCAGGAGATGGACTTCGGGTTCCTGTACGACGAATCGCGGACCCTCTTCGCGATCGGGTACCAGGCGGGGGCGCACGCCCTCGATCCTTCCTTCTACGACCTCCTCGCGTCGGAGGCACGGCTCGCGAGCTTCGTCGCCGTGGCCAAGGACGAGGTGCCGGTCGAGCACTGGTTCCGGCTCGGCCGCACCCTGACGCACGCGGCGGGCGAGACGGTGCTCGTGTCGTGGAGCGGGAGCATGTTCGAGTACCTCATGCCCGGGCTGGTGATGCGGTCGTTCCCCTTCACCGTGCTCGACGCCACGTCCAAGAGCGCGCTGCGGCGGCAGGTGGCGTACGGGGTGGAGCACGACGTGCCCTGGGGGGTGAGCGAGAGCGCGTACAACATTCGCGACCGGCACCAGATCTATCAGTATCGCGCGTTCGGCGTGCCGAGCCTTGGCCTCAAGCGGGGATTGGGACGCGACCTCGTGGTGGCCCCCTACGCATCCGCGCTCGCTACCATGGTGGACCCGCAGCGGGCGATCGCCAATCTCGCCGTCCTCGAGCGGAAGGGCGCGCTCGGGCCGTACGGCTTTCGCGACGCCCTCGACTACACCCGCCCCGTCCCCGGCCTGCGCTTCGCGGTCGTGCACTGCTACATGGCGCACCACATCGGCATGAGCCTGGTGGCGCTGGGCAACGCCCTCACGGCGCAGCTCTGGCAGCGCCGCTTTCACACCGATCCGCTAGTGCGTTCCGCGGAGCTGCTGCTGCACGAGCGCGTGCCCCGGCGCCTCGTGCTGCAGGAGCCCCAGATCGTGCGGGTGGACGAGGGGTTGCCCGATCCCGACCTCGAGCGCCCGATGGTGCGCGCGATCGAGACGCCCGACACGCCGCAGCCTCACGTCGCGCTGCTGGGCCAGCTGCCGTACACCATCATGGTGAGCCATTGCGGCGCCGGGTACAGCCGCTACGAGGAGCTCGCGGTGACCCGCTGGCGGGCCGATGGGACCACCGACAACACCGGGCAGTTCTGCTACGTCCAGGACCTGACCGCGGGACGCGCCTGGTCCGCCACGCATCAGCCGACCTGCGTCCCGGCGGACCGGTACGAGGCGCTGCTCGCGACCGACCGCGTCACGGTCCAGCGCGAGGACGGGGACATCGAGACCCGCACCGAGATCGCGGTCGTGCCCGCCGACGCGGCCGAAGTACGGCGCGTCACGCTCACCAACAACGGATCTACCCCGCGCGACATCCAGTTGACGAGCTACGGTGAGATCGTGCTGGCGCCGCCCGACGCGGAGCGGGCGCATCCGGCATTCGGCAATCTGTTCGTCGAGACCGAGTGGCACGACTGGTGTACGGCGATCACGGCGAGCCGGCGCCCGCGGTCGGCCACGGAGCCGCGGGTCTGGTGCGTGCACGTCGTGGACGCGGGCAGGGAGCGTGTCGGGCCGGTCACCTGCGAGACCGATCGCGCCCGGTTCGTGGGCCGCGGGCGCACCACCCGCGATCCCATCGCGCTGGAGACCCCCGACGAGCTGCCCGGCACCACGGGCGCCGTGCTGGACCCGATCTTCGCGTTGCGCACCCGGGTGCGGCTCGCCCCGGGACAGTCGGCGTCGGTGGCATTCACCACGCTGGTGGCCGACACCCTCAAGCGCGCCTTCGAGCTCGCCGACCGGTATCACGACTCCTACGGCGGGCATCGGGCGCTCGACCTCGCGTGGACCTCCACGCAGGTCGAGCTGCGCGAGCTCGGCGTCACACCGGCCGAGGCCGCCGCGTTCCAGGAGCTCGCCGGGCACCTCTTCTTCTCGAACCCGGCCCTGCGTTCGGCCCCGGAGGAGCTGGCCCGGAACCGCGGGTCGCAGCCGCTGCTCTGGGGCATCGGCGTTTCCGGCACCTGGCCGATCGTCTACGCCACGATCGATTCCGCCGACGGCCTGCCCACGCTGCGCCAGCTGCTCGCCGCCCATCACTACTGGCGCCGGCGCGGCATGATGGTGGACGTCGTGGTCGTGAACCTGCAGCCGTCGGGCTACCTGCAGGAACTGCAGGACCGGATCACTGCGGCGATGCTCGCCTCCCGTGACGCCGGGGTTGTGGATCGGCCCGGCGGCGTGTTCATCCGGAAGCGCGATCTGCTCGGCGCCGACGTGCTCGCGATGCTGCGGGCCACGGCGCGGGTGCACATCCATTGCGATGGGCGATCGCTGGGGCGGATCGTGGAGGGCGCCACGGCGGCCGGGGAGCCGGCCGCCGAGCGGGTCATCCCGATTCCCGCCCCGGCCCGGCCGTCCGGGCGAACGCCCACGCTCGTCCGGGCGTTGGAGCGGTTCCGCGCGCGGGTGCAGGCGCTCGCGTCCGACTCAACCCCCGCACCGCTATCGCTCCCCATCCGGCGTCCCAGAGCCCCGGCCGCGCATGACCGCGAGGACGAGAGCAAAGCCCACGCCAACGGCTTCGGGGGTTTGACGCCGGAGGGCGATTACGAGATTCATCTCGCCGGCGATCGGCTGCCGCCGGCCCCGTGGTCGAATGTCATCGCGAACCCCCGGGGCGGCTTCCTGGTCACGGAACGGAGCGCGGGATGCGCCTGGGCCGACAGCAGCTACTTCTTCCGCCTCACGCCCTGGCACAACGATCCGGTGAGCGATCCGCCGAGCGAGGTGATCTACCTCGTCGACAACGAGACCGGCGAGCGGTGGAGCGCGACGCCGGCTCCGTTCTCTTCCGACGGGTCATGGAGCGTTCGGCACGGCGCGGGCACCTCGTCGTTCGAGCACCACGGCGAGGAGCTGGCCACGCACCTGGTGCTCGGCCTGGCACCGGACGATGCGGTCAAGCTGTCGCTGCTGCGAATCACGAACCTCGGCGACCGGCCGCGCCGGCTCAGCGTGACCAGTTACGTGGAATGGACCCTGGGCGCCCTTCGCGAGCATACCCAGCACCAGGTGCAGACAGCGTTCGATCCCGACCACGGGGCGATTCTGGCGCGGAACCACTTCGACCCGGAGTTCGCCGGCCACGTCGCCTTCTCCGCATTGAGCGAGCCGGTCACCGGTTACACCGCCGATCGGCGGGAGTTTCTCGGACGGAACGGCACGGTCGCCGCGCCCCACGCGCTGGAAACCGCCCTTGCCGACGTCACCGGCGCGGGCATGGACCCGTGCGCGGCCCTGCGATGCGTGCTCGAGCTCGCGCCCCACGAAGCGCGCGAGATCGTCGTGGTGCTCGGCGCCGCTCGGAGCGAGGATGCAGCCCGCCGCGCTATCGCGCGCTATCGGGACGTGGGGCGTGCCAAGGAGGCCGTCGCCGCCACCATCGAGGCCTGGGCTGCCCGGCTGTCCGTGATCACCGTCCGCACGCCCGAGCCGTCGTTCGATGCGATGCTCAACCGGTGGACGCTCTACCAGGCGTTCGCCTGCCGCATGTGGGCCCGGTCCGCGCTGTATCAGAGCAGCGGCGCCTACGGCTTCCGTGACCAGCTTCAGGACGTGATGGCCTTCGTGTACGCGGAGCCGGGCGTCGCGCGCGAGCACATTCTGCGCGCCGCGGGCCGGCAGTTCATCGAGGGCGACGTGCAGCACTGGTGGCATCCGCAGGGCGGGCGCGGCGTCCGGACCCGGTTCTCGGACGATCTCGTGTGGCTGCCCTACGTCGTCGACCATTACGTGCAGGTCACCGGCGACAACTCCGTGCTGGATGCCGACGCGCCGTACCTCGCCATGCGCTCGCTCGAGCCGCACGAGCACGAGGTGTACGATCTGCCCAGGACGTCGGGGGAGGCCGGCAGCGTCTACGATCACTGCGTGCGGGCGCTCCGCCGGGCGTCCACCGCCGGCCGGCATGGGCTCCCGCTCATCGGCTCGGGCGACTGGAACGACGGCATGAACCGGGTCGGAGTGAACGGACAGGGCGAGAGCGTCTGGCTGGCCTGGTTTCTCATCGCCGCCCTGCGGAGCTTCGCCGACCACGCCGAGGCCCGCGCCGACGCCCGGGTCGCCGGGGAGTTGCGCACGCAGGCCGACGCGTATGCGGCGGCGGTCGAGGCGCACGGGTGGGACGGCGAATGGTACCGGCGGGCGTACTTCGACGACGGCACGGCGCTGGGTTCAGCCGCCGGCGAGGAATGCCGCATCGACTCGATCGCCCAGAGCTGGAGCGTGATCTCGCGCGCAGGCGACCTCGAGCGGCAGACCCGGGCGATGGGCTCGCTCGAGGCGCTGCTGGTGCGGGAGGACGCCCGCCTCCTCCTGCTCCTGGCCCCTCCGTTCGATCGGACCCCGAACGACCCCGGATACATCAAGGGCTATCTGCCCGGCGTGCGGGAAAACGGCGCGCAGTACACCCATGCGGCGCTCTGGGCGGTGCTGGCGACCGCGCTGCGCGGCCGTGGCGACCGCGCGTTCGAGCTGTTTCAGATGCTCAACCCCCTCAGCCACAGCCGCACGCCGGAGGAGGTCGCCACCTACAAGGTCGAACCCTACGTCGTGGCGGCGGACGTCTACACCGCCCCGGGCCAGGTGGGGCGCGGGGGGTGGACCTGGTATACCGGGTCGGCGAGTTGGATGTATCGTGTGGGCATCGAGACGATCCTCGGCTTCACCAGGCGGGGCGACCGGCTCGAGCTGCACCCGTGCGTGCCCGACAGCTGGCCCGAGTTCTCGCTCGAGTACCGCCATGGGGGGAGCGTCTACGCCATCGTCGTCCAGAACCCGGGCGCGCTCGCCGGAGGCGGGGCCGAGGTCGTGCTGGACGGATGTACGCTGAACGAACCGGCGATCCCCCTCGTGGACGATGGCCGCCGCCACGAGGTGGCGGTGCGGCCGCGACGTGACGTAGCGACGGCCATGCCATAAGTTGGCAGAGGGAGGGAATCCATGAAACTGACCGTCAACGGCGTTGAACGCGACGTGAGCGCGGCGCCCGACATGCCGCTGCTCTGGGTGTTGCGCGACGTGATGGGCCTGACCGGCACCAAGTTCGGCTGCGGGATCGCGCAGTGCGGCGCCTGTACCGTGCACCTCGATGGGGCGCCGAAGCGCTCCTGCGTCACCCCGTTATCCGCCGCCGAGGGGAAGGCGATCACGACCATCGAGGGACTATCGCGCGACGGCAGTCATCCGGTGCAGCGCGCCTGGGCCGAGCTGGACGTGGTGCAGTGCGGCTACTGCCAGTCGGGGCAGATCATGTCCGCCGCGGCGCTGCTGGCCGCCAAGCCCGATCCCACCGACGCCGAGATCGACGCGGCGATGAGCGGGAACATCTGCCGGTGCGGAACCTATCAGCGTATCCGTGCCGCCGTACACCACGCCTCCGGGCTGGCCCGGGGGAGGACCGCATGAACGCCGCCCGAGATCCTTCGCGCCGCGAGTTCCTTCGGACCGGCGCGCTTGTCACCGGCGGCCTGGTGGTCGCCTTCGTCGTGCCCGGGGCCCGGCGCGTGCTGGCCGAGCAGCCGCAAACGCTTCGGCCCCCGGGACCCAACGCCTTCCTGCGGGTGGGCAGCGACGACAGCGTCACCGTGCTGCTGGCGCACTCGGAGATGGGCCAGGGCATCTGGACCGCGCTGCCCATGCTGATCGCGGAGGAGCTGGACGCCGACTGGTCCAAGGTGAGGGTCGAGCACGCACCAGCCGCACCGGTGTACGCGCACACGGCCTTCGGCATGCAGATGACCGGCGGCTCGACCAGCACCTGGTCGGAGTTCGAGCGCTATCGCCAGGCCGGCGCGACGGCGCGCGCGCTCCTGGTGCAGGCCGCGGCGGAGCGTTTCGGCGTGAAGCCGGCCGACTGTCGTACGGAAAACGGCATGGTGGTCGCCGGCAGCCAGCGGGCGCGCTACGGCGAGCTGGCCGACGCCGCGGCGAAGCTGCCGGCCCCGAAGAGCGTATCGCTCAAGGATCCAAAGAGCTGGAAGATCATCGGCAAGCCCACGCGGCGCCTGGACACGCCGGAGAAGATCACGGGGCGGGCGCAGTTCGGCATCGACGTGCAGTTCGAGGGCCTGCTCACGGCGCTGGTGGCGCGGCCGCCGGTGTTCGGCGGCAAGGCCAGGTCGTTCGACGCGACCAAGGCCAAGGCCGTCCCCGGCGTGCGCGACGTGGTGCAGGTCCCCACCGGCGTCGCCGTGGTGGCCGATCACTTCTGGGCCGCCAAGCTCGGCCGCGATGCCCTGACCGTGGACTGGGACCTTGGCCCCAACGCGAGCCTGGATTCGGCCGCGCTGCTGGAGGAGTTCCGCCGCCTCGCCCGTACGAAGGGGGCGACCGCCGCGCAGGCCGGCGATGCCGCCGGCGCGCTGGCCAAGGCGGAGAAAACGGTCGAAGCCGAGTACTCGGTGCCCTACCTCGCGCACGCGACGATGGAGCCGATGAACTGCACCGTCCGGATCGGGCGGGGCCAGTGCGAGATCTGGACCGGGACCCAGTTCCAGACGCTCGACCAGCAGGTGGCCGCCGGCATCACCGGGCTCAAGCCCGAGCAGGTGGAGATCCACACCACGTTCCTCGGCGGCGGTTTCGGCCGCCGCGCCACGCCGACCTCGGACTTCGTCAACGAGGCGGTACACGTCGCCAAGGCGGCGAGGGCGCCGGTCAAGACGGTGTGGACCCGCGAGGACGACATGCACGGCGGGTATTACCGCCCCGCCTACCTGCACCACGCCCGCATCGGCCTCGGCGCCGACGGGATGCCGGTGGCCTGGCATCACGCCTTGGTCGGCCAGTCGATCCTGGCGGGCAGCCCGTTCGAAGCGGTGATGGTGAAGAACGGCATCGACGCCACGTCAGTGGAAGGCGTGAGCGATTCGCCCTATTTCAAGGAGATCCCGAACCATCGTGTGGACCTGCACTCACCCCGCACCGGTATCCCCGTGCTGTGGTGGCGCTCGGTCGGACACAGCCACAACGCCTTCGTGATGGAGAGCCTGATCGACGAGCTGGCCAAGGCCGCCGGCAAGGATCCGGTCGAGTATCGGCGCGCACTCCTGAAGAATCATCCGCGCAACTTGCGCGCGCTTGACCTGGCCGTCGAGAAGGCCGGCTGGAGCACCGCGATGCCGAAGGGCCGCGCCCGCGGGGTTGCAGTGCACGAGTCGTTCGGCAGCTACGTCGCACAGGTCGCCGAAGTCTCGGCCGACAACGGCGCGATCCGCGTGCACCGCGTGGTCTGCGCCATCGACTGCGGCATCGCGGTCAATCCGGCCGCCGTGGCTGCCCAGATGGAATCGGGCATCGCGTTCGGGCTCGGCGCCGCGCTGCACAGCGCACTCCACCTGAAGAACGGCCGGGTGCAGGAGTCCAACTACCACGACTACCGCGTGCTGCGGCTCAACGAGATGCCGGTGGTGGAGGTGCATATCGTGCCGAGCACCGACAAGATGGGCGGCGTGGGCGAGCCCGGCGTGCCGCCCATCGCTCCCGCGGTCGCCAACGCGGTCGCCGCGCTGACCGGGCAGCGCCTGCGCCAGCTCCCGTTGCGGCTGGCGACGACCTGAGAGGGCACGATCAATGCACGCACCTATCGCTCTCGCGGTCGTCCTGCCCGTGTCGCTCAGCGCGTGCGGCCCCCGGCCCAGCCCGGAGGAACGCGCGCAGGCGGTCGCCGCGTTCACTACGGTGCAGCAGGTGTTCCAGCACCCGCGCTGCCAGAACTGTCACATCCCCGGCGACGCACCGCTCCAGTTCGACGCCGGTTTGCCGCACGCCATGGCGGTGGAGCGCGGTGCCGACGGGAAGGGCGCGCTGGGCCTGCCCTGCTCGACCTGCCACGGCACGGCGAACGCTTCGGCCAGCTACGGTCCGAACGCGCCGCCCGGTGCACCCAACTGGCACCTCCCGCCGCCCGACCACAAGATGGCGTGGATCGGTCTCCCTGCGGCTGAGCTGTGCGAGACGATCAAGAGCAAAAGGGCAAACGGCGGCCGTGACTTCGACGCGCTGATCAAGCACGTCGGCGAGGACAAGCTCGTGCTCTGGGGCTGGGATCCCGGCGGGGCGCGCGCGCCGGTGCCCGTACCGCACGACCAGTTCGTCGCCCGGTTCAAGCAGTGGGCGGCCGCCGGCGGTCCGTGTCCCGGCGGTCAGGAAGGCTGAGCGCCAGCGGACACGCGGATCATCGAGCAACACCTCGATCTCCCCCGACGGTCGTGGCGCACCCGCGCCGTCAGACCGCTCCGTCGTACCTGTACCCTGATGGATGGGAGGAGCTCCATGCTCGGCGGAAAATCCTGGGACGAGTGGATCGGACTCTACACACGGAGCCACCAGCACCCCTTCAACCGCCTGTGCCACACGTTCGGCATCCCACTCATCGCGCTCTCGCTCCCGCTCTTTCTCGTGGCCCTGGCCGTGCCCGGCTTCTGGCCGCTGCCGCTCGCGATGTTCGTAGCCGGGTGGGTGCTCCAGTTCGTGGGCCACGCGGTCGAGGGGAAGCCGCCCGAGTTCCTCAGCGACTGGCGCTTCCTGTTCGTCGGGCTCCGCTGGTGGGTGGCCAAGGTGCGGGGCCGGGCGTAGCTTGGGCTCGACCCGTCCGGTGAGTCGCTGATGTCCGCGCAGGTTCCCCGTGCCCTCCTCGAAGCGGCGATGCAGGAGCATCAGTCGCGGAGCTACCAGGCGCTTGCCGGAGCCATCGGACAGGTGCACCTGCGGTCCGAGCGCGGCGCCGACGGACGAGACTATCAGATCGAGATCGAGGCGGAATGGGACGACCTGCCGGGCGGGCCGGTCCGGGTGGTGGGCGCCATTGACGACGGCTCGTTCCGCGACTTCCTCCCCATCTCGGCGGAGTTCATCGTCGCACCCGACGGCAGCCTGTTCCGGCCGGCGCGCTGAGTCTGCGCGACGGTCGACGCGAGCGGCGGACGGCCTAGCCCGTGCGCCCGTCCGCCAGCGCCGCCCGCACCGCCCCGGCGAGCTGCTCCCGGTCGAACGGCTTCGGCACCAGCCGCGGATCCGCGCCGACCTGCGCCCGGTGCGCCAGGATGTCCTCCGAATAACCCGACATGTACACGATCGGGAGCCCGGGCCGCGCGCCAGCCAGTGCCTCCGCCACCTGCCGCCCGCTCATCCCGCCCGGCAGCATCACGTCCGTGACGAGCAGGTCGATGTGCGGCAGCGGCGCGGCGAGCGCCAGCGCCGACGGGCCGTCAGTGGCTGCGACCACCTTGTAACCCAGGTCCTCAAGCAGCCGGATCGCCAGGGCGCGCACCGGCGGCTCGTCCTCCACCAGGAGAATCACCTCGCCCCGGCCGCGCCCCACCGGCGGCTTGGCAGGCGGCGCCGCTGCCGGCGCGCCGGCGGCCTCCGGGAAATACAGCCGGAAGGTGGCTCCGTGCCCCGGCTCGCTGTACGCCTTGATGTGCCCGCCCGACTGCTTCACGAACCCGTAGACCATGCTGAGGCCCAGCCCGGTGCCCTTCCCCAGGCCCTTGGTCGTGAAGAACGGCTCGAACACCCGGGCGAGGTTCTCCCGCGCGATCCCCTCGCCGGTGTCGCTCACCGTCACCACCGCGTAGCGCCCGGGCGTCACTTCCTCGTTCTGTCGCGCGTACTCCCCGGTCAGCTCGGTCCGTGACGTCTCCAGCACCAGCAGTCCGCCCGCCGGCATCGCGTCGCGGGCATTCACACAGAGATTGACCAGCGCGGTCTCGAGCTGGGTCGCGTCCACCACCGCCAGACACGGGGGGTCCGCCAGCCGGACGGTGACGGTGACCTCCTCGCCGAGCAGGCGGTGCAGCATCGGCTGCACGCCCTGGACGATCTCGTTCAGGTCGACCAGCACCGGACGGAGCTGCTGGCGTCGCGCGAAGGCGAGCAGGCTCCGAGTAAGGTCCGCCGCCCTGAGGGCCGCCTGCTCGATCTCCGAGGTCTCGTCGCCCGCCCGCGATCCGAACTTGCGCTTGAGCAGCGAGACGTTGCCGAGGATCACCGTCAGCAGGTTGTTGAAGTCGTGCGCCACGCCGCCGGTCAGCTCGCCGAGCGACGCAAGCCGCTGGCCGCGCGCCAGGGCCGCCTCGGCGGCGAGCCGCGTGTCCATCTGGCGGAACAGCGCCGCCAGCGCGCCGGCCACGGCCACTGACAGCAGCACGAACGCCGCCGCCGACACGGCCAGCTCGCGCCGCCATGGCTCGAGCATTTCGCGCTCGCTGAGCGACGTCGCCACAATCACCCGCGGATCGTCCAGCACTCGCCAGCCCGCCGTGAACATGGGGCCGCGGGGGGTGAGCCGGGTCCGCACCGTCGTCGAGCCGCTGCGCGCGCGCATCCCCGCCTCGAAGATCGGATGCCCCGCCGCGGCCTCGCCCATCGGATCGGTGTCCGAGGGCTCGCGGATCAGGACAACGCCGTCCGGATGAAAGACCCAGACTCTTCCCTCGCGCCCCAGGTCCGCGGCCCGGAAAACGTGTCGCGCTCGGTCGAGCTCGAAGGAAGCCACCACGATGCCGGCCAGACGCCCGTCCCGCCCGGTCATCCGGCGTCCCAGCGGAATGATGTATCCCCGGCGCCCGACGACCGTACGGAAGGGCCGCCCCGCGACGAGCACGTCGGCGGTGTCGGCGAGGAGCCGGCGGAACAGGTAGGTCTCGCGCCGCGACTGGCCGAGGATCCGCGGCTGCGTGGACTGCCGGATGATCCCTGCGGTGTCCAACACCGTGACCGCGCCGATCGCGGGAACGCCGGCCCGCGCCGTGCGGAGGCTCGGCACCCAGTCGTCGGCCGGCGCCGCCGCCCCCCCGATGCGGCTGCCGTGGAG
>JBOHSN010000039.1:0-32502 GCA_050733215.1 Gemmatimonadales bacterium
GCCGCGGATGCCGAGATGGTGGCACCCGGAGCTTGTCCGTGCGCTCAACCTAGCGTTGCCGACGCTGATAGCCTTGGTGCTGACGAACCTGGTGATGGGTGGGGTTCAGCGTCTGGTGGCCTCCGGCCTGGAGCCCGGTGGACTCGCAGCGGTCAACTACGCGCAGCGGGCGGTGAGCCTGATCTCGGGTGTGACCGTATCCGTCGCGACGGTATCGGTGACTGAGCTATCGATGCGCGCGGCCACCGACGCCTCGTGGCAGCCGACCATCGATCTGCTCGGCAGGACCCTGCAGGCCTCGCTCTATCTGCTCGTTCCACTGGCCGCGCTCGTCATTCTAGTCAGCGATCCGCTCGTCACGCTACTCTTCGTTCGCGGTGAGTACACCGCCGAATCGGCCAGCACGACGAGCGCATGCTTGCGCTGGCTTGCGTTGTCGGTCGCGCCATCGGTCATACCGGCAGTGTTGCACCGAGCCTGCTCCGTATTTGACCGCCCCTGGCGCGTCCCCCTCATCAGCTTGCTGTGGACGGCGAGCACGGTGGGGGCCACGGCGCTACTGCTTCAGCCGCTGGGTGCAGCTTCCCTCACCGCCGGGCACGCGGTCGGGATCGCGGCCGCGACGCTCTTCAGTGCGCTGGCAGTCCGTGAGTTCGTGGGTACCCCTTTCCTGCTTATGCTCGGGCGCTCGTTCGTGCGCTTCTCGCTCTTCAGCCTGGTCGCCGCCGTGCCCGCGGCGATGTACCTCAGCCTGGCGCATGCCGAGGAGACCGGATGGTCGGCCGGATCTGCGGCGCTGGGGATGGTGGTAGCATCAGTTATCTTCATGGGAGCCTATGCGGGGTTGAGCTATCTCGTGCGCGAGCCTCAATTGGCAGCTTTCTGGTCCGCGGCAAGAGCGTTAACCTCGCGGTCCTCCAATCCCATCTAGTGCCGGCACGTTTATAGGCGGCATACTCGCGTGACATCGATCTCGGATGCCGTGCCGGCGGGCACCGCGGTAGCGCCTCGCCAGAACCTCCTCCTGTTCGCGCGCGGGTTTGTAGCGGTCTGTTGCGTGGTCGTGTGGCTTCCTTTCGCCATCGACTTCGGCGGTCTCAACGTGCGGGCCAGCCAGCTCCTGCTGCCGGTGCTCCTGGTGCTGCTCTGGATGCAGAAGCCGTTCGTGTCGCTCTCGAGGCGCGAGCTCGCCCTCGCCCTCAGCGGCGGACTGTGGCTGGGAGCCACGCTGTTCTGGACGATCGCCGCCGGCGGCGGGAGCGCAAAGCCGGTGGCCCGCGTGTTCCTGCACGGCATCAACCTGCTGCATTTCGCCGTCGCATACATCGTCGTCGTCCGCATCCGGAGCGCCCACGCGCCGATCCGGACGATGCTGACGACCATTGCCGTGCTCAACCTGTTGATCCTGGTCATCGCGTCGCTCGCCAATTCCGGCGTGCCGGTCCCCACCTCGTTCCTTGCGGAGGAGGCGGCTCCGCTCGCGGTGGAAGGCGCGGTGGTCGCGGGCAGCGTGCGACGTTTCTCCGTCGGGGTGGTCGTGGGCTGCGTATCGGCCGCGGCGTTCGTGCTGGGGCTGGCCTTACTGCTCAGCCCCCGCCGCGGACGCGTTGCTCTCCTCGTCACCACCACCCTCGCCGGTGTCGGGATGGTCGTCGGGTTCTCACGTCAGGGAATCCTGAGCCTGGGCGGCGGACTGGCCGTCGTGATAGTCTGCTGTACCCGCAGGAAGCAGTTGCTGCAGCTGGTTCGCACGGTCGTGCTGACCGTCGTGCTCCTGGCGGTCGTGAGCGGAATCGTGTGGGTGACGCCCGGGGGACAGGAGTACTTTCAGGCCCTCGGAGGACGCACGGCGCAGCTGACGCAGCCCGAGGCCTACGCCACGGGCACCGTGCTCGAGCGCACCTCCTTGTGGCTGCAGATGCTGGCCGACGTGCGCGCGAATCCGCTGGTCGGGCGCGGCCAGGACGCCTACCGGGAGTACAGCAACCCGTGGGAAGAGGGCAGCCACAACTTCCCGCTCGAGGTCCTCCACGCGGCGGGGCTCGGGGGCTTCATCCCGTTCGTCGTGTTCCACCTTCTGGTCGGCGTCGGCGCGCTCGTCGCGATCTTCCGGGCCCGTCGCGCGGGTCCGACGCCGCTCGCGCTGGTCGGCCTCCTGGGCGCCTACACGGCGGTCACGCTCGCGACGGCGAGCAATCTCATCTTCTGGACGCCGGTCTACTGGCTCGTCGGCGGCCTCCTCGGGGGGGCGACGACGCTCCAGGAGCAAGACACGCGCGCACGCACCGCACGAGGCCCTGCAGCACCGGCCGGCACGGCCTAGCGTTCCGCCGCGCGTGCCGCATCGTTCGGAGACGCCAACCTCACGATGATGAGGCGTTCGGCATGATGTACGAGTGGATTCGCACGGCCGGTGTTGCCGTGCGCAACGCGGTGCTGGGATCCAACCTCGCGAGCTGGCGGCTGCTGGGCCAGCCGCGCTCGTACCTTTACTTCGCGTCGGAAGCGCTTTTCCTGCTCGACGCGCTGCGGCAGCGCCGCGGCCTGCCCGAGCGCAACGTCGGGGAGCATTTCCCCGACGCGCCGCGCGATCTGCCCATCCTGCTGGACGGCCGCCCGGATGCGCCGTGGCTGGGCCCGGTCACGTCGTATCTCGCCGACCTCGTCGCGCTCTGTCAGCTCTGCCAGCTGGTCCGGCCGCGGGTCGTCTTCGAGATCGGCACGTTCCACGGATACAGCACGCTGCACTTCGCGCTCAACACGCCGGCGGATGCCGTCGTGTACAGCCTGGATCTTCCGCCCGACCAGCCCCAGCTCACGCTCGGCGCCACGGTGATGGACGTCGTGATCGCACGCGAGGGTGCGGCGACGTCGACTTACGCCTTCTCCGGACGCGAGGTCGAGGCGAAGATCCGGCTGCTCCACGGCGACTCGGCGAAGTTCGACTTCTCGCCGTGGCACCGCGGCGTGGACCTCTTCTTCATCGACGGCGCGCACAGCTACGAGTACGTGCGGTCGGACTCCGAGCGGGCGCTCGAGTGCGTGCGGCCGGGTGGCGTCGTCGCATGGCACGACTTCGGACGCTCCGGTGTGAACGGCGTCGGGCGGTGCCTCCGGGAGCTGCGCGCGAGAGGACTCGACATCACGGCCGTCCCCGGCGGCTCGCTCGCCTATCTGGTCGTGCCGAGACCGACTGGCGACCGGTCGCGGTCCGCGGCGTAGGCGCCACACCTACCGGTTCCGGAGTGCCAGCTCGTAGGCCCGCAGCAGCTCCGGCTCCTGGCTTTCCCACGACAGCGACGTGCGCGCCCGCTCGAGCCCGGCGCGCGCCATCTCGGACCGCCGGTCGGGATCCTCCAGCAATGCGAGCAGCGCATCGGCCATGGCGCGGCCGGATGGCTCGGCGACATACACGGCCGCATCCTGCGCCGTGTGCCGGGTCTCCTTGAGGTCGAACGCCACGATCGGCTGTCCCATCGCCATGTACTCGGCGACCTTCGTGATGGTGGAGTGCGAGTTGAACTTCGTGGGCGGCTCGGGCGCCAGGCAGAGGTCGGGCGCCGACAGGTACCGGAGCCACTCGTCCATCCCCACCGCCAAGCCTGGCAGCATGACGAACGCCTCGACGCCGCGGCGCCGGGCCTCCTCCGCCAGCCAGGGACGCATCGGCCCGTCGCCGACCACGAGAAACTGCACGTCGCGGCGACCCTGCCCGTGCACCACCGCCTCGACCGCGTCGAGCAGCAGCTCGAGGCCGTCCTGTGGTCCCATGATGCCCAGATACCCGACCAGGTAGCGCCGCCCGGCACGGAGCGACGCGTCGGGCGGGCGCCGGGCCACCTGGGCCAGCTTTGGCCCGTTGCGTACGATCACGACCCGCTCGGCCGCGCACCTGCCGCGGCCGAGCGCGATCTCGCGGTAGGACTGGTTGGTCGAGATGACCACGTGCGCGGCGCGCATCGTGAGACGCTCCGCCGTGCGTGCGATCGACCCCAGCACGGCACCCTTGCCGCCTTGCCAGCGTGCGCTCACGCTCTCCGGTACGAGGTCGTGATGATCGAACACAAAGGCGCGTCCGGTGGCGCGGCAGAGCCAGCCGAGCGGGAAGAAGAAGTCGGGGGGATTGCAGACCTGAACCACATCGGCGCCGCGCTCGCGCCACACCTGCCGCATGAGGCGCAGCGTCCACCAGAACGCGACGAGATACTCCCGCGCGAAGCCGAGCGGCCCCCCCTCCGCGGCCTCGAGCGGATAGCGGTAGACATGAATGCCCTCGAGCAGCTCGTACGGCGCGTCCTCACCGGTGATCCGCGTGCCGCCGTCGCTGTAGCGCACCGCCATCGGGGAGATCACGGCGACGCTCCAGCCGGCGTCGCGCAGGGTCTGTGCTTCCCGCCAGACCCGCCGGTCGAAGGGAACGGAGTTGTTCTCGACGATGATCAGCGCGCGGGCGACCGGCGCCGCCATTCAGCGGAGCGCCTCGGCGAACACGGTAATCTCCTCGCGGTTGTCCAGCTCGGCCATCCGCTCAGATAGCGGCCAGCTCCCGGCTCGGAACCCGCAGCGCCGCACCTCCCGGAAACCGGCGTCGGTGAGCAGCTCCTCGAGGAATTCGTAATCGAACAGCAGCTTGTGGTTGCTGTTGTCCAGCACGTGGTCGGAGAAGCGGCGGCCGCGGGACCGCCCCTCGCCCCGAAGGTAGGCCAGGTCGCCCCGCTGATAGGCCTGAATCGCGGGCTCCACGTCCGGCACGCCGACGCGGAGCACCCCGTCCGGCTGGAGCACTCGCCGGCACTCTCGTGCGATCGCCGAGGTCTGGTCCAGCGGGAAGTGCTCGAGCACGTGCGAGCAGAAGATCCCGTCGATCGTGCCATCAACGAACGGCAGCGGCTGGCGCAGATCGAGCCAGAGATCCCGCCGGAACACGACGTTGATGTCCACGTTGACGTAGCCCGGGCGATAGTCCTTCCCGCAGCCGAGGTTCACCAGCACGGGAGCCGGGCGACGGAGACCGAACAGGCGGAGCTGCAGGCGCCACCGCTGGAGGTTGAGCCAGGCCGGGGCGAGCATCAGGTCGTTGTAGTAGTCGCGCCAGCGGGCCGGGAAGCGGGTCCGGTGAGCCGCCACGGCTCAGCCTTTCCCGGCGGGCTGGAGCAACCCGGCCAGCGCGCTGAACATCGTGGCCTGCCCCCAGTGAAGCAGCGGCACCTTGGCGGTCCACCGCGGGCCGCGCCGGAAATGAAAGTACCCGCTCGGGTCGCGCAGGTGGCGGATGGCCCACTCCGCCACCTGTCGCGCGCGCCGGCCGTACGCAGGATCCTCGCCCGCGAACAGCCGCAGCGTCTCGATGCCCTGGGCCGCGCATTGCACGTCGATGGGATACGTGCGATCCGAGTAGTAGCGCGGTGTGCCGTCCGCGAGGAAGAACGTACGGACGTAGTACTCGAGGCCGCGCGCCATGGCATCGGAGAACGTGCGATCACCGGTGGATTCCTGGTACGCCAGCAGGCACTCGAGCACGTACCCGGTGTGGAAGTTGTCCACCCAGCGGAGGTTCGGCGCCTCGCCGTACCACCAGGAGCTGTCCGGGCGCTGGTGCGCCACGGTATAGCGCATCGCGCGGCGCGCCACGTCCACCAGCTCCGCGCGGCCGGTCAGCGCGCCGACCCGAGCCAGGAGCGAGGCCCCCAGCACGTTGGCGTTGTGTACGGGATACGGACCGGAGGGGACATAGCTGATGTAAAGATGGTCGCCCTCATGGCGCACCAGGTCCCGATACACGAACGTTGCGGCGCTCGCCGCGACGTCCAGCCATCGGGCCGCGCCGAACTGTTCGTACGCGTCGAGGAACGCGTGCGCATTGTGCGCGGTCCACACGACGATCGGCATGCCTTTCGGCAGGTAGAAGAACCGGGTGACGTAGTCGAACTGGTTGCCCCAGCAATGCCCGCTGTAGCCGCGCTCGGCGTGCCGCGCGAGCCAGTCGAGCCGCTGCTCGGCGCGTCCCCGGTCCTCCGGCGAGCCGAGTGCCTGGTGCAGGCGCACGTAGCCCCGGGCGAAGAAGCCGGCCGCCTCCGGACTGGTCTGGCGGGGTATGCCGAGCACCGGTCGCAGATTCACCGGCGACCGCATGACGAGCTGCTTGAGCGCGAGCAACGCGAATCGGTTGCCGCCCAGCAACCGCCGGAGGGGCGTATTGAGTCCGTCGTGCGGTTCGTACGCCTTCCAGCCGTGCGCGTCGAGCCATTGCTCGAGCGAGCGGACGGCGTCGAGCACCGTCTCGTCCACCTGCACCGCCTGGGTCACGAGCCGACCCGTACCGGCTGACCGGACGCGATCGACTCGAGCACCGCGAAGGTCGCGTCGGTCACCTCGAACAGCTCCGCAGCGGGAATCGGCATCGCCTTGCCGCTCCGGAGCGCCTCCACCACGAGCGTCATCTGCCGCCGGTGCCCCTTGTCCTGGGATCCCAGCTTGAGCGTCTCCTCCCGCCCCTTCACGTACCGCCGGACGCGGCGGTAGTCGTCGATCACCGCCGCCGATCGCTGGCTGAAGATCTCGACGTACTCCTTCGGCAGCCCGGCGTCACCGTTCGCGACGTACAGCAGATTGCCCAGCGAGCCGTCCTCGAAGCGAAGCTGCACGGCGACGTTGTCGGTGGAGTACACCCCGCCATTCGCCATGGCGCTCCCCGTCACCGAGACAATCGGGGCGCCCACGACGTACCGCATCCAGTCGATGAAGTGGCAGGCTTCGCCGATCACCCGGCCGCCGCCAAGCACCGGATCCTGGAGCCAATGGGTGGGCGGCAGGTAGCCGGCGTTCACCCGGTAGTTCACCACCAGCGGTTCGGCGTGACCGCGGAACAGCTCGAGCACCTTGTCCGTCGCGGGTGCGAACCGGCGGTTGAACCCGACCATGAGCGGCGCGCCGCCTGCATGCGCCGCCACCAGCATGCCCAGCTCTTCCCGCGTCATGGCGAGCGGCTTCTCCACGAACGCCGCCTTGCCCGCGCGGAGCGCAGCGCCGGTGAGCGAGGCGTGGGTGTCATGCCGGGTGGCGACGAGGACCCAGTTGACCGCCGGGTCCTCGAGCACGTCCTCCGCGCGGGTGGTACACGACTCGAACCCGAACCGGTCGGCGGTGTGACGGGCACTGAGGCCGGTCGCGTTGGCCACGCTCCGGAAGCGCACGCCGAGCGGGCGCAGCGCGGGCAGCAACGTGTTCCGCGCGAAGGTCCCCGCCCCGATCACCCCGAGGACGACTTCGCCTCGGCCAGCGGGCGCCGGGGGGCGCAACTCGACGCGTGAAGGAAGCGGTGCGGCCGTATCGTACTCGAGCAGGATGCCCATCGCGTGCCCGGAATCGCGATCGCGTACCTCGGCGTACGCAGCCTCGGCCTCGCCGAACCGAAATCGATGCGTCACGATCGGGCCGAGTCGCAACGAGCCGCTGCCGACCAGCTCGAGGAAGCTTTCCATGTTGCGCTGCTCGGTCCAGCGCACGTACCCGATCGGGTAGTCGATGCCATGGAGCTCGTACTGCGGGTCGTACCGCCCGGGGCCGTATGAGCGCGACATCCGGATCTGCACTTCCCTCTTGATGGCCTTCTCGAACTGGAATTCCATCCCGACGATCCCGAGCACCACCACCGTACCGCGGTCGCGGCATAGCTCCACCGCGAGCTGGACCGGATCGCTGGATGGCGTCGCGGCGGTGACGAGGACGGCATCCGCGCCGCGGCCGCCGGTGAACTGGAGCAGCCGCTCCTCCAGATGCGGGTCAGCGCGTCCTACCGCCTGATCGGCGCCGTTCCGTACGGCGAGCTCGCACTTCGCGGGATCGAGATCCACACCGAAGACGCGGCAGCCGGCGGCGCGGCAGATCTGCACGGCCAGCTGTCCGACGAGCCCGAGCCCGATCACGACCACGATCTCGCCGACAGAGAGCCCGGCCTGGCGCACCCCCTGCATCGCGATCGCGCCGATGGTGGCGAACGCCGCGTCCTCGAGCGACACGCCGGCCGGTACCCGTGCGCAGAGGTTCTTCGGCACCGCAACCATCTCGGCGTGGACCGCAATGCCTTCGCCAGCACACGCCACGCGGTCGCCCGGCTGGAACTCGATGACGCCCGCGCCCACCGCGGCCACTACGCCCGACAGGCTGTAGCCGAGCGGCGTTGGCGCATCCAGGCGATTCATAACCTTGTTGTACGTGGCGACGGGCCCTTCACGCTTGAGAGTGTCGAGCACCTGGCGCACCTGGTCGGGCCGCTCGCGCGCCATCCCCACGAGCCCCTTGCTTGCGCGGGTAACCTTCATTCCTTCGGTGCCGAGACTGATCGCGGAGAACGCCGTCCGCACCAGCACCGCTCCCTGCTGCACCGCCGGCGGGGGCACGTCCTTCAGCACCAGTTCATTCGTCTTGTAATTCAACGTGACCTGTTTCATGCCGCTCCCGCGGTATCGATGAAAGTCCGATGCCAGAGCTCCAGCATCAGGAGGGCCCAGACCTGGTGGGCGCTGGCGCCGAGTCCGGCCCGGCTGTCGGCGACCACGCGGCGCACTTCGGCCGGGTCGAAGTAGCCTCGCCGCCGAACGACCGAGTCGCTGAGGAGGTCGTCCACCATCGGCCGCAGCTCCTGCCGCAGCCAGCTGCGCACCGGCACCCCGAACGGCATCTTGCGCCGGCGGAGGATCGGCTCGGGCAGGATGCCCTCCATCGCCCGCCGGAAGAGATATTTGCCGGTGAGGCCCCGCAGCTTGAGCCTGGGCGGCAGCCGCCCCGCGAAGTCCACCAACTCGTTATCGAGGAACGGCACCCGCAACTCGATGGACGCCGCCATGCTCAGCTTGTCCGAATAGTTGAGGATGAGGTCCGGCAGGTGCGTGCGCAGATCGGTGAGGAGCTGCCGGTGCAGGACCGGCTGGCCGGCGGCGCCGTCGAAGAGCGCGCGATAGTGCGCCACGCCGGGCGAGTCACCCACGGCACCGGCGAACTCCGCGGTGAACAGCCGGCGCCGCGCGTCGGGCGGGAAGTAGGCATGGAACTCGGCATGACGGAGGGCGGGATCGAGATACGCGTTCCGGGTCACGAGGTCGGCGTACCGGCGCGCGGCCAGCACCTGCCCGGTGAGTCCGGCGGGAGCGATGCGGCTCGCGCCGAGGAGCGCCGCCTGCATGCCACGGGCGAGCGGCGCGCCGAGGCGCCGCGGCAGCCGCCCGTAGCTGGCGGCGAGTCGCTCGGCCGCGTAGAAGTGATAGCCCGCCAGCACCTCGTCGGCACCTTGGCCGGCGAGCAGCACGGTGAGCTCGGGCCGGGCCGCGCGGCAGATGAGATACGTGCTCACGGCGGCGGGATCGCCCACCGGCTCCTCGAGGTGGCGCGCGATCACCGGAAGCAGCGAGACCACCTCGGGATCCACCACGATCTCGTGGTGCTCGGCGCCTACCGCATCGGCCACGAGTTTCGCGTACGGCGCCTCGCTCGCCGCTCGTTCCCAGCGCTGGTCCTGCCGGCGATACGCGATCGTGTAGGTGCTCACCGGCCGCTCCGTCGCGCGCGCCATCATGGCGACCAGCGCGCTGGAGTCGAGGCCACCGCTCAGGAACGCCCCGACGGGCACGTCGCTCACCATCTGACGCGTGACGACCCGTTGGAGCAACGCGCGGAGCTCCTCCCGGAGCGCGTCCTCGTCGGCTCCCGCGCCGTCCGCGGCAAAATCGGGACTCCAGTAGCGCCGGCGCGTGACCGCTCCGTCACGCCACACGAGGTAGTGCGCGGGCTCGAGCTTCTCGATGCCGCGGAAGCCGGTGCCGCTTCCGGGCGTCCCGAGGAATGTCACCGCCGCCGCGATGTCACCGAGTTCCGGCTCCGCGTGGACGCCCTGGAAAGCGAGCAGCGCGCGGATTTCGGAGCCGAAGGCGAGCCCGTCGCCGATCCGCGTGACGTAGAGCGGCTTGATGCCGAAGCGGTCACGAGCGAGGAGCAACGTCCCGGACCGCCCATCCCAGATCGCCAGCGCGAAGATGCCGTTGAGCCGCCGGACGAACTCCGGCCCCTCCAGTTCGTACAGCCGCAGGAGCACCTCGGTATCGCCGGTGGAGCGGAAAGTGTGCCCCCGCGCCTCCAGCTCCCCGCGCAGCTCGCGGAAGTTGTAGACCTCGCCGTTGTAGACGATCCAAACAGCGCGGTCCGAGCTGCCCATGGGCATCCGCCCGAGTGGCGAAAGGTCGAGGATCGATAGGCGGCGGCTCGCCAGGCCGACGGCCCAGCGGCCGTGGGACCACCAGCACGCGCCCTGATCGTCCGGCCCGCGATGGACGATGCAGCGCTGCGCCTCCGCCAGGGCGTCGGGATCGGGCCCACGCGACGAGACGATGCCGACAATGCCGCACATATCAGCCGAGTCCCGGTGGACGGGTGCGTTCGCGTATCATCGCGTCCGATGCCTCCACGCCAGCACGGCGGCCTCGCAGGCGGCGAGCGTTCCCGCCGCCGTGGCGTCCCAGGAAAACTCGCTCGCTCGCGCTCGCCCCCGAGCGATTAGGTCACCCCGCAAGGCCTGATCGGTGAGGGCGCGGTGCAATGCGTCCGCCATGGCCGGCTCATCGCCCGGGTCCACCAGCAGCCCCGCTCCGCCGAGCACTTCAGGCAAGCAGGTGGCGTCGGCGGCGACTACCGGGACGCCGGAGAGCATCCCCTCGACCACCGGCTTGCCGAAGGTTTCCGCGAGCGACGGATAGAACACGGCGCTGCTCGCCGCGTACAGGTCGGCCAGCAGGGGCATACCGACCCGGCCGAGGAAATGCACGCGGTCGGCCACGCCCTGCTCGGCTGCCAGCGCTTGAAGCGCCGGAATCCGCTGGAAATCGTCGGGACCGGCGATGACGAAGTCCACGTCGTCGCCATGCCGCCGCCTCAAGTCCGCGAACGCGCGTATCGCCCCGTCGGGATTCTTGTAAAACCACAGGTTGGAGACATACAGCACGTACGACCGGCGCACTCCGAACGCCTCCGTCACCGCCTGGCGCGCCCTGGCCACATCCCGCACGGTGCCGAAGCGCTGGTCCACGGCCTCGAACACCGTGCGGATCCGCCCCGGGGGAACGCCCATGAGCCGGCTGATATCCTCGGCGGTCCGCTGGCTGTTCGCGATCACCGCGTCGGCGCGTCGCGCCGACGCATCCCACACCAGGCGCCGATACAGCAACCGGAGCGGGTGACCGGCGCGGAGCGCCTGCGCGTCCGCTCGCAGATACTCGCCCGGGAACAGGTGGTGGTGCAATCCGCAGGTTTTCACGACTGTGGCGCACGGGGCCCACAGCGGCACCTGGCTCAGCGCGTGGATCACGTCCAGCTTGAGCCGCTTCGCGAGCAGGGGGTAATACAGTTGCTGCACCAGGATGCGGAGCGGGATGCGCTCGTTCGAGACGAAGCAGTTCACCAGGTGCAGGTTGGGAGCCTCGAGCTCGAAGAGATGCCGGTTGGCCGGGCTCACGAAAGCGAAGTACTCGTGCTCGGGCGCCACGCGCACCAGCGTCTCCAGCAGCCGCCGGATGTACTGGAGAGCGCTGCTGGGGTTGTGCGGATTCTCGACCAGCGTGTCGTACCCGATGCGCATGCGGCCTGCAGCGGGCGACGGCGCGGTCGAGTGCGGCGCTGCGGCGGTCAGTATGCGCCGCCTCCGCCGAGCACCGCGGGGATAGTGCGGATCAGCAGCTTGAGGTCGAGCCAGAGACTCCACTCCGCGATGTACCTCAGGTCGAGCTTCGCCCACTCCTCGAAGCTCTTGATGTTCGAACGCCCGGATACCTGCCACAGGCAGGTGATCCCCGGGCGCACTGCCAGCTTGAGCCGCTGCTGAGGAGTGAAACTCAGAAACTCGCCGGCCGAAGGTGGACGCGGCCCGACCAGACTCATGTCGCCCACGACCACGCTCCAGAGCTGCGGGAGCTCGTCGAGCGAGTAGGTCCGCATCAGCCGGCCGAGCCGCGTGACCCGCGGATCGTCCCTGATCTTGAAGACCGGGCCGCTCATCTCGTTGAGGTGGCGGAGGCCCTCCTTGAGCAGGTCGGCGTCGGCCACCATCGTGCGGAACTTGTAGCCGGTGAAGGGGCGGCCGCGATACCCCATGACGCGCCAGCGATACAGAATCGGCCCCGGCGAGTCGAGCACCACGCACAGCGCGACGGCCGCGAACACCGGGGACAACGCGATCAGCCCGAGCGTGGCGAGGACGACGTCCAGCCCCCGCTTCACCCGTTGCCGCACCGGCCACGATCGGCCCGCCGCGCGTGGCGGGAGCGCCTTCTCCCACGGAGTCTCGCGTGCGATGCGCACCGCCTGCTCCTCGGTGTCCGGCGCCCGGTCGAAGGCTGCGGCCACGACGGTGCGCGGTTGCGTCACGAAGCGGCGGCTCCCGCGACCGACTCCCATTTCGTCTGCCGGATGGCGACTGCCGGATGCGACACCAGCAGATGCCAGATCACCGCCTGATACGCCTCAGTGTGCGGCGTCACCAGGGCGGGGTCTACCGACGGGATAACCAGCACGGCATCGCCATGGCGGGCGGTGTGTCCGCCGTCCCGACCCACGACGCCCAGCACCGCCGCGCCGACGCTGCGGGCGAGGTCCACCGCATTGACGATGTTGGTGCTGACCCCCTTCTCCTGATTGCCACCTCCGACCGAAAAGACGAAGATCCCGTCCTTCGCACCCAGACGGCTCCCCCGCAGCCACTCGCGGAAGCACCCCTCCCAGCCGTCGTCGTTGATGCGCGCGGTCAGCTCGGAAACGTTATCGGTCGGTGCATAGCACTCGAGGCCGCCGATCTTGCGGAAGTCGTTGACCGCGTGGCCCGCGTGCCCGGCGCCGCCGCCCACGCCCAGGAAGAAGAGTCGGCCGCCCCGCTCGCGGATGGCGGCGAGCAGCTCCGCCATCCGCTCGACGGTGTCGAGGTCGAGCCGGGAGGCGATCTCCCGGGTCTGGTCGAGGAACTGCCGGGCAAAGCTCATCGTGGCTCCGCGTGAATCGTTGAAAGGTCCATCGATGTTAGGATCGCCGTCACCGCGGCCCGCAGGTCCGCCACGGCCAGATCGGGCTTGACGTCGCCGGGCTCGTCGCCGACGAGGACGGTCCGGCAGCCCGCCGCCCGGCCTGCGCCCACGTCGCGCCAGCTGTCCCCGACCATGTACGAGCGCGGCAGGTCCACGTCCCACCGCGAGGCCAGCGCGATCAGCAACCCCGGCTTGGGCTTCCGGCACTCGCAGCGGTCGGCATCGTCGTGAGGGCACACCGCCACGTCGTCCACTGGCACCGCGGCGCGGAGCATTCCAGTCATCGCGTCGAGCGCCGCCCGCGAAATGAGGCCACGCGCGATGTCCGGCTGGTTGGTCGCCACCAGCACCGGGAGCCCCGCCGCTCGCAAGTCGCGCACCGCCGCAGCGGCTCCCACCCGAAGTTTAAAGTCGCGAGGGTCGCGGGGAGATACGGCGGCGCCATCGCGGCGCACCAGCTCGTTCAGGATACCATCCCGATCCAGGAACACCCCCGGCCGCGACCCGGTCACGCGCACCGAACCGCTTCCGGAACTCCGCTCCGGGCCGAACGATACAGGGCGTCCAGCATGGCCATGGCGATCACGCCGTCCTCCGGACTCCCGAGCATGGACGAGCCCTGCGTGACCGCGGACACGAAATCGGTCCATTCCCGCCGCCACGAGACGTCCTCGCCCTCGAACACCTCATGCGTGCTGAGAGGCGCTCCGCCTTCCGGCCGGCGCACGTGAACCGTCAGGGTCTCGGGACCATAGCTCCGGCCGAGCCCCTCCATGATGACCGCCCCCCGGGTGCCGAACACCTCGAACGAGAAGAGGTTCTTCCACTGCGTCCAGCTCGTGTGAAACGCCGCAATGCCGCCACCCGCGTACCGGAACAGCCCAAAACCATTGTCCTCGAGCTCGCCGAGGGGCCACACGGCCGTCTGGAGCAGCGCAAAGGCGGAGGCGGGGACGCCGGCGAACCAGTGGATGAGATCCACTACATGGACCCCCTGATCCGTCAGCTCGCCACCACCGGCCAGTTCGCGGGACCCGCGCCATTCCTTCTCGTACCCGGGCCGCCCGCCGTGCCCGTAGCGACAACGCAGGTTGATGACGTCGCCGATCTCGCCGGCGTCGAGCCGCCGCTTAGCCTCGGCGATTGCCGGATGATAGCGGTGGTTGAATCCGACCTTGAGCCGGCGCGCGGCCGTCCGCGCCGCGGCGCGGATCCGCTCGGCCTCACCGAGGTTCCGCCCCATCGGCTTCTCGACCAGCACGTGCTTGCCCGCGGCGAGTGCCGCTTCCGCGATCTCGGCGATCAACCCATTCGGGGTGGCCACACACACCAGATCGACATCGGGGCGCTCGACCGCGCGCCTCCAGTCGCTCTCAGAGACGGCGCCGACCATCGCGGCGGCTTCCGCCGCGGCCGCGGCATCGCTGTCCACCACCGCGACAACGCGCGTCGTCGGGGCCGCGGCGGCCTCGACCGCGCGGCGCCGCCCGATCAGACCGCACCCAACGACCACAGTGCCAAGCCGGCCGGCTACTGCCAACTCATCCCCCGGTCGCGTGGCACGATCCGCCGCAACGTAAAGAGGTCGGAACCGTCCAGCTCCGCGAGGTGCTCCGGCCAGCGACCCCAGTCGTCGTGCACCGCAGCCAGGAGGCGCCCGCTGATGCCCTCAGATGCGGGCGAAAGAAGGAACGCGACCGCACGCGCCGCCCGCTCCGCCGGGACGCCACCTTCCTGGAGCTCGCTCCGGGTGCGCTCGAGATAGGCGGCGCCTGCCGCGGCAGCTCCCGCCCGAAGCGTCGCCTCGTGAATCCGGGTGGCGACGAACCCCGGCGCCACGCAGTTGACCCGGATCCCGTGCGGCCCCACCTCCTGGGCGAGTGTTTCGACGAGCCGCACGACGCCGGCCTTGCCGCACCCGTACGCGGTGTAGTTCGGAAACGGACCGGTCGCGCCGCCACCCGAGAAGAGCACGACTGCGCCGCCTTCGCCCCGCGCGATGAGCCGGCGGCATGCGGCGCGTGCGACCAGGAACGAGCCGAATAAATTGATCCGAACCGTCTCGAGCCATGCGGCCGGATCCGCGTCGACCACAGCCCCGATGCCCGAGAGCACACCGGCCGCGTGGACCACCGCGAGCTGGCCGCCGTCCCGCTCCGCCGCGTCGAACACCCGCTCGACGTCGCCTGCGTCGGTGACATCAGCGGTGAGGGCGCTGACCCGGCCGGGCGCTGCGCGGTTGAGCGTCGCCCGAGCGTCCTCGAGCGCGTCGGCGCCGCGGGCGCACACGATGGTCCGCGCCCCCAGCCTCACCGCCTCGGCGGCGCAGGCGAGCCCGATACCACTGCTCCCACCGGTGACCACCACCGTCCGTCCCGCGAGCGTGTGCTCCGCGCTGCCCGTCGCTCCGATAGTGCGCTCCCGTGCTTGAAAGGCCCCAACGCCAAGCCGGGAATAGTATCGGAGGACACCCGCTCGAAGCAAGCCGGTAAGCTTAATCACGGCAACGACCTAAGCAACAACTAGCTACCAGGTCCGAGGGCAGGCGGCTCCGGCTCTCGGCTGCCACTCAGGCGATGTGCAATGTTGGAAGGGTGCCGCGTCGAAGGCGCGGCCGGGTGCGGCCTCGAGATCAACAGCAACGATCTGGGCGCCCCGGGGCGCGCGACTGGGCAATGCCGCCGGCGGCCCATACTGACGCCCGAGTGACGCCCGAGGTGACCTGGACGGAGCGCCGGGCTCAGCCGGGAACGAGAGCGCCCGGCTCCCGGGCGAACGACGGATACGCACTCAGGTGGGGATTGGCGAAGTTTGCGACGACCTTGGTGCCTTCAGCCTCGAGATTGTAGTAGAGCCGGGGCAGCTGCCGGGACAGCATGAAGTCCTCCAGCCGCAGCGGATCCTTGGCGCAGTAGAGCATCAGGAACCCGCCGCCGCCTGCCCCGATGAGCTTGCCGCCCAGCACGCCGAACCGGGACCGGACCTCGTCGTAGAGCTCGTCCACCCAGGAGGTGCTGATGCGGTCGGACATCCGCTTCTTGTTCTCCCAATGCTCGTGCAGCAGCTGCCCCCAGCGGTCGAGGTTCTCGGACTCGATCGCCTCGAGGATGCGATAGCCGAGGTCCTTGATGCTGTTCAGCGAGTCCTCGACCGTGCGGCGCCCGGGCGTGGCGGCGCGCATTGCGGCGTCCTGGATGGACAGGACATCCTGTGCATCCCGTACCATGCCGGTGTAATAGATATGCGTCTGCGCCACGAAGGTGGAGAGCGTGCCACCCCGCATCCGCACCGGCCGCACGTCCACCGTTCCGTCCTTTGCGATCTTCAGGACGGTGAGCCCCCCGAATGCGGCCATGTACTGGTCCTGCTTACCGATCCGCTTCTGCAACACGTTCAGCTCGATGTGGCACGCCTCTTCGGCGAGCCGTTCGAGCGGCACGTAGTCGCGCCGATATTGGTGCAGCGCGGCAAGCAGCCCGACGAGATAGCAGCTCGACGACCCGACACCCGTCCCTGCCGGAAGGTCCGCCATCGAGGAGATTTCCATCCGGTCCTCGATACCGTGGAACCGCAGTGCCTCGCGGGCGAGCTCATGCCGGACCTGGGACACGTGGTCCACGACCTCGCTCTGGGTGTAATGCAGCCGGATCTTCCGATCGACTCCCGGCGGGTTGATCGAGACGTACATGTACTTGTCGATGCCCATCGCGAAGATGAACCCACCGTGCGTCTCGTAGTACGAGGGCAGGTCGGTACCGCCGCCGCCGAGGGTGACGCGGAAAGGAGTGCGGGTGATGATCATGATGTGAAGTCGACGCGTGAATGTTCGACGAGCTCCCGCGCCGTTGCGAGACTGGCCGGGGTGTCGATCCCGAGGCAGTAGCCCTCCGGCTCAAGCACGTAGCCGGCCAGCTGTCCGGTCGCTACCAGCGCTGGAAAGACGTCTCGCCCAAAATCCTGAAAGCCGGGACCCACGGCGGCGCGCATCTGTGGCTCGAGGAGGTAGACGCCCGCGTTCACGTAGTGCGGCCCGCCCTGCGACGGCCGCGGCCCTTCCACGAATCGCCGCACCCGCGGTCCGTCGAGCTCGACGTGGCCCCCGGCGATCCCGGTGTTCAGGTGTCGGGCCGGGTCGAAGAGCGCCAGGGTACCGAGCAACCCCGACGCACGGTGCGCTGCCTGGAAGCGCGTCAGATCGAACCGCAGCAGGTTGTCACCGTACACCACGAGCGACGTTCCCGACCAGTGCTGCTCGAGCCGCTTCCAGGCCCCCGCGGTGCCCAGGATCTGGGGCTCCTCCGAGTAGCGCACAGCGACGTTGAACCGGCGGCCGTCGCCGATCGCCTCACGAATCGCGTCAGCCCGGTGATGCAGGTTGATCCAGACGCTGGTGACTCCCTCCTCCGCAAGCCACTCGAGGTTGCGGCCCAGCACCGGCTTCCCCGCAATCGGCAGGAGCGGCTTCGGGGCACCACCAGCAACCTCCGCGATGCGCGACGACTTGCCGGCCGCGAGGACCAGCACCCCGCTGATCGTCACCGCGCGGCTGCCGCCCGGCTCGAACCCAGGACGTGCTCCTGGATGTACTCGTAGGACCGCCGGAGACCCTCGTCGAGGGAAGTCCGCGGCTCCCACCCGAGCGCGCGGGCGGCGGACACGTCGCTGCGGGTCTCGAACGCCTCACCCGGGAGATCCGCTGCGTGAATCGGCTCGACATCCGAGCCGAGCAGGTCCCGCACCTTCTCGAAGATCTCGCGCACCGACCAGCTCACGCCGCTGCCGAGGTTGAACGCGCGGCCGTCGGTCCGCGAATCGGCCAGGCACTGCAAGTGGAAGTCGTTCACGTCGTCCACGTACACGAAGTCCCGCCGCTTCTCGCCGGTACCGTAAATCGTGGGGCGCTCGCCGCGGGCGAGCTTGATCATGAAGGCGCTCATAACCGGCGGAATCGTGCGCCGGTAATCCTGGCGGGGGCCGTAGACGCAGAAGTACCGCAAGGCAGTCATGCGCAGCCCCCCGACGCGCTCGTAGCCGTCCGCGAAATGCCGCTCCGCAGCCTTGCTCCGGGCGTAGAAGCTCTCCGGCGCGAGCTCCGATTCCGGCGTCGGCAGCGCCGCAGTGCCCTCGTACAATGCCGACGACTCCGCGTATACCACCTTGCCGACCTCGCCGCGCCGGCACGCCTCGAAGACGTTGACGGAGCCCAGGACGTTGATCGAGGCGGTTTCAACGGGGTCGAGCTGACAGTCGCTGATGCAGTTCTTGGCGGCAAGATGGAACACCGCGTCCAGCCCGGTGAGCAGCGGGTAGATCTCGGGAGAACGGATGTCCACCTGGTGGAACTCTACACCCTGGGGCACCTGCTCGCGGACGCCGTACGCGAGATTGTCGATGCCGATCACCCGGTGCCCTTCGGCGAGCAGCCGGTCGGCGAGATTGCTACCAATGAATCCGGCGACGCCGGTAACGGCGATGACCTGCGGCGTTCCCGGCATGGCGGAGCTCAGACCGAGAAGCCGGCTTGGCGCGCGTCGTCGTAGAACATCTGCACCGTGTCCCGCGAGTAGTCATCGAGATCCTTATCGCGGAGCGTCAGCTTGCCCAGGAGATCGGGGGTCACGGTGATGATGTGGCAACCGCACTCGTCGGCTTGGTAGACGTTCAGCACTTCGCGGGGGCTCGCCCAGAGTACCTGCAGCTCCGGCCGCGCGCGGCAGAGGCTCACCGCCTCGCTCATGTGCGGCACCGGATCTCGACCGGTGTCGGCAATCCGACCGGCGAAGATAGACACGATGGCGGGAACGCGCGGGGACACGGCTGCGACGATGCCGCGCACCTGATCGAGCCCCATGACCGCAGTCACGTTGAGTTTGATACCTTCGGACGACAGCTGCCGGACCAGGGGAAGCGCCGATTCCCGCTTGGTGTTCATGATCGGCACCTTCACGAACACATTGCGACCCCACGTGGCGATCCGGCGCGCCTGCTGCGCCATGCTCGGGAAGTCGTCGGCGAAGACTTCGAACGAGATCGGCAGATCAGGAATGGCTGCCACCACCTCGCGCCCGAATCCCGCATAGTCGGTCAGCCCCGCTTTGGCCATGAGCGTCGGATTGGTCGTGAACCCGCTCACCAGCCCACCCCGGTAGGCGCTGATCATGTCCTGGAGCACGGCACCATCGGCATAGACGGCAACCCGCAACCCGAGCGGGCCCAACGCCGGCATACTGGGCACGGCCTGACGGCGGAAATCGATGGCGATGGCAGCGGTGGAGGACACGTTGCGCGGGGTCATGTGAGCCCAATCGTAGTTTGAGTATCGGTTGGCCTGCACTACCGCCGGCACCGCGGTCGTGCCGGCGGCGGGGTAACACCCGAAGTACTTAGGGTGATGCGAACAAGCATCAATCAAGCGACCCTCGGTGTTGCCCGGATGTCACCGGTCAACGGTCCCAGCCGCCGGACTTCGCCTCGCGCCACCCACGGCAGCGACTATGCCATCGGTGTGCTGAAATCCGTACGACGGCAGGAAAGTACAAGGCTAAGTTACTGGAGAGCAAGCGTATGAGCCCGCAGCTCCCGCAGCGCTCATGTCATGGTTTGCGTCATGGCCGCCGATAGATTCCATCCGTCGCAGGGGACAGCCCTCCCCGAAAGGACAGACAGGCGCGTTCCTGGGTGGCGGCGTTTCTTGGCCTCGGCACCCAATGTGAAATCATTCACAAGCAGCCGGCAGCGTCGCTCAAGGCGCCGCGACTCCCTCGTAGTGAAGCGCCACCCATTGCCGGTAGCTGCCGTCCATCACCCCGCGCCACCAGGCTTCGTTGGCCAGATACCAGTGCAGCGTCTTGCGGATTCCCGACTCAAAACTCTCGGCCGGCACAAAGCCGAGCTCGCGCTCGATCTTCGCCGAGTCGATCGCGTATCGACGGTCGTGCCCGGGCCGGTCCTTCACGAACGTCAGCAGTGTGGCGGTCTCCTGGCCGCGCGCAGCCGGACACTGCGGGAACCGCGCGGCCACCGCCGAGTCGCCCCCGACGGTCTCGTCCACCAGGCGGCAGAGCAGCCGCACGATGTCGATGTTCCGCCACTCGTTCCGCCCGCCCACGTTGTAGGTCTCGCCGGCGACGCCGTCGAGCAACACCCGCTCGAGGGCACGGCAGTGATCCTCCACGTACAGCCAGTCGCGTACGTTGAGCCCATCGCCGTAGACTGGGAGCGCCCGCCCCTCTAGCGCGTTCACCAGCATCAGCGGGAGAAGCTTTTCGGGGAACTGGTACGGGCCGTAATTGTTCGAGCAGTTGCTCGTGGTCACCGGCAGCCCGTAGGTGTGCGTGTACGCGCGGACGAGATGATCGGAGCCCGCCTTGCTCGCGGCGTACGGCGAGTTGGGAGCGTACGGCGTCGTCTCCGAGAACGGGGGGTCGTCGGGCCCCAGCGAGCCGAACACTTCGTCCGTGGAGACGTGATGGAAGCGTACGGCGCCGCCGCCCTGCCCCTCCTCGAGCCAGACCCGGCGCGCCGCCTTGAGCAGCGTGTGGGTGCCCACGACGTTCGTGGCGACGAACGCGTCGGGTCCGTGGATGGACCGGTCCACATGCGACTCCGCGGCGAAGTGCACCACGGTGGTGATCTCGTGCGTGCGCAAGAGCCGCTCTGCCAGCGCCGGTGACCCGATGTCGCCGTGCACGAACCCGAAGCCGGGACGGGCGCGGGCGCTCGCGAGACTGGCGAGATTGCCGGCGTAGGTCAGGGCATCGAGGACGACGACGCGGTCGCCCGGGTGCCGGTCCAGCCAGAACTGGACGAAGTTGGCGCCGATGAAGCCCGCGCCACCGGTCACCAGGAGATTAGGCACCCGCCAGCTCCCGGAGCATGAGTCGAAGGTTGGCGCGCCAGTGCGCCGGCTCGACACCCAGTGCGCTCCAGGTGTCGCTCTTGTCGAGCACGCTGAACCCGGGGCGGCGGGCGGCGGTCGGATACTCAGCGGTGCGGATCGGACGCACCGGCACCGCACGCTGGAGGAGCCCGAGCGCGAGCGCCTCCTCGCGGATCGCCACCGCGAAGTCGTACCAGCTCGCGACACCGGCGTCGGTCCAGTGCAAGATCCCGCCCAGACCCGGGCGATCGGCCGCTCCCCAGATCGCCCGCGCAAGACCGCGGGCCCAGGTCGGCGTCCCCACCTGATCGTCCACCACGGTGAGCGCGTCGCGCGCTTCCATGAGCGCCAGCATTCTGCGCACGAAGTTGTCGCCGTGACTCGAGTAAACCCAGGCGGACCGCATCACGAGCGCGCCGGGGCCGCCCCGGCCGAGCACCTCGCGCTCGCCGGCGAGCTTCGTGCGGCCGTAGACGCCGAGCGGCCGCGGCTCGTCCTCGGGACGATAGGGCGCTCCCTGCGCGCCGTCGAACACGAAGTCGGTCGAGATGTGGAGCACCCGCGCACCGACGCCCGCCGCCGCTTCGGCCACCTGCCCTGCCCCCCGGGTGTTGATCGCCTCGGCGGCGGGCGCATCCCTCTCCGCGGCGTCCACCGCCGTGTACGCAGCGGCATTGATCACGAGCGCGGGCCGCTCCCGCGCGAACATCGCCCGAAGCGCACCCGCGTCCGTCACATCCAGTTCGGCCGCCCCGAATCCGAGCGCTTCCCACCCGGCCGGCGCGCTCCGGACCAGTTCGACACCCACCTGGCCCCGCGCGCCGGTCACGATCGCCTTCCGCCGCACGGTCGCGGTCACGCGAAGGTCGGCGCGTCGCGGAGCTCGAGCCCCGCAGAGTCCTTGGCCGAGAGCACGGGTGGCGTGCCACGGAGCGGCCACTCGATGGCGAGGGCCGGATCGTCCCAGCGCAGGGTCCGCTCGTGCTCCGGGGAATAGAAGTCGGTGCACTTGTACAGGAGATCGGCCGAGTCGCTGGTCACGTAGAAGCCGTGCGCGAAGCCGGGTGGCACCCAGAGCTGCCGATGACTCGCTGCCGACAACGTCGCGCCCACCCATCGGCCGAACGTGGGGGAGGAGCGGCGGAGATCCACCGCCACGTCGAACACCTCGCCCCTCACCACCCCCACCAGCTTCCCCTGCGGCCGGCCGAGCTGGTAGTGCAGCCCGCGGAGCACGCCGCCCGCCGACCGGCTGTGGTTGTCCTGCACGAACTGGAACCGCAGGCCCGATTCGGCGTAGCGGGCGGCATGCCAGGTCTCGACGAAGAACCCGCGCTCGTCGCCGAACACCTCCGGCTCGATGACGAGCACGTCCGGGATGGCGGTCGGTCGAACCTTCATCGCGGCTGCGGATCGCGGAGCAACTGGAGCAGATACTGGCCGTAGGCGTTCTTCCTCAGCGGCTCCGCCAGCCGCTCCACCTGCGCCGCGTCGATGAACCCCATCCGGTAGGCGACCTCCTCGGGGCACGCGATCTTGAGCCCCTGGCGCTGCTCGATCGTTTCGATGAACATGCCGGCCTGCATCAAGGTCTCGTGGGTGCCCGTGTCGAGCCACGCGGTGCCCCGCCCCAGCACCTCGACGCCGAGACAGCCGGCACGGAGGTACCAGTTGTTCACGTCAGTGATCTCGAGCTCGCCGCGGGCCGACGGCGTGATCTCCCGCGCCACGTCCACCACCCGCTCGTCGTAGAAGTAGAGTCCCGTGATTGCGAAGCTGGACCTGGGCTCCGCCGGCTTTTCGATGATGGACAGCGCCTGCCCCTCCGGGCCGAACTCCACCACGCCATAGGCGCTCGGGTTGTTGACGTGATACGCGAAGACGGTTGCGCCGCTCCGGGCCGACGCGGCGCGGCGGAGACTTGCCGGGACGTCGTGTCCGTAGAAGATGTTGTCACCCAGAATGAGACACGACGGGCCCGCATCGATGAACCTGCGGCCAATGATGAACGCCTGAGCCAGCCCGTCCGGCGACGGCTGCTCGGCGTACGACAGCGAGATGCCCCACTGCGAGCCGTCGCCAAGCAGCCGCTCGAACGCCGGGAGGTCGTGGGGTGTGGAGATCAGGAGCACGTCCCGCATTCCGCCGAGCATCAACGTGGAAAGCGGGTAGTAGACCATCGGCTTGTCGTAGACCGGGAGCAGCTGCTTGCTGACGGCCCGGGTGACGGGATGCAGCCGCGTGCCGGAGCCGCCGGCGAGAATGATCCCTTTGCGCGTGCCGCGCGGGGCGGTCCAGCCTGCCGGGCGGTTGTGCGATTGGACGCTCGAGTCGGATGTGGAAATGCACGTCCTCCTGGGGACCGGGCCTGTCGCTGTCACTTGCGGGTGCGCAGCCGGGAAACCTAACCGTGGCGAGCTGTAAGGCTCAACCCGAAAACAGGTTGAGCGGGCGCGACTGGCGCCGGCCGGTCAGCAGCATTAGATTGTGAAAATATTCACAATCGGCGTCGCCGCTTCACTGCGGGGACGCCGAGCGGTATTGTCTCTGCAACTCCCGTGGAGGCCTCATCAATGGCGACCGCTGCTCCCGTCTCTCCGAACGCGACCTACCCTGCTGAAACGGTCGCCAAGCTTTTTGCCCCGCCTGAGCGGGAAGAACCGGCGGTAAAGCTCCGCCGCCTGCTCAAGGAGGCACAGGCCAAGGGGAGCTATCTCCACACGGCGGGCGCCTATGATGCCTTCACCGCGGCCATCATGACCAAGCTGGGCTTCAAGGCTCTCTACGGCAGTGGCTGGCAGCTCGCGGCCACCAAGAGCATGTACCCCGATATCGGCATCTACCAGTCGCACCAGATGGTGGAGCTGGTGCTCGAGCTCCGGAAGGGCATCGAGGGCGCCCGGCACACCCACTGGTATGACACCGAGGGCACGGAGCTGCTCGACGCGCCGCCCGCGTTCGTGGACATGGAGGCCGGATTCGGCGGCCCGACCCAGACGTTCACCCTCGCCACCGAGCTCATCCGGGTCGGCGCGGCGGGCGTCCACCTCGAGAACCAGGATCCCACGAACCGGACCTGCGGCCACATCGTGAACGTGGGCAAGGCCAAGCGCGACAAGGTGCTGGTGCCCCGCAAGGACTGGCTGGCCAAGCTCAAGGCGATCAAGGCGGCCGCGCAGTTCAACGGCGTGGACGTGGTGACTATCGCCCGCACTGACTCGGTGGACGGCGCGCTGCCAGGCCAGTCGTCCGGCGGCGTGAAAATGGCAATCGAGGACGCCTGGGAAGCCGCCGAGCTCGGCGTGGACGTGATCTGGCCCGAGTTCAACAACACTGAGCTCGATCAGCCCCAGGAGTTCGCTGAGGGCCTGCGCAAGTACTACCCCAATCAGATGCTGGGCTTCAACCTCTCGCCGTCGCTCTACTTCGGAAAGGCCAAGAAGGCCGGCAAGCTGATCACCAATCAGCAGCTCGGCGATCTCGGCTTCACCCTCCAGTTCTCGACCCTGTTCAACTTCCGCACGGCCGGCATGGCGCTCGAGCGCGGCCTCCGGAAGTTCCTGAACAGCGGGATCGATGCCCTGGCCGATCTGCAGATCGAGGAAGACGAGCTCGCGGGCGGCGCACCGATCACGAAGATGCACCAGAAGTTCGCGGGCATGAACCGCTGGCTCGTGCTGGAGCAGGCGCTCTCCGGGCGGGAGTAAATCCACGCTGGTGCGAGGTGAGCGGTAAGAGGTGAGAGGGGCTCCGCGATGGATCGGAATCCCCTCTTACCTCTCACCCCTCACCTCGCACCGGGTTTCTAGCCCGTCGCCCGCGTCGGCATCGCCGGCACCGCGAACGCGGTCCCCTGCTCCCGCAGCTTGTCTGCGCGCCAGGGCTCGAGGCGAACCGTCACCTCCTGAAACTCACCGGCCGGCGTCACGCCGAGCACCTCGCCGTCGCGGTACAGCGCCGCGAGCCGGGCCCCGTCGGCCACCGGCACTCGCACGACGACCGTCACCCGCCCCGCCCGATACAGCTCCCGGAGCCGCCCCTTGACGCCGCTCAGCCCGTCGGTGCGCATGGTGGTGGCCAGGAGCGCGTCCGGGTACAACTGGCGCACCCGCCCGGCGAGGCTGGTCGGGTCGGCCAGGCGGTCGATCTTGTTGAACACCGGCAGCAACGGGCGGTCGGCGAGCCCGAGCTCAGCCAGGACGCCTTCCACCACTTCCATCTGCCCCTCCCAGTCCGGGTGGCTCGCGTCCACGACGTGAAGCAGCACTTCCGCGGTGCGGGCCTCCTCCAGCGTGGCGCGGAAGCTCGCCACCAGATGGTGCGGCAGCTTACGGATGAATCCGACGGTATCGGTGATCCGCGCGCGGATCCCTTCGCCCAGGTCCACCTCGCGGGTGAGCGTGTCGAGGGTGGCGAAGAGGCGGTTCTCGACGACGATGTCGTGGGCGCCGGAGAGCGCGCGGAGAATGCTCGACTTGCCGGCGTTGGTATAGCCGACGAGCGCGGCGGTCAGCATCGGGTCGCGCGCGGCGCGCAGATTCTCCCGGTGCCGTTCCACGTCCTTCAGCTTGCCCTTCAGCATGCCGATCTTCCGGCGAATCATCCGGCGGTCGGTCTCGAGCTGGGTCTCGCCCGGCCCTCGCAGGCCGATGCCTCCGCGGATACGGGACAGGTGCGTCCACATCCGGGTGAGCCTGGGAAGCAGATACTCGAGCTGCGCCAGCTCCACCTGGAGCCGGGCCTCGTGACTCCGCGCTCGCGTCGCGAAGATGTCGAGAATGACTTCGGCCCGGTCCATGACGCGCACCTTGAGCTCGCGCTCGAGGTTCGCGCCCTGCACCGGAGAGAGCTCTTCGTCGAAGATGGCCAGTGTGGCGCCGCTGTTCGCGATTTCCGCGGCGAGCTCCTCTACCTTGCCCTCGCCGATCAACGTGGCCGGGTTGGGCGCCACCACGTGCTGAGACAGCCGGCCGACCACATCGGCGCCGGCGGTGTCCACCAGCTGCGCGAGCTCGTCAAGATGCTCGGTGAGATAGCGCGCTTCGGGCGAGCCTTTTCGGGGGGCCGCGACCAGCACGGCCCGCTCGATCGGCTCGCTGACGTCTATGGGTGCTCGGATGAGAAGACCGTCCTCACGGAGAGGCGCCGGGCAGCGCTGGCAAGGCACCGCCCGAGCGGGTAAGCGGCGCGCGGCCGCTGAGAGTGAATGGCACGACCTGCTTGCCGACCGGTGTGTCGAGCGTGGCCTGCCCCTTCATGGTGTACGGAATGTCGCCGTACTGGAGCGCGGAGCGGAAGGCGCTGCCCACGCCCTTCCACTCGAACCGGAGCGGCAGCGTCACGATGGTCGAATCGCCCTTGGGCACGAGATAATCGTCATCGTAGGTGACGGTGCCCACGTGGGAGCCCTCGACGTCGAACCCGGTCTCGAGCCGCGTCCCGCGCAGGTCGAATCCGCTGGGATTGGCCACGTTCACCACGAGATCGAGATTGCCGCCGCTGATCCCGACGCCGCGCACGATGACGCGGTCGAGGTGGAGCCGCGGCTGCCAGAAGTTCGACCCGCCGATCCCTGGCCCGCAGGCGCCGAGCAGCATGGTCACCGAGAGCCCTGCCGCCATCAGTGCCAGCACGCCGCTTCGGGTACGGATCGCCTGCCTCCCGCGTTGCTCGCAATATAAGCCGGAGCCGGATGTCTTCGATGAGCCGCCGTCAGATCCGCCGGGTGATCCGGCGGGCGATCCGGATCACCCTCCCTCCCGGCGGAGCCGGGCCCACCACTCCAGTCGCTCGGCGATCCTCCTCTCAAATCCCATGCCGCCCGGCTGGTAGAGCGCGGTCTCACGCAGGGCCTCTGGGAGATACTCCTGCGCGAGATAGTGTGCCGGAGCGTCGTGCGCGTACTTGTATCCCGCCCCATAGCCCAGCTCCTTCATCAGTCCCGTCGGGGCGTTCCGAAGATGAAGCGGGACCGGGGCGGCTGGAGTCTCCCGCGCGGCGCTCAGCGCCGCATCGAGCGCGGCCTTGGCGCTGTTCGACTTGGGCGCGGTGGCGAGGTAGATCGTCAGCTCGGCCAGCGGCAGGTACCCCTCGGGCGGGCCCAGCATGTGGAAGGCGTCGCGCGCCGCCACCGCCACCACGAGCGCGTTCGGATCCGCCAGGCCGACGTCCTCCGCTGCCATGGCGATGGCGCGGCGGAAGATGGTCATCGGGTCTTCCCCGCCGTCGAGCATGCGCGCCATCCAGTAGAGCGCGCCGTCGGGGTCGCTGCCGCGCAGCGACTTGTGATAGGCGGAGAGCAAGTTGTAATGCTCTTCGCCCGCCTTGTCGTAGCGGGCAAAGCGGCGCTGCATCGCGTCGTGCCCGACTTCCGTCGTGACCCGTCCCCGAAGTCCCACCTGTCCGGCCGCCGCCTCGAGCACATTGAGCGCGCGGCGCGCGTCGCCGTCGGCCTCGGCGGCGATAGCGGCGAGCGCGTCCTCGTCCACCGCCAGCTCGAGCGCGGCAAGCCCCCGTTCGGCGTCCGTGAGCGCGCGGCGGAGGAGCACGAGCAGGTCGTCCGCCGCCAGGGGCTCCAGTACGAACACCCGGGTGCGGGACAGCAGCGCTCCGTTCACCTCGAAGCTGGGATTCTCGGTCGTGGCGCCGATCAGCGTGAAGGTACCGTCCTCCGTGGGCGGCAGCAGACTGTCCTGCTGCGCCTTGTTGAGGCGATGGATCTCGTCCACCAAGAGAACGGTCTGCGGCCCCCCGGCCGCGAGCCGCTCGCGCGCCGCAAGGAGGATTTCCCGGATCCGGGGGACGCCTTCACTGACCGCGCTGAACGGGACGACGACCCGCCCGGCGGCACCCGCGATCAGGTGGGCCAGTGTGGTTTTGCCGCTGCCCGGGGGTCCCCAGAAAACCAGCGAACCAGGCACGCCTCGCTCCACCAGCAGCCGAAGGGACCGCCCGGGGCCGAGCAGGTGCGCCTGCCCGACGAACTCGTCGAGGGTGCGCGGCCGCATGCGGGCCGCGAGCGGCTCGGCGCTCCCGGTTCCTGCGAACAGCGAGCCTTCCGCAGCGGCGGCGCGCTTTCGGGCCATGCCGGCAAGATAGGCGGCCCACGGTTGCCTTGCCGCCCGGCGGGACGCAATATCGAGGGTCCCCATGGCCTCCTTGCTGGAGCGGGTGCACGACGCACTGGCCCCTCACTACCTCGTCGAGCGGGAGCTCGGCACGGGGGGCATGGGCGTCGTCTTCCTCGCATGCGACACGCGGCTCGACCGGATGGTGGCGATCAAGGTGCTTCGTCCGGAATTGGCCACCGCCGTGGCGGTCGAGCGGTTCTCGCGTGAGGCCCGCCTTCTGGCACGTCTCCATCATTCCAACATTGTCCGGGTCTATCTCGCGGACGACACCGCCGGGTTCTCCTACTATGTGATGGAGTACGTCGAGGGCGAGACGCTCAAGACTCGCCTCGAGGCGGGCCCGCTGCCGCCCCGCACCGTGCGCGCGCTCGGCCGGGCGCTGCTCGACGCGTTGGGTGCCGTTCACCGCCTGGAGATCGTGCACCGGGACGTGAAGCCCGCGAACATCTTCCTGATCGGCGACCGGACGCTCCTGGCCGACTTCGGGATCGCCCACTCCGAGAAGGGCGACACGACGCTCACCGAGACCGGCCAGCTCATCGGCACGCGGCGCTACATGCCTCCCGAGCAGCTCACCGGAGAGCTCGTCACGCCGCAGAGTGACCTGTACGCCGCGAGCATGGTGCTGTACGAGGCGTGCACCGGGCGCGTCTGGTCGCAGCTCACCCCTCCCGAGAAGGGCGACTGGTCCGGTGTCCCGCGGTGGCTGGCGCAGCCGCTGCGGCGGGCCCTCGCGCTCCGCCCGGCCGAGCGGTGGCGGACTGCCGCCGAATTCCGCGCGGCGCTCGATGATCGGCCGCGGCGCGCGGTCCTGGTGTCGGGCGCGATCATCGGGGCGATTCTCCTGGCGATCCTGATCAGGTGGGGCCTCGGTGGTACGACGGACGATGAGGGGGATCCGCCGATTGTGCGCGCCACGCTCGGCGTCGTGCCGTTCGCCGACGGGGGAGACGGTGCGGTGGGCCGGCAGCTCGCCAGGCATGTCGCCACGCAGCTCGAGTGGTTCCGCCGCTGGGACTTCGCGTGGGAGGACAGCGCCGCCACCGTCCGGAGCGGCGTGCGACCCGGGGGGACGCCGGCGGCGCGGCTCCGCGCGGAGGGCGACGTGCTGGTGCGGGCCGGCGACACCGTGCTCCAGCTGACGGTGCGCGAAGGCGAGCGGCTCGAGCACCTCGTCGAGGTGCCAGGATCCCGCGCGGATCTGCTCGCGTGGGGTCGCGCCATCGCCGATTCGATCGTGCGCCGCACGTTCCCGCAGTACGTAGACGAGTTCCGCCATTACGCCCGGAAGACCAGCAGGAACGTGCCCGCGCACGAGGCGCTGCAAGCCGGGCAGGACGCGTTCCGCCGGGATGCCTGGGGCGATGCGGAGATAGCCTTCAAGCGCGCGCTGGAGCTCGACCCGCGGTTCGCGCAGGCCGCGTGGAGCCTGGCGCTGATCCGGAAGTGGGAGCGCGACTCCTCTCACATCCTGATCCTGCGGCGTCTCTACGAGACCCAGCGCGATGATCTTCCACCGCTCCAGCGGCTCCTCACCGAGGCCGAGCTCGAGCCGGACCTCGAGCGTCGGATCGCGATCTTCGCCGATGCCGCACGGCTGTTTCCGCTGAGCGCGGACGCGACGCTCCTGTTGGGCAACGAGCTGTACCACCGGGGGCCGCTCGTCGGGCTTCCCCTCGACAGCGGAATCGCCGTGCTGGAGGCCACCGCTCTGCGAGAGACGTTCTCCACCGCGCGAGTACATGCCGCGCTCGGCCACATCCGCCTCGGGCACAGGACGGCGACCGAGCAGCACCTCGCCCGGCTGTCACCCGGCGCGGGTGCGGATGCGGAGGCCCGGATGCGCGCCGATCTCCTCCGCTTCGCCTACGACGAGCGGTTCCGTCCGCTGCGCGGCCGAATCGAGCGTCTGTCGCTCGAGTGGAAAGCCGACGCGGAGCTCGTCGCTGGACTCTACCGATTTACCCGGCTGGCGAGCTTCTTCGATCTCCCTGAGACACAGATCGCGCTCGGATCGATTCTCGAGCGTAAAGCCGCCGACGTCCGGGTGCGCGCGTCCGGTGTGCAGGCGCAGGGCCTCGCGCTCATGTTGCTGGGCCGGCCGGCGCACGCCTTGCCGCGGCTGGACAGCGCGGCGACGCTCATGCGAAGTGCGGAAGCTGCGTTCCAGGCACTCGAATGGCGGGTGCTTTCACCGGTCATCGGTCTCCCGGGAGTCCCCGCCGAGGAGGCGGATCGAGCCCGCGCGCGGCTCGCCCAGGCCGCTGAGCCGTTCGCGGCGCGGGCGGCATGGGCGCTCGCCGCCGATGCCTGCCAGCGCGGCGACACCGCCGCCGCCCGCGGCTGGACCGCCGTCCTCGCGATACGAATCGGGTCGCATCCGCGCGCGGCGGCGCTCCTGCCCTTCGCGGACGCATTCAGCGCCGCGGCCCGCGGGGCGCCCGATTCGGCCCTCGCCCTCACCGAACCGCTTCGCCGTTACGACCCGGGCGGTCTTGGCGGCGACCCATTCGCGCGCGCGGTCCTGTACCTCCACCGGGCCGACTGGCAGCGCCGATCGGGTGACGTGACCGGCGCCGACCGGACGCTCCACTTCGTCGAGGCCTGGGACACGCACGGGTGGCCCCAGCGCGAGGCGCAGGCGGGCGAAGTGGATGTGGTCGCCGGAGCGCTGGCACGGCTCCGCCGAGCCGAGCTTGCCGCCGCCGCCGGCCGCATGGACATCTCCTGCGCGTTGGCGGTTCGCGTGGGCGCCCTGTGGGCGGACGCCGAGCCCGGCTATGCCGAGCTCCGGCGGCGGGCCCGGGCACTCGCGAAGCGCTGCGCATGATCCGCTGCCGCACGCTGGGTCCGGTCAGCATCGATGTGGACGGGCAGGCGCCGCCACCCGAGCTCCTCTGGCGCAAGCACCTCGCGCTGCTGATCTATCTCGCCCGCTCCCCCCGACGCACGAGAACGCGCGAGCATCTGGTCGGGCTTCTGTGGCCGGAGAAGGACGAGCGGGCGGCGCGTCACTCGCTGAACGAAGCCCTGCGCGTTCTGCGCCGGGGGCTCGGCGGCGCGGCGATCGATACGTCGGCCGGCCAGATTCGACTCGCGCCCGGCAATCCCTGGCTCGACGTGGAGGAGCTCGAGACCCGCGCGGGCCTGCGCGACTGGAGCGGCGCGGGCGCACTCGCCGGCGGCGAGTTCATGGAAGGCTTCGCGCTTCCGGATGCCTCCGCATTCGAAGACTGGCTGGGCGGCCAGCGCTCGCACTGGCGCGGCCGATCGCTCGATGCCTTGCTGGCCTGGGCGGACGAGCTGGAGCGCGGCGGCCGGGTGCGCGAAGCGGTGGAGCCCGCCGAGCGCGCGCTGGCGCTGGATCCGGGGTCGGATCGCGCGGTGCGGGCAGTGATGCGCTCGCGAGCGCTGTCGGGTGATCGGGGCACCGCGCTGGCGCGCTATGCGGCCTTCACCGAACAACTCCGGAACCTGACCGGCTCGGCACCCGAAGCCGAGACCGAGCGTTGCGCCGAGCGGATCAGGCAGGAGCGTGGCCAGCCGGCCGGCCGGGCGGCGGCGGGCGAGACCGAGACTGCGCGGCGCGCCCCCCTCGTCGGCCGGAGTGCCGAGCTCATCCGGCTGGTGGACCTGCTCCATGCATCCGCCGGCGCGTCTCGCGCGCTGCTCGCGATCGTCGAAGGCGAGGCGGGCACGGGAAAGTCGCGCCTCGTGGACGAGGTCGCGTCGCGGGCACGACTCGACGGCGCCCTCGTGGCCGGCGTGCGCGCGGTACCGGCGGATCGATCCGAGCCGCACGGAGGGTTGATGGCGCTGGCCCGTGGCGGCCTGCTCGATGGGCGGGGAGTCGCCGCCGCGAGTGGGTCGGCGCTGGCCACCTTCGCGCGTGACATCGCCGAGTGGGCGGACCGGTTCCCGGCGGCTCGCGATACCGAGCCCGGCGCGCCGGTGGCCTCATTCGTCGAGATCCTCCGGGCATGCTGCGAGGAGCAGCCGGTGGTGCTCTCGGTGGACGACGCGCACCACCTCGACGACGCATCGATGCTCGCCCTCGGCCGCGGGCTCCGCGACCTCGCGGCCGCTCCGCTCGTGGTGCTGCTCTCCGTCCCGCCGCGCTCCTCCTCCGCGCCGCTCGAGGAGCTTCGCGCCCGGCTCGGACGCGACGTCGATGGGGCCGTGGTGCCGCTGGGGCCGTTGCCTGCCGAGGCGCTCGGCTCGCTCGTACGATGGGCGCTGCCCTCGTACGACGGCGCCGCGGCGGAGCGGCTCGTCCGGCGGCTCGCGAGCGACTCGGCGGGCCTGCCGTTGCTCGCGGTCGAGCTGCTCTACGCCGTCGCGCAGGGCCTCGACCTCGGCACCGTCGAGGGGGCGTGGCCCGAGCCGCTTCGCACGCTGAGCGAGACGCTGCCGGGCGACCTGCCCGACGCGGTGC
>JBOHSN010000040.1:0-32282 GCA_050733215.1 Gemmatimonadales bacterium
ACTGCTAGGTAGGCGGTAAGGGCGGTAGAGGCGGTAAGGGCGGTAAGGTTTGGCTGGTCGGGTACGGAAGGCCGCACGGCGCATGCGCCCTGCGGCCCTTCTGCTTTCCCGCCAGACTCTACCGCCCTTACCGTCTCTACCGCCCGTACCGCCTTTTGCTGGCCTCCGACTTGCAATTCGACGCGTGCAAACCTTGGCGCTCCTGCGGCGCCTCAAAAAGCAACCGCTATCGTTTCAACGACTTACATGACCGCTCCGGATCTCCCGGAACCCCGGCGGGTTGCAGCAGCTCACGGCAGTTTGACGGAAGGCACCCTGAACGCCACGGAGGAAAGCACAATGAACGTGTCCCGCGGTCTCGCCGTCGTGGCGCTGACCCTTACGCTCGGCGCGAGCGCACTCGAGGCCCAGGCCCCGGTCCAGGGCGACTTCCAGTGGTACATGGGAGGGCAGGCCGGCGTGCTCGTGTTCCGGACGCCAGCACAGTCGCGAGGAGGGATGTTCACGGCCGGCGGCCATACGCTGATTACGGCGCGCCGCACCGGCCTGTGGCTCTCGGTGGAAGAGGGGATCGCCGACAACGAGGTCAGCGCCTACTTCGACGGCACCGGTACCATTCAGGACGTCACCTTCAACGACCTGCGGAAGTACTCGGCCGTGCTCATGGCGTTCCCCATCCGGTCGGCCGCCCAGCCCTACCTCGGCGTCGGCGCCGGGATTCTACACGCCGTGAACCCCCAGGCCGTCGGCACGTTCGCGTCGCCCGCGGCGAAAGCGGCGGCCGACGATGACGCCGCGCAGCTCGGCACCAGCGGCTTCGCCACGCTCGTCGGCGGCCTCCAGTTCAAGGTCGGCCGCTTCGTCGCCTTCGGCCAGTACCAACTCACCTCATCCCCCGGGAACAGGACGCTCGAGAGCGGCTCTTCGGGCCGGCTCATCTCCGGCGCCACCCACACCTTCACCGGCGGGATGCGGATCGGACTGGGGAGCTCGAAGGACGTGCCCCGAGGCTACGCCCAGGGGAACTGACCCGCGCGCGCGACGTCCAGGGCGAACCAGCTACGGCGTAGCGCAAGGGCCAGTCAGCCGCCTTCGTGATCCCGATTCTGGGGGTCGCCTCCGTGTCCGGTTCCGCGATCGCGGGGCCGGACACGACGGTTACCGGGGAGTTCAGAATCGTCAGCCCGTCGAGCTCGCGGGTGATGCCCAGGGCCTGACACAGCTTCCCGGGCCCGGAGCAGAGCAGCCCCGAGTCCGTGGTGCCGCGCCGGGCCGCCATGATCTCGAGCCCCCGGAGCGGCTCCACCGCGCGGAGCAGCACCGCACTCGCCCGCCCCTCCTCCTCGCACACCAGGTTCGCGCACCAGTGCACCCCGTAGCTCAGGTAGACGTACCAGGTGCCCGGTGCGCCGAAGAGCGCCGAGTTTCGCTCGTTGCGCCGGTGCCGGTAGCCGTGCGACGCCGGGTCGTCGAAGCCCAGGTATGCCTCCGTCTCCACGATCCGGCCGGCGGTGAGCAGGCCGTCCACCCGTGAGATCACGATCGCCCCGAGCAGCTCCCGGGCGACGACCTCCGCCGGACGGTCGAATATGCGAACGGGCAGCGTGGCTGCCCGTCGGATCCGGTTCATTCCGCCTTCCGCCGCGCGGGAGGTCGCGCCCGGCGGCGAGGCGCCGCGGCAGACGCCTCTCCCGCCTCCGCCGCTTCGGCGAGGACCGGCTCGGCCTTAGGCTCCGCCTTGGCCGCCGCCGCCGCCTTCGCGGTTTCCCCTTTGGGGCTGCTGGCCCGCTTGCGGCCGCTACGGGCGCGTCCGCGGCCCGCTGGTGTCGTCTCCGCGGGCTCACCGGCCGGCTCGACGACGTCGACCACCGGTTCCGGGGCGTCCACGTGCACGACCCCGATCAGCGGCACGTCGGCCATGCGGACCCCACGGCGGGAGCCCCGGCGGAACCGGACGCCAAAGCGCTGCCCGTTCCGCCCGTCAACCTCGAGCTCGACCGGGGCGGCATCGGCCGGTGGCGCAGCGACCACGGGCTCCCTGGGAGAGGGCGGTTGCGACCGCGAGGCGGACTGCGCGGCCTCGAGCCGGTGCGGCGCCACCTCGTATTCGCCCTCGCTCACCTGCCGCACGTCGGCGATCTCGGCGTCGTTCGCCTGCCGAAGCAGGCGCAGGAAACGAGGCAGGCCGAGCAGCGCATCCTCGCGGCCGTGCAGCGCCACCATGCGGAGCCGGAGCGCCTCGTGCGGCACCGGGCCGTTGAGCTGCCCGAGCGCGTCGTGCATCAGCTGGAAGGCCCGGGCGAGCGAGAGGTGTCCATCCCGGCGCGCGTCGGGGGCGCGAGCGGCTCCCGCTGACTGGGCCGGGGCGGCCGGACGCTCCCGGTCGCGGTCACGATCTCGATCCCGTCCACGGCCACCTCGCCGCCCCCGACCGCGCCGAACGCCGCCTTCGGCCGCCTCGCCCGGCTCGGGCGTGGCTGGTGGCGAGGCCATGGCCGCTGGGGCGAGGGCGCCCGCTGGGGCGACCTCGTACTGGCCGTTCTCGAGCTTGGTCACCTGCAGCACGCCGCGCTGCCCGGCTTCGACCACGAACTTGCTGAAGCGGCTGAAGCGAGGCCCCGCGTTCCGCTCGTCGAAGTTGGGATCGAGCTGCTGCATCACCTGCTTGAGCCGGTCGGACCGCATGACGTCGCCGTTCCGCGCCATCTGCGCGACCGCCTCGCGCGCGAGCTCCCAGGGGTCGCGCTGCGCGGACGGCACGTCCACTTCCTTCGTGAGGCCGGCGAGATCGCTGTACGAGAAGTACTCGTCGCAGTTCTGGATCAGCATGTCGCTCGCCGACTCGCGGATCCCGACGCCGATGACGTACTTCCCGTACTCCTTCAGCTTGATGACGAGCATCGAGAAGTCGCTGTCGCCCGAGAGCAGGATGAACGTCCCGATCTCGGGTCGGGTGAACACCAGCTCGATGGCGTCGATGGCGAGGCGGATGTCGGTCGCGTTCTTCTTGGTCGAGCCCACGCCCGGGGCGAAGATCAGATCGATCGATGATTCGGACAGGGGCACGATGTACTGCGGATAGCGACGCCAGTCCGCGTACGCCCGCTGCACCGCCACCTTCCCCTTGATCATGTCGCTGTTGAGGAGGTGCTTGAGCTCTTTCGCGAGATCGGAGCGGATGCCGAGCGTGACGTTGTCGAAGTCGATCAGCAGCGCGGCGTTGGGAGCGTGAGGGGGCGGATGATGGCTAAGGTGCCGCCCGGGGCGGCTCAGAGGTTGGGTCACGTAGCACTCAGGTAAGGCCCCGAGCCGCACGGAACCCGCCTGCGGCAGCGCCGGCATCCGGCGTCCGCGCGGGTAAGCGCGAGGTTCGGGAGCGAGTCGAATGCGCGGCGCACGATGCGCCATCGCTCCAGAAACGGCCTCTCAAGCAGGTCAGGCCGCGCGGGCGGCGCGATGCCGGCCCCGCTGCGCGGTCCCGCGGTCTGCCGGAGAGCCGCTCAAATCTATGTGGCGAAAAGCACTGCTGGAAGTGGCGGCCCCGGGCCCGCCTGCGCGCTCAGGCCCTCCGGTGCGTACGTCAGGAGTCCGGGTTCGCGACCCTGGGCGACCTTATGCGGGGTGTACCGTGCCGGCGAGCGGGAGTTCGAGAACGAAGACGAAACGCGTTCCCCAGTCGGGGGCCGTTTCGACGTCGAGCGTGGATCCCATCGCTTCGACGAGCTTGCGGCAGATGGACAGGCCCAGGCCAGAACCGGAGAAGGCGTACTCGCCCTGCTTCTGCCGGCGGCGAAACGGCTCGAAGAGCGTCGCCATCGACTGCGGGGGAATGCCGCGGCCGGTGTCGCGCACGGAGAACTCCACCCGGCTCGACGAAAGCTGCTGCGCCGCCACCTCGACATGGCCCTCGGCGGTGAACTTGAGCGCGTTGGTGGTGAGGTTGAGGAGGACGCGGCTCAGGGCCACCGGGTGGCCGATCCGGAAATCCGCCTCCGGGCGCGCCACGCGCACCTCGAGCGATTTCTCTTCCGCGATCGGCAGCACGATGTCCCGGACCGACTCGAGGATGTCGGTGATGGAGAACGGAATCGGATCGAGGTCTACCAGGCGGTCGCCGCCCCGGGCGAGCTCGATCACGTCGCTCGCCACCGAGCTGAGCCCGAACGCGGCACTGTAGATCAGGCCGAGCTGGCGCTCCTGCACCGGCGTCACCGGACCGCTTCGGGCGCGCTGCAGCGTCTCGGCGAGAAAGAGGATCGAGGTCAGGGGCGAGCGAAGGTCGTGCGCGACCTCGACGACCAGCTCGAGCCCGTCGGGCGCCGACAGCCGGTCGGCAAAGCGCTGCGACCAGTCAACCTCCAGCCGCTGGCTCACCTGTTCCACCGCCCCGAGGAGTCGGAGGAGCTCCGGCGGCGGCGGCGGCGGATCGAGCGCGTTGAGACGCTCGAGCAGCGCGCCGCGAATCACCGCCACCAGCCGGCGCGACAGCGCGCTGCGCGGCACCAGGCCGAGGTCCGGCTCCTGGCCGACCGCCGCGGCGCGGATGGCGGTGCAGAGACCCGCCACGTGCACCGCCACTTCGTCCGGTGACGACGCGTGCTCGACGACGCTCTCCCATCGCGCCTGGACGCCGAGCACGGCCTCGCGGAGCGCGTCCCAGGACGCGGCGGAGACCCCGCCGCCCGACGGCCCATCGGGATCCCACACGCGCGTCGGAGTGAACGTCGGGCCCGACGAGCGCTTGCGTTCCCCGCTCGCGGGAAGCGCCGTTTCCGGATTCACTCGAGATTCCCCGTGCTATCGTCCCGATGGAAGTTGTGCTTGTCCATCAACCGGTACAGCGTCGTGCGGTCGATGCTGGCAAGGCGCGCGGCCTTCGACATGTTGCCGCCGGCGCGGCCGACGAGGCGGGTAAGGTACTCGCGCTCGAATTGCGCCACGACCCGGTCCTTGGCGCTGTGATACGCCTCGTCCATGACCCCCGGGGCCACTGCCGCCTCGGTAGGCCATTCGGTGTTCTCCTCATACAGCGGGATCTCGTTCGGCTGGATCAGCTGGTCCGGCTCCGCCAGCACGGCGACGTGCTCGATGACGTTCTGGAGCTCGCGCACGTTCCCGCGCCACGGACGCGACCGCAGGAACGCGATGCTCGCCTCGTTGAGCCGCGGCAGCCGGTCGGCCATGCCGCGGTGGCGGTTCCAGTAATGGGTCAGGAAATGGTTGGCGAGGAGCGGGATGTCCTCTTGCCGCTTGCGGAGCGGCGGGAGCTTGATCGGCACCACGCGAAGCCGGTAGAACAGGTCGCCGCGCAGCACGCCCGCGTCCACCGCTTCCTGCGGGTCCCGGTTCGTCGCGGAAATGAAGCGCACGTCGACCACCGCGTCCACCTGCTCGCTGCCCACCCGCCGCACGACGCCGTCCTGGATGACGCGGAGCAGCTTGGCCTGGAGCGGCATGGACATCTCGGTCAGCTCGTCGAGGAACAGCGTCCCGCCGTGCGCCGTCTCGAGCAGACCGGGCTTGTCGCGGTCGGCGCCCGTGAAGGCGCCCTTCCGGTGCCCGAACAGCTCGCTCTCGAGCAGCCCCTCGGGCAGCGCGGCGCAGTTGATCGGCACCACCGTCTTGTGCGCTCGCCGGCTGTACTGGTGGATGAACTGCGCGATCATCTCCTTGCCGGTGCCGCTCTCGCCGCTGAGGAAGACCGACGCATCGGTCGCGGCCACCTTGCGCGCCAGCTCCACGGCCTTCCGGAACAGCGGCGAGATGCCGATCAGGGCCACGCTCTCGCTGTGGCCGTTCTGCTTCATGAGCTGCAGACGGAGGTCCTGCGCCTCGCGCGACACCATCACCGCATGCGAGGCCCGCCCGATCAGTACCTGGAGGTGCGTCGCCGAAAACGGCTTGGGGAGGTAGTCCCACGCCCCGGCCCGGAGCGCCTCGATGCTGCTCGTAACGCTCGGATTGCCGGTCATGACCACGACAATCGTATCCTTGTGGGTCTCCAGCGTCGTGCGCAGGATGTCGAGCCCCGACACCTGCGACATGTAGAGGTCCACCAGGATGATGTCGAATTTGCGGCGCTTGACGGTGTCGAGCGCCTCTTCGCCCCGCCCGATCAGCGTGACGTTGAAGCCGTCCATCTGGAGCACGCTCGCGCAGCTTTCCCGGAGCGTGCGCTCGTCGTCCACCACCAGCACCCGGATGCTGGCCTTGACGTCGGGCGGGATGGACAGCGGGTCGCGGGGGCCGTCGGGCGTCGGCGCGCCGCCCGCGGGTGTGCCGGCGGCTGGGGGCGTCTGTGCCAGGCTGCTACCCATTCAGACTCTCCTCGCGGTGCGCCGCACGGTCTCGGGGCTGCCTGAGGGGCAGCCCAATCCGGACGGGTCGGTGATGGTCGGTCCCCAGCGTAGAGAGCAGGCCACGTTCCACCCGTGGCGCCGACCCCGTCCTGCTTGTCAGATCGTCACTTGGATACAACACGGTGCCGCACGTGTCAAGCAGTAGCGTGTGATCATTGCAACAGGTTCATGCAGACCGCAAGCCACACCTTGCAAGCTCCGTGCAACATGGGGGGTCGCCCGTCACCGACACCCCGAGCGGGCCGCATATCGTTCGGAAGCGCGGATGGCCGGCCACCTTCGGCTTGCCGGGACCACTGCGGTCCTTACTTTGCATGGCGAGGCGGCGTACAGCCGGCATCTCGGCGCTTCGCCACCTCCCGTTTGCTGAGGAGACACCGTTTGACCATGTCCGGTAATCAGCTACCTCCCGGCGACCAGAATCACGCGGCCCTGCAGGCCGCCGCCTCCGCGCCCCCTGCGGTCACGCCGGCCATGGAGATCGATTACGCCATGCTCCAGCCGCCGGTCGCCGGTGAGGGCGGGATTCCCTGGCGCCGGTACGTCTCGGCACTGAAGCGTTACAAGTGGCTCATCCTGCTCGTCATCATGGCGGGCACCGGGCTCGGTGTCCTCGCGACCCGGTTTTTGCAGCCCGAATACAGCGTTCAGGCCACCATCTGGATCGAGAGTCCTCCCCAACGCGGCGGTCCGGTGCGCGCCGAGGGCGTGGTGGAAGGCGCCAACTGGGTCGAGCTCCTCACCACGTTCACCGTGCTCGACTCCGTCGTGGCCAAGGAGAAGCTGTTTCTCAGCTTTGGTGACGCGAAGGACTCCGTGCTGTTCTCCGATTTCCGCTTGATGGAGCGGTTCCGGCCGGGGCAGTACGTCATCCAGACCGACACCAAGGGGCGCACGTTCAGCCTCAAGTCGGCGGAGGGGCTCCTGGTGCAGGCGGGCCCGGTGGGACAGCCGGTCGGCGCCCGGCTGGGCTTCGACTGGACGCCCGCCGCCGAGCAGCTCACGAAGACGAGCGGCCGCAAGGTCCAGTTCGGCGTGACCAGCCCCCGCGATGCGTCCGCCCAGCTTCGCTCGCAGCTGGTCGCGTTGATGCAGGATGACGGCAACTTCCTGCGGCTGTTTCTCACCGGGAGCAATCCGGCGCGGCTCACCGGCACCATGAACACGCTGGTCAACCAGTACGTGGACGTGGCGGCCCAGCTCAAGAAGCGGAAGTTGTCCGAGCTGTCCCGGATTCTCGCCCAGCAGCTCGACACGGTGAGCAAGCAGCTGCGGGACGCCGAGGGCGAGCTCGAGGGGTTCCGGACGCGATACATCATCAAGCCGGGTGAGGGCACCGCGATCTCGGTTGGCCCCCAGGGCACCTCGACCGTGGTCGGCAAGTTCTTCGAGCAGAAGCTCATACTCGACGAGCTCCAGCACGACCGCGAAGCGCTCGAGACCGTGCTCAAGCGCGCGCAGGGCGGCGATCTCGTCGTTGACGCCTATCTGACGATTCCTTCGGTGCGAACCGCACCGGATCTCCAAAAGGCGCTTCAGGAGCTGTCGGCCGCCGAGGCCTCGGTGCGCGCACTGCAGTACAAGTACACCGATGAGCATAAGCTGGTGCAGGACGCCAAGGGGCAGGTGCGCATGATCCGGGATCAGACGATTCCGGCCTACACGAATCAGCTCGTCGCTGCCATTAGGGCGAAGGAAGGCGAGCTCGGTCGCCGGACCGCGGAAGGGACGAGGGAGCTCCGGTCGATCCCTTCGCGCACGATCACCGAGGCGCGGCTGACCCGGGACGTCGAAGCGATCGCCCGCATCCACGGCGACCTCCAGGCGAGCTACGAGCGCGCCAAGCTCGCCGAGGCGAGCGCGATTCCGGACGTGCGGATTCTCGACCCGGCCGTCATGCCCGACAAGCCGACCAGCAACAGCGCGCCGCGGCTCATCCTCATGGCGTTCATGGCCAGCACCGGCCTGGCGCTCGCGCTCGCGATTCTGCTCGACATGCTGGATAAGCGGTTCCGCTACCCCGAGCAGGTCACCAACGAGCTGGGGCTGAGCATCTTCGGGGCGATCCCCGCGATCAAGAACCTGAAGAGCGGCAAGGAAGATCTCGAGGAGGCGTCGCACGTGGTCGAGGCGTTCCGCACCATCCGCCTCAACCTGGTGCACTCGTACGGCGCGGCCGGTCCGGTACTTCTCACCATCTCGAGCCCCGGCCCCGGCGACGGCAAGTCGCTGGTCTGCTCCAACCTGGCCTTGTCATTCGCCGAGGCGGGCTACCAGACCCTCCTGCTCGACGGCGACATCCGCCGGGGGGAGCTGCACCGCATGTTCGGTGCGGAGCGCATCCCGGGGCTGATCGACTATCTGATGAGGAACGCGAGCATCGATCAGGTGCTCCGCGGTACCACTCACAAGAATCTCTCGCTGCTCCCGAGCGGCACTCGGCGGCACCACGGGCCGGAGCTCCTGGGCTCGGGCGCCATGAGCCAGCTGATGGCCGAGCTCAAGTCGCGCTACAACGTGGTGATCATCGACAGCCCCCCGCTCGGCGCGGGCATCGATCCGTTCGTGCTGGGCACCGCGACCGGCAACATCATGCTGGTCCTTCGCTCGGGCGAAACCAACCGGCAGATGGCCGAGGCGAAGATCCGCCTCCTCGATCGCCTGCCGATCCGCGTGCTCGGCGCGGTGATCAACGATATCCGCACGAGCGAAAGCTCGTACCAGTACTACTCGTACGTGTACGGCTACGTGTCCGACGAGGATGCCGGGCCGAAGCTGGTCCAGGGTCCGCAGGACACCTGATCCGCGGACGGCGCGAGACTCAGCGACCCTCCGGCGTGCTGCGCTGGAGGGTCGCTCGTTCAGCAGGAGCCGCGGCGACGCCGCGGCGGCAGACTGCTACGAAAAGTTGGCGGTGGGCTCGAAGGCGCGAACCCGTTCCGCGGGGCCGTCCTTCTGGAGATCGTGCAGCGCGGTGGTGGCGCGAAGCAGGAGCTCGAGCGCATCGACCGGCGACTGCGCGAAGTCGGGTACGGCGCAGTACCCGGCCTGGAGTCGAACGGGCCGCTCGAGGCCGGGGGCCACTCCTGCTTCCAAGGCGGTGCCGATTCGATCCGCGAGGCGGACCGCGCCTGCGGTTCCGGCACCGGGGGCGACCACGCCGTACTCGAGCGAGCCGAGGCGGCCCACCGCATCCGATGCGCGGCTGGTGCGGCGGAGCACTTCGCCGACCCACTCGGAGAGCCGAGCCCGCCCGTCCTCCGGCAGGGGCGTGCCGAGTGCGCCCTCGTCGGTGCCGAGGACGATGCAGGCCAGCGGCTCATGCCGTCGCGCCGCGTCGCTGCCGAGCTCGCGGGCGCGCCGCGCGAGGCCCCGGCGGTTGTACAGCCCCGTGTCCACGTCGAGCAGGCTCTCGTCGCGGAGCCGCTCCACTTCGAGCCGCGCGCTGACGAACGTCCGAAGCTTCAGCAGCAGCGCCTCGCCGTCCAGCGGCTGGCCGAGGAACTCCCAGGCACCGGCCTCGTACGCCTCGATGCGCTGCGCGCGTCCCGACGGCCCGGCAGTCGTGACCACGATCGGGGTGGTGGGATCGATGCGCGGATCGCTCCGCAGTGCCCGACAGACCTCGAAGCCGTGCATGTCCGGCATCTGCGCATCGAGGATGATGACGTGCGGGTTGGTCTCGAAGGCTCGTTCGAGCGCCTGCTGTCCGGTGTACGCCCGGACGACCGTGAACCCATTCGGGGACAGGATGCTCTCGATCGAGCGAGCCGACCACTCCTGATCGTTGGCAATCAGCACCACGGGTAGCGCGCTTTTGTCGCGATCGGCCATGAGGCGGCGTGAACGGGTGGGATAGGTCGGTCGCCGGGAATCGCTCTGCACCGGCCTCCGGATTTTTTGTCGGTACCGCAGAACTTGTGCGCCCGGGGGCAGACTTGTCAAGTATTTGCGGGAACGGCGGTTGCGGTCACCGCAGTTGGCCGGTGTTCCGCGTTGTAGCAGCGGCCGTGCAACATTCTTACTGCTTCCATGCCACGATCGGCCCAAAATCCAGGAGAGTGTGGCGCCCTGCCACCGACCGTTGTCCGACCGCAACGGGTCCCGGGGCTTCCCAGCGGCCGGACCCCGAACCACCACTGCGGCCCTAACTAATGCCACTTCAATCAGTTATACTTGCCGTCGGCAGCGCCGCCGGGCTCGGCTTCGGAGCCCGGGTGCCCGGCGTCAACCTTGAAGTGGGTGGAGGTGTCAGGAGAGGGCCGTCAACCGCACCAGAGACAGGGTTTCATGCCAGTATCCGATTCGGAGCGCGAGCGACAGAAGGGCAGCGGGTCCGGCGGGGGTCGCCGGGACGAGGAAGGATTCGCCGCGGGCCTGCGACGCTTCAGCCGGCGGCTGGCGAACTTCGGCCTCGGTGAATCCCAGGAGCCGTTGTTGACGGACGCCGTCTCGTCCTTCGATTCCGAAGGCAAGCCCCGCTGAGCGGGGCCAGGGTATCTCCCGCCCTACGCCGCTGTTGGCACGGGCTTCGCGGGTCACTCGGTGAGTCGCGTCACGGGAGAGAATTGCGTTCGGCCATACGATGGGTGGCGACCGGCGCGGTTGAACCGGCATTTAAAACGAACGATCTCGATCGGAGCCCAGCCCGACATGCCTTATGCCCATCGTGCAGCACAACGCCGTCTCACGGCAGCGGCTCGCATTGCCGCCGTGGTACTGGGGTTCTGCGCCCTGGGCACCACCGCGGCGGCCGCGCAGGAGCGCAGCGATTCCGTGGCGCGGGTGGATACGCTTGGCCGGCCGACACGTGCCATGGCGACCCGCGCGGAGCTCGAGCAGGTCCTGGCCGGGAAGTCGGGTCCGGTGACCGACGAGCTCGCCCGCCAAGTCAAGGAGCGGCTCGACAAGGGCGACCTGCAGCCGGGCGATCGGATCGCGCTCAGGGTCGTGGGCGAACAGACCCTCACCGACACGTTCACGGTCACGCCGGAGCGGACGGTGGAGCTTCCGAGCATGCCAGCCCTGCCGGTCACCGGCGTGCTCCGATCGGAGCTCGAGTCCCATCTCACCAAGCAATTGGGCCGCTACATCCGGAATCCCGATTTGCACGCGGAGGCGCTGGTCCGGGTCTCGCTCACTGGCGCGGTGGGCCGGCCCGGGTTCTACAACCTTCCGGCGGACGTGCTCGCCACCGACGCCATCATGGCCGCAGGCGGCCCGTCCGGCGGGGCGGATGTCGCGCGCACCACGATCCGTCGAGGCGGAGTGGAAATCGTGACCGACCTCGAAGTCGCCTCCGCCGTGCAGTCGGGCGAATCGCTCGACCAGCTCAACGTGCAGAGCGGTGACGAGATCGTGGTCGGCACCAAGGGTCAGGGCTTCTCCGGGGTGCTCAAGACGATGGGCCTGATCTCGGGCGCCCTGTTCGGCATCGTCGCGATCACCCGCATCTTCTGATGACCAGCGCGCATTCGGACACCTTGATGCACGGCGTAAGGAACAGCGGACCGATCTCCCGCCCGACCGTGGAGCGCACGCCGGCCCTGGCCGGAGCGTCCCCCGCCACGCGCCCCGCACCGGCCGCCCTGCTCCGCTACGGCGTGAACGTCGCCCTGGCGGCTCTCGCGCTGATCATCGTCTCGCCGGTCATGCTGGTGGTCGCCCTGCTGGTCCGGCTGACCTCCCGCGGGCCGGTGCTGTACACCCAGACGCGGGTGGGGCTCGATCGCCGGCGGGACCGCGGCGCGAGAGACAACCACCGCCGCGCCCTCGACATGGGTGGGAAGCCGTTCACGATCTACAAGTTCCGGACGATGTACGTGGACGCGGAGCGCCACACCGGTCCGGTCTGGGCCACCCAGGACGACCCGCGGATCACGCCCATGGGCCGGTTCCTCCGCCAGTATCGGCTCGACGAGCTGCCCCAGCTGATCAACGTGATGAAGGGCGAGATGAACGTCGTGGGCCCGCGCCCCGAGCGCCCCGCGATCTTCGCCGAGCTGCGGCAGAACATTTCGGAGTATGCGCTCCGTCAGCGCGCCAAGCCCGGGATCACCGGCCTCGCGCAGATCAATCAGCACTACGACGTCTGCCTCGACGACGTGCGCCGCAAGGTCGAATACGATCTCGAGTACATCCAGCGCCAGAGCCTGGTCGAAGATCTCAAGATCATGCTCAAGACGATCCCCGTCGTCCTGCTGCGCCGGGGGGGCTGGTAGGCGTCGGTGACGACGCTGCCGCAGTCCGCATCGCGGCTCTCTCCCTGGAACATCCGCGGCCTCGCACCGGCGGCCCTGGCGCTGGTGGCCGGGGTCGTGCTGTTCGCGCGCCCGGCGGTCCTGCTTGGCCGCGACTGGTGGAACGACCCGGAAGCAGGCCACGGGCTCCTGCTCGCGCCGCTGGCGCTCTGGCTCGCCTGGCGCCGCGGGCTGGCGCCGGACCGCGCGCCGAGTCCCCTGCTGGGCGCCGCGATCCTGCTGGCGGCGGTCGCGCTGCGCTATCTGGGCGGGCTCGCCGCTGAACTCTTCACGATGCGCTTCTCGATCGTGCTGGCCCTGGCCGGCGCGACAGTGTTCGCCTGGGGCGTGGGTCAGCTGATCCGGTGGTGGCTTCCCCTGTCACTGCTCGCGCTGTCGGTCCCGATTCCCACGCTGGTGACGAACGCGCTCGCGCTTCCCCTGCAGTTCAAGGCCTCGAGCATGGGCGCGAGCCTCCTCGCCTGGCGACACGTGCCGGTGGAGCTCGCCGGCAACGTCATCAACCTGCCGGGGCGGCGTCTGTTCGTGACCGAGGCGTGTAGCGGCCTTCGGTCTCTGACCGCGCTCCTCAGCCTCGGCGTGCTGATCGGCGGGCTCTGGCTCCAGAGCGTCCCGTCGCGGCTGCTGCTCGTCGCGCTCGCGATCCCGGTCGCGATCGCGGTCAATGCGGTCCGCGTGTTCCTGACCGGATTCCTGGTCTATTTCGTGGATCCGGCGTTCGGCGAAGGCTTCATGCACCTGACGGAGGGCTGGTTGCTGTTCGTGGTGGCGTTCATCATCCTCGGGAGCGCGGCGTGGCTTGCGTCTGCCGCGGAGCAGCGCTGGTACCGGAGGCGCGCCCATGCGTGAGTGGCAGCGCTACATGCCCGCCGCCATCCTCGGCGTCGGTTGCCTGCTGCTCGGCGCAGGCAACACCCAGCAGCTCAGCATGCCGCTCGCGGCGCCGTTGACGACACTCCCGGCCGAGATCGCCGGCTACGCGAGCATCGACCGGGAGATCAGCGACGCCGAGCGCCGCGTGGCGGGCATGTCGTCGTACGTGTTCCGCACGTTCAGCCGGGACAGCCTGCTCGCCTTCTCGGTGTATGTGGGCTACTACGACCGGCAGATCCAGGGAAAGACGATTCACTCGCCGAAGAACTGCCTTCCGGGCGCCGGGTGGGAGGTCGTCGCGGCGCGCGAGGAGCGCCTCGCCGGCGCCGCGGGGCCGGTTCCGGTGAATCGGTACACGCTGGTCAACTCGGGTCAGAAGGCGGTAGTCTACTACTGGTATCAGGGGCGCGGTCGCGTGGAGGCGAACGAGTACCGCGTCAAGCTCCAGCTGCTGCGCGACTCCGCCCTGCGCGGCCGCAGTGAAGAGGCGCTCGTCCGCGTGGTCGTCCCGGTCCTGGGGAGCGAGGACGAGGCGGTCGCGCTGGCCCGGCAGGTGAGCGCACAGCTGGTTCCGGAGCTGTTCCGGGTGCTGCCCGCGTGACCGCGGGGGCGCACTCCACCGTACGTTCCGTTCCCTCCAGCCCCGAGGTGGTGACTATGGCGTCGTCCCGCGGCCGAACGGTGATCGGTGCCCTGGTGCCCGTCGCCCTGCTGCTGATCGCGTCCCCGCTCGCGGATCTCGTGGCGGCGCTGCTGCCCATGCGTCCCGGCGAGGTGAGCTGGCGGTTCGGTGCGTACGGGCTGCTCACGAACTCGCTCGTCAGCCCGATCCTCGGTCTGGCGATCATCCTCGTGCTGAGCGGATTTCGGCAGCGGCGGGGGGCCACTGCCATCACCGCGGCCGTGTCGGCGCTGCTGGCGCTGTTCCTGATCGGCGGCTTCGCCCTCTTCGTGCTCGACTACCTGCAGCTCCGTCAGGCCGTCGGCACGGCCGCGCGCGGCCCCTACGACTCCGCCGCGTTCAAGGCGATGATCGTCGCGGCGCTCGAGGGCGGGGTCCTGCTCTCGATGGCGATCGCCGGATTCCGGGCCAGCGGCGTCGCCGATGCGGCGCAGGGGCACCGGCGCCGCGACCGGGTGGGGCTCGTCGTGCAGGTCGAGGACGAAGCCCCCCGGTAGGCGCTGTCTGACAAGGCGCCGAGCGCGAGCCGGCGGGGTGGGGGCTCCGGAGGGGCACGTCAGAGCGCGCGTCGGAAACCGGGCGGCGCTTGCCCCGGGTTCCGGCGATCGCGATCTGCAGGGCCCCGAAGGAGCTCTCACCCCGTCGGGAGCGCGGCTTCGGGCCTTGTCAGACAGCGCCTAGCCGGATCGCGGAGCTACGGCGTCGCCCGGGCGGCGGGTTGGCTCCCAGATCGGGTTGCGCTCTCCCCTCAGCGCTTTGCCCCACGCGGCCAGCGCGGCCACGTTCACCGCGACGAAGAACCCCGCCATCGCCACCGGCAGCGGGAGCCGTTGGTCCTCCGGCCAGCTCAGCGCGAAGGTTCCCACGGCCAGCACCAGCGCGGCGACCACCAGCGCCGCAGCCGCCGCCGTCGAGGCCGGCGCGAGCAGCGCGAGCCCCACGAGGGCCAGCGGCAGGGTGAGATGCACCAGCCAGCGGCAGAGCTTGTGGCTCACCAGCATCCAGGAGAACACGCCGTAGCGGAACGGGTTCATGAGGTCGCGCAGGTACCAGAGCGTCTCGAGACCGCGGGCCATCGTCCGGATCTTGCGGCGGAACTCGGACCGGAGCGACACCGTGCGCGGGACCAGGCATACCGCGTCGTCCACCGACACGGTCCGATAGCCCGACTGGCGGGCCCGGAGCGGTGAAGCGAAGTCGCGGCTCAACGCCTCAGGAAACAGGGCGTTCACCAGCGGCCGGCGAATGGCGTAGAAGCATCCGCTTGCGCCCACGATCGAGCCGACCCGCGTCTCCAGCGACCGCAGCCACATCTCGTAGCCCACATACCCCGACTCCCCACGGTTGGCTTCCTGGTCCAACCGCCCCACGCTCACGTCCCGCCCCGAGGCCACACCGATGGTGGGATCCTGGAACACCCGCACCAGCGGCTTGAGCGATTCCGGCGGAATGCGGATGGTCGCGTCGGTGTTCACCACGATCTCCCCGCGCAGATGCGCCGCCGCGGCGTTTTCCGCCGCGGTCTTGCCGGCGCGCGCCGGGAGCCGCAGGAGCTCCACGCCGCGCGCGGCGAACTCGCGCACGATGTCGTCGGTGCGGTCGGTGGACGCGTCCGAGACCACCAGGATCTGGCGCCGCTCGGATGGATAGTCGATCCGGAGCAAGGCTTCGAGCGTGGCCCGGATCGAACGCTCCTCGTTGTACGCCGGCAGGCTGATGCTGACCGATGGCCATTCCAGGGGATCGGCGGCCGGGCGCGGCACCGGACGCAGGGTTGCGACAACCCGGAGCAGCAACGGGTAAATCAGATAGGCGTACGCGAACAGGACGATCGGGATCGCGAGGAGGACCAGCCCGGCGGTGGTCGTCGTCATGCAGGTGGAGGGCTCCGGTTCGGGTCGAGGACATGCCGGTACACCGCGTCGTAGCGGGCGATCCAGGGCTCCGGCCGGCGCTCGGCTTCGAGACGCCGCCGGGCGGCGGCCGCCCGCTCCCGCGCCGCTTCCGGCTCGGCGGCGACCCGCGCGATCGCCTCGGCCAGCGCGTCCGGCTCGGGCGGGACCAGGATCGCCTCCCGCTCGGACACGACGTCGGGGACGCCGCCCACCGCCGTGGCGACGATCGGCACCCCTGTCGCCATCGCTTCGAAGAGCACCATCGGTGTGCCCTCGGTGCGGGAGCTGAGCACGAAGCAGTCGAATGCCGGGAACAGGCGCCCGGCGTCCGGAACGAGCCCGCGCCAGTGGATCCGCGGGCCGATTCCGCGCGACTCGGCCGTACGCGCGAGGCGGCCAGCTGCCGTGCCATCGCCGATCACGACCGCCTCGATGCCGGGCGGCGTGCGGGCAAGCGCCTCGACCAGGAGGTCCGGACCCTTCTCCAGGCTCAGCCGGCCTACCCACCCCAGCACGAACGTGCCTTGCGGCAGGCCGAGCGTGTGGCGGGCCGTGCCTCGATCGAGCGCACCGGAAGCCGGGGTGGCGGGGGCGGCGTTCGGAATGACGTGGATCCGCTCCGCCGCGATGCCCGTGGCCGCAAGCTGCGCGCCGAGCAGCCGGGAGACCGGGACCACGGCGCTGAATTGGCGAAACGCCCGGCGCTGAAGGCGCTCGTACAGGCGGTTCTTCCATCCACCGCCGGTGAAGCCATGCACCGTTGTGACCGTGGGAAGGGCGAGGCGGCGCGCCACCGCTCCGCCCTGGATGTCGCCCCGGTAGCCGTGCGTATGCACCACGTCCGGGCGATGCGTGACCAGGAGATCAGCGAGGCGCTGCCGCTCCAAGCGATACGCCCGCGGGGGCAGAACGACCGGCAGGACCGGCACGGCGTCATGACGGAGCGCGGTCAGGAACGGCGTGTCGTCCACCCCCGCATCGAGTACCGCGAGCACGCGCGCATCATGGCCGCTGTGCCGCTGCGCCGTGGCCAGGGCACGCGCGACCCGTTCGAGCCCGCCCACGGGCCCCGGGGCCAGGACATGGACGATCAACATGGCCCGGGACCGGTGGAACATCGCATGCCACAAGATAACCGGCGCCGCCCGATGCCCTTCCGGCGACCCGGCCCTGCGGCGCATTATTCACCCCACTCAGGAGATTACATGGCGACCCGGCCGACTCCAACAACTGACGTCGTGCTCGCCGGCCCGGCATCGGGTGCCGCCCGGCCCGAGCCGGCGGCCGTCCACAAGAGCCCGCTCACACAGGCCGGCCGTCTGTTGCGCCGCTTCGCGATCCCCGGGTTCGTGGTCCGCCTGGTCTACTTCTGGCGCTTCCGCGCGCTGGTGTCGTCTCGTGCGGAAGTCGAATGGTCGCCCGGCGCGCGGTGGGATCGCGACTGTGTGGTGAGCTCGTTCACCAAGATCAAGATCAACGGTGCCTTCCGGATGGGCCGGCGGGTGCACATCGCGTCGGGGTGCTTCATCGAGGTTTCACCCGGCGGGCTCGCCATCGGTGACGACGTGCTGGTGGGGCCCAACTGCTCGATTCTCACCAGCAAGTACGTGTATGATCGCCTCGACCTCCCCCTGCACCTGCAGGGCCACACCAGCGACGGCGTCGTGATCGGTCGGAACGTGTGGATCGGGGCGAACGCCGTCGTGCTCGACGGCGCGCGCGTCGGAGACAACACGATCGTCGCGGCCGGCGCGGTAGTCTCCGGCCAGATCCCACCCAACAGCATCGTGCAGGGCGATCCCGCCCGCGTGATTTTCACCCGCCGCTGATCCTGCCCGCATGATCGCTCCGACCCGTCCGGGACCGGCAACGTCCCAGCCGCTGGCGGTCGCTGATCTCATCGCCGCCGTCGCGGGCGTGCCCGTCGCACCGGACTGGGCCGCCTGCGTCGGCGCGTGCCGCGCGCTCGATGCGTTGGCCGAGCGCCTTCCGGACGCGCTCCGAGCCCGGGTGGCGGTGGTCGGCTCCGCGACGCTGGATCCCTTGGTCGCGTTCCTGCGGGTGGCCGGCGCGCGGGCGGGACTCTGGCTCGACGTCTACGTCGCGCCGTACGGCCAGTACCTCCAGGAGCTGCTCCAACCCACGAGCGGGCTGTACGCGTTTCGTCCCCACGTGACCGTGGTCGCGATCGACGCCGAGGCGTTGTGGGAGATGCGCTGGGCGGGTGGCGCGCCCCGGGGCGCGGCGCAGGTCGCCGGCGGCCTAGTCGAGCGCGTGCTCGCGGGGGCGGGAGTCTTCACGGAGCACGGATCGGGCGTGCTGCTCGTCAACGACTTCGCCGCGCTCCGCGGATCGGCGGGAGGCGTCAACGGCTTCCGTGACGAGGGGGGCTTCACCGCGACGCTCACGGCTGCCAACCAGGCGCTCACGGCCGGTCTGTCCCACCGCCCCTCCGCCTTGGTTTTCCCGTTTGCCGATGTGCTGGCGGAGGTCGGGCGGCTGCGGGCCGTGAACTGGCGCACCCACTACCGCGGCCACGTGACGTGGTCCGACGCGCTCATGGCGCAATTGGCCGACCGGTACGTCGGCTATGCGCTCGCGGCGGTCGGGCGCGCGACCAAGTGCATCGTGCTGGACCTGGACAACACGCTTTGGGGGGGCGTGCTGGGAGAGGATGGCCCCGACGGTATCGCGATCGGCCCGGGATGGCCGGGTCGGGAGTATCTCGATTTCCAGCGCCAGCTGCTCGAGCTCCAGCGCCAGGGAATCCTGCTGGCGCTGTGCAGCAAGAACAACCTGCGAGAGGTGATCCCGGTCCTGCGTGACCATCCGGGCATGCTGATTCGAGAGTCGCATTTGGCGGCGTGGCGGGTGAACTGGGACGACAAGGCGACCAACCTCCGCGCGCTCGCGCTCGAGCTCAATCTGTCCGTGGGCCACCTGCTGTTTCTCGACGACAGCCCGCACGAGCGCGCCTGGGTCCGCCGCCAGCTGCCGGAGCTCCCGGTCCCCGACCTCCCGGACGATCCAGCGCGCTGGGCAGACTGGATCGCAAGGCTGCCGTCACTCACGCTGCTCCACCGTACGGCCGAGGATGCGCGGCGGACCGAGCAGTATCACGAGCAGCGGGCGCGCGAGGAGTTCCGGCAGGGCATCGACTCGGTGGAGGCGTTCCTTCGCGGGCTGGAGCTCCGCGTGACCATCGACGCCGTGCGTGACGCGACGTTTCCCCGGGTCGCCCAGCTCCTGGCGAAGACCAGCCAGTTCAACCTCACCACCCGGCGGCACGACGAGGTCACCCTTCGCCGTCGCGTCGCGGAGGGATGGCGGGTGTACACGATGCACGTGACGGATACGTTCGGAGACTTCGGCCTCACGGGCGTCGCCATCGCGGTGCCGGAGGCCGAGTCGTGGCACCTGGACTCCTTCCTCATGAGCTGCCGGGTCATCGGGAAATCGGTGGAGACCGCCCTGCTGGCGCGGATCGCGAGCGACGCCAAAGCGGCCGGCGCCGCCAGCCTTACGGCCGAGTTCATCGACTCCGGGCGCAACGAGCCGGCGCGGGGCTTCCTCGGCGACCACGGCTTCACGCCGCGCGCGGACGGCCGCCTCGAGCGCGCCCTCGCCGACGGCGGACCGGCGTGGCCGGCCTGGATCCAGCGCGTCGGCGGCGCGGAGCCGCGGTCGTGACGCGCGAGGGCATCGAGGCGGGCGTGCGCGAGTTGCTCGCGCAGGTCACGCAGACCGATCCGGGCTCGGTCGGACCGGGGTTCCACTGCTCGCGGGCGCCGGGTTGGTCGTCGCTCCAGCACCTCATGCTGGTATCGCAGGTCGAGTCCCGCTTCGGGGTGACGTTCACCAACCGCGAGATTCCGGAGCTCACCAGCTACGACGCCATCGTGACCGCGCTGGCTGGTCGGCTGGGGGCGACCTGACGGCCGCCGCCGGACCCCCGGTGGTCATCGGCGTGGGGCTCGACCTCGAGGAGTTCGCGGTGCTCCGGTCGGTCGAGCAGCCGGCTCGCGAGGCGTTCCTGGCGCGGTGGTTCTCCCCCGGGGAGCAGCGGTGGTGCCGGGGGCAGCGAGATTCCGGCCGCGCGATGACCATTCTCGTGGCCTGCCGTGAGGCTGTCGCCAAGGCCGCCGGGCTCGCGTTGCTCGACGTACCTCCATTCCACATCTCCCGTGGCCGGCTGCCCGGCCGTGTTACCGTGCCGACGCCGGCCGGGCGCCGGGACATCCTGCTCCGTTGGAGCGCAACCCACCGCGCGGTGCTCGCCTCGGCGCTCGCCTTCGGTCCCGGGCCGTGAGCCATCCGCCCACCGCTCCCCTCCGGGTGCTGCATGTTGCCGACAAGCTCGCGATGGGAGACTCGACCGTTCACGGCGTCACGCGCTGCCTTGCACTCTGGGTGCCGCGCTACGATCCGTCACGGTATGCGGTGTCGGTGTACAACTTCCGGGGTGTGGACCCCGGCGCGGAGTATCTCGCCGGCCTCGGAGTCGCGGTAGGCGGGAGGCGTCGCGCGAAGTTCGATCCGCGGCTGCTCGGCGACCTGCTTGCCACCGTGCGGCGGGAGCGGGTCGGTCTGCTCCATCTCCACGGCTACGGTGCCACCGACTTCGGACGGGTGGTCGCGCGCGTCGCGGGTATTCCTTCCATCGTGCACGAGCATTTCATCGACCAGCGCTCGCCACTGGCCGAGCGTGCGGCCGATCTCGCGCTGCGCCCCCTCACCACTTGGGCGATTGCCGTGTCCAGCGCGGTGCGCGACTTCATGGTGCGGCGCCGCGCGATCCCGCCCGACCGTCTCGAGGTGGTGCCCAACGGCGCGGCGCTCGAGGTGATGGCACTGGCGCCGCCGCGCGGCTCGCCGGGCGCCCACGTCCTGCGCGCCCAGCTCGGCATCCCGGCGGCACACGCGGTCGTGGCCATCGTCGGGAGGCTCAACCCAATCAAGGGACACACGTTCTTCCTGCGAGCGGCGGAACGTGTGCTGCGCGAGACTGCCAACGTGACGTTTCTGGTGGTCGGAGACGGCGAGCTGGATGCGGAGCTCCGGGCCGAGGCGCGCGGGCTCGGGCTGGGCGAGCGGATGATCTTCAGCGGGTATCGTGAGGACGTGCCGGCGCTCCTCCAAGCCGCCGACATCCTTGCGATCACGTCGCTCAGCGAGGGTTCGCCGCTCAATCTGTTCGAAGCGATGGCCGCCGGCTGCTCGGTCGTCGCCACGCGGGTCGGTGGGATTCCGGAGCTGCTGGAGCACGAGCGCACCGGACTGATCGTCCCGCCGGCGGATCCCGAAGCAATCGCAGGCGGACTGCTCCGGCTGGTCCAAGATCAGAGTCTTCGCGAGCGGCTGGGAGAGGCCGCCCGCGCCGAGGCGTCACGTCGGTTCGACGTGCGCCACACGGTCCGGGCGTTCGAGCGGCGCTACGCCGCGTTGGTCGGTTGGGGGCCGCCGGGAGCAATCGGGGGCGAGTAGCCCCGAATCCGCTCACCCACCTCGGCGTAGAAGTTCCTCAATCGCTGCCCGACGGCCTGGGTCGCGAACTCGCGCCGGGCGAGCCGCCGCCCGCGTGAGCCGAACTCGGCTCGGGCAATCGGGTCCCGGAACAGTGCCACCAGCCCGGCGCCGAGCGCTTCCGGCACCGGATCCACCAGCACCGCCACCGAATCGTCGATCACCTGCGTGTGCGTCGGCAGGCGAGTGGCCAGCACGGGCTGCCCGGAGTCCAGGTAGGAGTAGAGCTTCATCGGCGTGTTCAGGCCGCGGATCCGGGGCGAGACCAGGACGTCGGCCTGGCGCAGGTAGTTGCCGAGCAGGCTGACGGGCCGCGGGCCGAGGAAGTGCACGTTGGCGGCGATGTTCAACTGCTCCGCGCGGGCGCGGTAGCCGGCGATCGCCTCTGCAGTCCCGCCCACCAGCACGAGCTGGGCGTTGGGCTCCTCCCGCAAGGCGCGGCCGAATCCTTCCAGCAGGAGATCGATGCCCTGGTAGCGCTCCAGGTTGCCGACGTACATGGCCACCGGTCCGCGCCGCGCCGCATCGGGCAGCGGCTCCAGCATGATGGACAGATCGTCCTCCAGCAGCGACGAATCCTCCACTCGGGCGACGGGGTGCGCCGGCGAGTGGCTTCGCGCGATGTCCTCCAGCGCGCGGCACACGACGACCGTCCCCATGCTGGCACGCACGACGGCGCGCTCGCAGCGCACCAGGACTGGCAGCAGCCGCGCGAGCAACGGGAGCTGCTCGACGAGCTGCTGCGGGAGCGAGGAGTCCATGTCGTAAATGAAGGGAATGCCGTACATCCTGCGCCCCAGCATCGCGATGAACGCCGATTCCTCGACGGCGTGCACCACGTCCGGGCGCTTCCGCCGCATCAGGCCGAGAGCCTTGAGACCGAACGCCACGTCGGCCACCACCTTCTTCAGGGAGAAGCCGGGGCGGATGCCCCGGATGCCGGGCAGCTTCGGCACCCGATGCACCGTGCAGTTGGGGATCGCGACATCCTCCCCCTCCTGGTAGACCAGCAGGTCAATGCGGTGTCCGTCCGCGGCGAGCTGCTCGACGACGTTCCGCACGGCGATGGGCGTGCCGCGAGGCTGGAAGAACGGTTGCGGGGCGAGCACCAGGATGTGCAGTGGAATCATACGGCCCGAGCACGGCCAGTTAGCCCGCTCGGAGACGCAGGCCGTACACGGGGTACGCGCAAGCAGGGCGACCGCTGTAAGTCGAAAATCATGAAGGACTTGTATACATTAGACGACCTGAACGTGTTGCCTGGGAGCCATTGGATTGTAATAACGCGGAGCACTTGCTGTGCCGCTAGAGGGCGGGGCCTGCTCTCACGTTTCTCGCCGGTCCGCACGAACGACGACAGGAGATCCGAGAGCTGCGGTGACACCGAGCAGATGCCCAGGGGCCTCCAATATCCTGGCGAGCGCGCGGGATCCGTGTGTGCGATGCAGCACCATTGGCCACAGGAACTGCGGACGATCGGCCACGATCCGGTAGCCGTGCCGCCGGCACTCCCGCCGGATCTCTCCGGGTGAGAACAGCTGGAAAGGCCGCGTGTTCCGCTCGATCCGCTGCTTCCAGGCGAAGAGTCGGTCCGCGACGACGTTCACGCTGCGGCTGGAGGGGTAGTCGACTACGATAGTACGCCGGCTCACGCGGCAGAGGGCCCGGAGCAGCTTCCGCCAGTCGACGCTGTGTGGGAGCAGCCGAAAACACAGCACGGCATCGAAGGCACGCTCGGGGTACGGCAGCGCCAGAAGATCGGCGACCTCGAAGCGGCCTTGGCGCGCCGCGACCCATTGTGCCAGCCGGACGCCGGCCTCCGGCGCGCTGCCCACGACGGTGACGCGGTACCCCGCGTCGGAGAGCACGGGCGCGAGCTGGGCGTGGCCGCCGCCCACGTCGAGAATGCTTGCTCCGGCGGGGAAATCAGCGAGCAACCCCAGCGTGGCCCTCGCTTGCTCGTGAAGAAACCAGGCCCCGACCGGCCCCGCGAACCGGCGCGCGTAGTCGTCCGACGCGGTGTCGACATCCGCCGTCTCGCGCGGTGGGTCGGCCTCGGCGCCTGCGGTCACGCTGCTGCCGTGCCGGCCGCGGGCAGATAGCCGTGCTCCCGATACCACCGGGCGGTGCGGGCCAGCCCCTCCTCGAGCGACACCTGCGGCTCGTAGCCCAGCACGCGCCTGGCCTTCTCGATCGTGAAGGCGCGGCTCTTGGTGAAGAAGTCGACCCGCCGGCGATAGATCGGCGGCGCGATCCCGAGCGGCTTGCACACCCGTTCGACCACCGAGCCCGCCATTTGAAACGGCCATGCGGGCAGCTTGATCCGCGGCGGGGGCGCGTGCACGATGCGCGCGATCATCGCGGCGAGATCGTTGAGGCTCCGGTACTCCGCGCCACCGAGGATGAACACGTCTCCCGGGGCCGAGGGGGATGTCGCCAGCAGTCGGAACCCGCGGACGAGGTCTTCCACGTACACCAGGTGGTAAAAGATCTCGCCGTCGCCGAGGATGATGAATCGCCGCTTCGCGATGAGGCTGAAGAGCTTCAGGAGCCGGAGGTCCCCGGGACCGTAGATGGCCGTCGGCCGGGCAACGGCGAGTGCGAGCCCGTGCTCGCACGCGAATGCCAGCGCCTCGCGCTCGGCCTCGCTCTTGGTGGCCTGGTAGACGTCGCCGGGCTGGTGAGGCCAGGTCTCATCGGCAGGCGGGTTCGCGATGTGACTGTGGACGCCCACCGTGCTGCAGTGCACGAACCGCGTCACGTTCTCGCGACGCGCGGCGGCCAGCATGTGCCGCGTCCCGGCCACGTGCACTTCCCAGTAGCGACGGTCAGGGATGCCGGACTCGCGGTACGCCGCGGCGAGATGGTAGACGTGGCTGACGCCTCGCATGGCGGTGTTGACCGCCTCGGCGTCGGTGACGTCGCCGCCGACGACCTCGACCCCCGGAGGAAGCTCGCTCGCCGCCCGGGCCTGATTCCGCGCCAGCACGCGTACGGTGCGACCGTCCCGGACGAGCGCTTCGACGAGGTGCCGGCCGGTGAATCCCGTGGCGCCGGTGACCAGATCGCGTTCCATCAGGCCGTGTGCCGGGCCCGGATGATCAGCATGTAGCCCTCCTGGAGAAAGAGCAGTCGGTCCATTCGCGACACGAGCCAGAGAACGGGATAGAGCGCGGACAGCAGGATGAACTGCTTCCGGCTCTTTGCGACCAGCTCGCCGGTCACCACGGTCCCCTTCCCCGCGGACTGACCCGCCGCGCGCCCCTGGAGCGCGTGGAACCCCCCATTGAGCGCCGTATCGATCGCCATCGAGAACGAACCCGAGTAGGTCCGCGCGCTTTCGAGAACGAAGTCGGGACCGAGCAGCCGGCGGAGACTGTCCCGCGAATACCCCGGCCGCACATGGCCGTGCCACCCATCGGTGAGCCCCAGGGCATCGCGCAGTCTACGCAGCAGCGAGCCCGGCTTGAGGTGCGGCACGTTTGCCACGAGCATCCCACCCGGCCGGAGGACGCGCCGGATCTCGCTCACGAGCGCGGCATCGTCCGCCACGTGCTCGAGCAGGTCCACCACGACGACGGCGTCGAAGCTCGCGTCGTCGAAGGGAAGCCGCCGGCCGTCGATCTGGTGGGCGTCGTCCTTGACCAGCGCACGGATCGCCTCGACGGTGGTGCGGTCAAGGTCCGCGCTCGCCCAGGATCCGCCGCGCCGGCGCAGCAGGTAGCTGATGACGCCGTTGTCGGAGCCGAGGTCGAGGCAACGCTTGCCCGCGGTATCGCCGACCGCCGCGACGATCTGCCGGTACTTCGCCTGCTTGAGCACCGAGCGGTCGAACAACCGGAGCGCCCATTCGCCGGCGGAGCCCGACTCCGGAGCCGCGAGCGGGACGCTCACCGGGTCGCCGTCCGCGGCTCCGCCGCCGGTTCGGGAAGGGGCGCGTACGCGGCGCGGACCAGATCCAACTCCTCGCGCTCCTGCGCGGGCGACCAGCCGAGCTCCGTGGCCATGAGGCGAGCCGCGGCGGTCAGCGCGTCGACCGGCGGCCTGCCCGCCGTCCCGAGGTCGCTCCGGCGGAACACCAGATCCGTGAGTCGGACCGCAGCCTCGTGCCGCATGGCATGGACCACTTCCGCGCCGATCATCCCGGTGTCGGGGGCGAGGGGCTCGGCCCAGTCGGCGCGGCTTTGCGCGAGCGCAGCCACCCGCGCGGCGCGCGGCCCGTACAACTCGATGAGCCGGCCGGCGCCTGCGCCGCTGGGCGGCGCCTCGGGGGGCGCGAGCGGCGTCTCGCGAGTGCGGGCTGGACCGGTTCGGATACCGAGACGATGCACCACGTGGTCGACCGCAGCCTCGGCGACCCGCCGCGCGGTGGTGAGCTTGGGGCCGATCACCGAGATAAGGCCGGTCAGCCCCTCCGCGGCATGATCGACGATCCACGGACGCTCCAAGGGAGCGGTGGGCCGCCCCCGCTCCATCGTGCTCTTGAGCGGGACGAACCCCCAGTGGAAGAACGCGACGTCGTCCAGCCCGAGGTCGAGCGCGGGACATGCCGCGTTGAACTCGCCGAGCAGCGACTCGATCTCCTCCAGCCGGAGCGGAGCGCGGGCGCCGGAGTCTACAGTGTACGACGTGCCGAGCAGGGTGCAGTCGCGCCACGGACAGAGAAACACGTACCGGTGGCCACCGGTCACCGGGTCCTGCGCCGCAGGGGTCCGCGATCGGAAGCCGATGGCGCACTCGGCCACTCGACGCCGGATCACGAGGTTGAGCCCCCGAGCCAGGAGCGGACTCGCGGGGCCGCCGCGCGCCGGCAAGAGGTCGGTCCACCACGGGCCGGCTGCGTTGAGGATCGCCCGGGCTCGGATCTCGAACGCGTCCCCGCCGAGAATGTCCTCGGCGCTCGCGCCGGCCACCCGGCCGTCCCGGTCGAGCGCGCCACGCACGACCACGTAATTCGCCACGACGGCGCCCGCGTCGGCGGCTGCTTCCACGACGCCGGTGAGCAGTCGCTCGGGGTGCCGGATCTGGCAATCGTACCAGAGCGCCGCGCCGCTCAGTCCGGGCTCGAACGCGGCAAACAGCGCCAGCGCCTCCGCTCGCGACAGCAGACGGCCGTTCGGGATCCGGGAGCCGGCCGCGAGGCCGGCATTGCGGTCCCAGGTGACGAGATCGGTAAGCGCGATGCCGACCCGGAACGCCGCCGCCCCGTCCGTGCCGAGCCCACGGGTGGGCACGACGAACGCCAGTGGGTGCACGAGGTGCGGGGCGAGCCGGACGAGGGTGGAACGCTCCGCCGCGGAAGCCCGCATGCGGCCCAGGTCGAGGGTCTGCAAGTACCGCAGGCCGCCGTGGGCGACCTTCAGGCTGTTGCTCGAGGTGCCGGAGGCGAAGTCGCCGCGGTCAACCAGCGCCACACGGAGACCGCGAAGCGCTGCGTCCCAGGCCGCGAACGCCCCATGGGCCCCGCCACCGACCACCAGAAGGTCGAACTCGCGGTCGGCGAGCGCGGCGGGATCACGGCGCATGGGGAAGGCCGGGCAGCGGGTGGTGCGCCATCGGGGGGATAATGCCCGGGCCTGGTGAGCCGACGCAAGCCGCGCTTTACCCGGCCACCCAGCGCGTCGAGGCATTCGATCATCGCGCCAACCGCTAGCGGCCCCGCAGGCTCACACCGATGGCCTGGCCGCGAGCCCGGAGGAGAGCGCCCAATGACCGGCGGCCCGGTCCCGGCAGCCTCAGGAGTAAGTCCGGTGGCAGCCGCCGGAGCAATGGAGGGACCTTCCCGTGGGAGCCCTGGTCGCGCACGCCGATCCCGCCGAAGAGCAGCGCCACCCCTGCCTCCGCCGCGAGCGCGTCAGCCCGAGCGGTGCGAGCGTACCAGGGATAGCAGAGGTGGCGCTGTGCGGGATTCGGGCACTCGCTCGCGATGCGGTCCAAAGACTGCCGGATATCGGCTACAACCGCGGCGTCCGCCTCGGACGCGGTCTCATACGTTCCCGCGCGCGGCGCGAGCCGGGCAAGCTCCCTCACCCACCCGGGTCGCGCGAACAACGCACCGCCGCGCTCCCGCGCGAATCGCCGGCATCGCTCGACCGCTTCGGGGTCCGGACGGAACGCGGCCCTGGCCGTGTACCGCGGGCGCCCGCGGAAGATCGGGGTGCCCACCTCGGCCGGCTCGTACCCGTTCCCCCGGGGAATCGGCACGTTGGCGGTGAAGTGGGCCGCGGTGGATGGATCAACGAAGCCGACCAACTTCGGCGATACCGGCACCTGATGGTGATACAGGCTGTGGGAGCCCACCTCCAGCACGCCGCTCGCGACGCCGGCGCGTAGCTCGGCCCACCCCGCGAGTCCGTCGGCGGTGCTCGGGGGTACGAGTCCCGATACAACGAAGGCGATGCCACGGAATCCGTACTTCGCCAGGAGCGGAACGGCGGTGTGCAGCAGCGAGATGTCGCCATCATCGAAGGTCAGCGCCACCGTTCGCCCATCCGACGCGGCCCTCCCTCTGGCGTTGGCGGCGAGCTCGTCCGCGCCGGCCGTCCGGTAGCCTCCCCGGCTCAGGACCTCCAGGTCGCGCGCGAACGAGGAGTCCACCGCATGGTAGGTAAACACCGGAATCGATTCCACGTGGCCGCCGTAGACGAACCGCGGGGCCGTCCCTCCCGCGAGCGCCAGCAGGTCCGGCAGGGTCTTCTCGACCGAACGGCGAGCGCGGATCCACCAGCGAATCACGAAATTGGGCCTTTGGCAGCGGAGACGCGGTCGGCCCGAACGATGGCGGGCGATCCGAGCCAGCGCGTGAGCCCGAGTGCGGCGCGCGGAGCCTCGAGCGCCCTTGCCAGCCGGGCCGAGCCGAGCGCCCGGGGCAGGACCATGGGCCAGAGGAACGGGGGACGCCAGGCGACCACATCGAACTCGTAGCGCCGGACTTCACGCCGGATTTTGCGCGGGTGAAACAGGGTGAACGGCCGGGCGTTCTTCTCGATGTCTGCTTTCATCCCGAACAACTGGTCCGCAACCACGTTTCGCGCTCCGACGGAAGGGGTAGTCGGCGACCACAGTCTTTGCGGCCACGCGACCCAGCTGCCGCAGCAGATCCCGCCAGCTCACACTGTCGGGCAGAAACCGAACGCAGGGGACTGCTTGGAAGGGTCGGTCGCCGTACGGCAGCGCGAGCAGGTTCGCTGCCTCAAAGCGCACCCGGCCGTCGGCGATCCAGGCCGCGAGGCGCAGGCCGGCTGCCGGATCGCTGGCGACCGCCCTTCAGCGACCGAATCGGTTCGGATGCCCAGGGCCTGGGAGTCGGCGACACGTTCAGACGCGGCCACGGACCGTGCCCGGAACTGCATTCCGAACGCTGCGGCCCCAACCCTAAGTGCTCCACGGTAGCCGCCGCAAGTCGTTCGGCAGGTGACGGCCGATGACAGTATCCCCGCCACTCGTGACGGGGCAGCCACCAGCGGCGGGTCCGGTCAAGCGACCCCCCGCCCGTTGGCCGCATACGGTCAGCGAACGGAACGAGCCAGCACCCCTCGCCCGCTGCTACACCGCAGCGAGTGGGCGGTGCGGCTCCGGATGCGCCCGACAGGTAAATGGCGCCTTCGCCGAGCCGTGCTTGGGGAAAAAGTGATCGTTCCCGAAGAAGAACACGTAGTTCTCGCCGCCCGCATCTATAGAGCTGGGGTATCGAATACCATCCAGCCCCCAACCCTCGGGGCTCCGGAATCTGTATCGGAAGAACTCCGTGACCACCTGCGTGGGGCAGTAGTCGACATGCTCTCTGCCGTCCTTCACGACCGGCTTGCTCACATCGTTGGCAAACTCCCTGAGAAGACGGAACTGATGCTGCCTGGCCTCCGGAACGGCAACCCCATGCGGGCCGGTCGGGAGGTCTACGAGACTCAGTACACGTAGCGGTCGCGTCGAGCGCAGGATCACACCGGTGGCAACCGCTGGTCCCCGGCCCGGGTCGAAAGTCTCGGCGACCGCTGTGTCGAAGGTCCGTGCGGCGTAGAGAACCGATACGCCCGCCGGGCTCACGCGGGAAGCGAACTTCGCATGGTGCTCCGGAGGGGGGCCAAGCTCCGGAAAATCCTCCGGTGGAATTGGCGATTCATGTACTCTCACTCTCGTGAAGTCTTGCCCTGCGGGAATCTCCCGCACCAACCGAAACTCGTTCACCAGATCGCCGAGTCTTTGCAGCAATCTTGCCGGCGGATACGCCCCCTCGGTAGCCAGAAGGTATCTGGTCTGGTGCTTGACTTGCTGGCAGAACTGCTCCCAACGGAGTTCGTCCGCGGGCACAGTAGGTCCGCCGACGCCCGCACGACGGAGTCGGTTGGGCGCGGCCGCCGCCGGGTGGAGACTGGCGGCGACAGCTTGGTAGAAGGCTTGCGTTTTGTCCGCGAACGCCTCGACGGTATGCACCTCTCGCGCGCGGGTCCGCGCCGCGGCCGCCAGCGTCGCGCGGCGCGCGGGATCGCGCAGCAGTGCCACCAGCCCACGGGCCATATCCCCCGGCTCCGGCGCAACCAGCATGGCGATGTCGTCGTCGAGCACCTGCGTGTGGGTGGGTAACCGCGTCGCGAGCACCGGGACACCGGAATCGAGGTACGAGTAGATCTTCATGGGAGTGTTGGTTCCCCGGGTCCGCGGCGAGACGAGCACGTCCGCCTGGGCAAGGATCCGACCGAGTTCCTCGACCGGCCGAGGCGCGAAGAAGTGGGTCCGCTCCTGGATACCGTAATCAGCTGCCAGCCGCCGGTACTGCGCGATCAGTGCTTCGGCCCCCCCGATGGACACGAGCTGCGCATCCGGGACCCGGTCCATTGCCCGTCGGAACGCCTCGAGCAGCAATCCCACGCCCTGATACGCTTCGAGGTTTCCCACGTACATGACGACAGGCCCCGTCCGGATCGCCTCAGGCAAACGCCACTCGGGGCCGGCACCCGCCGCCGGGAGCTGGCTCGCATCCTCTACCCGCTGGACGAGCTGGTCAGGCGCGGCCTCGCGAACGAGCTCCTCTACCGCCGGGGAAACGGCGATCGTTCCGACGCTGCCGCGAATGACCGCGCGCTCGATCCGGCGCAGGACCGGGCCGGCGAAGCCGAGCCGCGGAAACCGGTCGAGCAACTGCTCCATGACGGATGAGTGCATGTCGTAGACGTACGGGACCCCGAACAGGCGGCGTGCTACGACGGCCATGAACACGGATTCCTCCACCGCATGGATCACCTGCGGACGCAGGCCCGCAGCGAGCAGCAGACTCTTCGGAAGCATGACCGCATCGCAGAGGAGTTTCTTCAACGAGAACCCCGGACGAATGCCGTTCACGCCGGGGAGCCTGGGAATGCGATGAATGGTCATGCCGGGGATTGCGATATCCGCGCCCTCGTGATACGTAAGCAGATCGATGCGGTGTCCGGCGGCGGCCAGGGCCTCCAGGGAGCGTCGTGCGCGGATGGGCGTTCCGCGATCCTGATAGAAGGGCTGCGGGGCGAGGAAAAGAATCCGTATACCGTGAGCGGTACTCGGCTCCCGAGATGGGCCCCGGGGGTCCATGTGTTCGCTTGTCGTCATGCATTGCCTCAGGGACTACGGCGGCTGGACGATGTTCAGGTAGCGCGAGCGCCGCAGATCGGCATGCGCGACTGACCAGTCAGGGAGCAGGCGAGGCCCGGATTGCGTACGAGTCCGAACGCTGCCGACGCGTTCATACCGGGCACGCGCCTTGCGCTTGGGTCTGCATTCCGAAACGTCCCGCCCGGCTGAATGCAGCAAGGTAGTCGCGACAAGGCGTCCGCCACGTGACGGGCGACACATGACGCACCGAGGCCTCGCCCCGACCCGAATGTACGTAAAAAGCTATACACCACAGCTGTGATGACGACGAGCTCACCGCCCGCGGCGGGGCAGCCACCGGCGGCGCGTCCGGCGAGCCTGCGTGCGGCCGTCCGAGGTCTCTTGTCCGGGAAGCGCGCGGCCTACGCCTCGGGCGAGCTCTCGAACGCGGCCACCCTGGCGCTCTTCGCCGTTCTGGCGCGGCTTCTTGGCGTGGAGCCCTACGGTGAGTTCGTCACTATCATCGCGGTCTCGGTTATCCTGAGCACCGGTGTGGAGTTTGGCTTCCACACGCTGCTCACTCGCACGGTCGCCCGGGACCCGGAGTGCGCGCGCCGGGAGCTGTGGGGAGCGCTTCGCCGCCAGATCCTGCTCGCGCCCCTCCTGCTCGGCGCCATGTACGGCTACGCGCATCTCGCCGGACTGTCACCGGCTGGACGGGCGGCGGGGCTCCTCATCGGTGCTTCGGTCGTGGTGCGGGCCCTGAAGGAGACGCTGCGCGGGGTGTCCCGGGGCCTCAACCGCTTCGGGGTGGAGGCCCTGTTCCTCTGGACCGAGCGCGGCGGATTGCTCGTCGCCTCCGCCGTCGTCGTGATCTCGGGTGGCGGCCTCGTTGCCGTGGGTGCCACCTTCCTCTGCCTCCGCTTGGCGGACTTCGCCGCCTTCCTGCTCACGCTTCGCCACCTCGTTCGTGCCGGTAGCCCGACCCCGACCGGTGCGGCCACCGCCACCTGGTCCGCTGCGTTGCCCTTCGCCGTAAGCAACCTGCTTTGGTCGGTATACGCCCAGGTCGATCCGGCGCTCCTGACCGTTTTGGCGACTCCGCGCGACGCCGGGATCTACGGCG
>JBOHSN010000041.1:0-31460 GCA_050733215.1 Gemmatimonadales bacterium
GCACCAATCGCTTTTAGCGATTGGTGCGGCCGATCCACTGCTCCGCCTCCCCCGCCCGATAGCTCTTGAGGCGCTGGAGGAGGCGACGCGGATCGTCGTCGATCAGGATGAGGTCGTGATGTGCCTGGGCGATGAAGCCCTCGCGCACCGCGTGGTCGAGGAAGGCGTCGAGCGTATCGTAGTACCCCGCCGCATTGAGAATGCCGCAGGGCTTCGCGTGCAGGCCGAGCTGGGCCCAGGTCACGATCTCGAGAAACTGCTCCAGCGCGCCGAGACCGCCGGGCAGCGCCACGAAGGCGTCCGCCAGGTCGGCCATCTGCGACTTCCGCTGGTGCATCGAGCCCACCACGATGAGATCGGGGATGTCGGTGGCGGGGGGTTCCTTGTCCCGGAGGGTCGAGACCGTCACGCCAAATACGTGCCCTCCATGCTCCAGGGCGCCCGCCGCGAGCTCCCCCATCAGGCCCATGCCGGATCCGCCATAGACGAGATCGAAGCCTTCGGTCGCGATCGCCTCTCCGAGCGCGCGTGCGGCCGCCGCGTACTCAGGGCGGTTACCGCTGTTGGATCCGGAGAAGACGCAGACGCGCTTGATCTCGGGGATGTCGGGCATGGGACGATTCTAGCGGGAAGAGCAGAGGAGCAGAAGAGCAGATGAACTGCCCTACCGCCCACATCGGCCCCTCTGCTCTTCTGCTCCTCTGCTCTTCGTCCTAGGCGATGCCCAGCGTATCGAGGAGGAACGCATACTTGAACGCGATCTCCCGCATCGCGTCGTACCGCCCGGACGCGCCGCAGTGCCCCGCGCCCATGTGGGTCTTGAGCAGCAGCCGGTTCGCGTCGGTCTTCCGGGCGCGGAGCCGCGCCGTCCACTTGGCCGGCTCCCAGTAGGCCACCCGCGGATCGTTGAGCCCGCCAGTCACGAGCATGTGCGGATAGTCCTTCGTCCCGATGTTGTCGTACGGTGAATACGACTTGATGTAGGCGTAGGTGTCGGGGTCGCTGGGATTGCCCCACTCCTCGTACTCGATCACGGTGAGCGGCAGCGTCGGGTCCACCATCGTGTTGACCACGTCCAGGAACGGCACCTCGGCCACCACGGCCCGGAAGAGATCCGGGCGCAGGTTGGTGACCGCGCCCATCAGGAGCCCGCCCGCGCTGCCGCCATTGATGGCGAGCCGGTCGACCCGGGTGTAGCCCGCCGCCACCAGGTGCTCCGCGGCCGCGATGAAATCCGTGAAGCTGTTCCGCTTGGCGGACAGCTTGCCGTCCTCGTACCACCGGCGGCCCAACTCCTCGCCGCCCCGCACGTGGGCGATCGCCACGACGAAGCCCCGGTCGAGCAGGCTCAGATAGTGAGGAGAGAACGACGGCTCGAAGCACACGCCGTAGGCCCCGTAGCCGAGCAGCAGGGCGGGACGTGCGCCGTCGCGGACGAGCGGCGCCCGATAGACCAGCGACACGGGTACCGGGGTGCCGTCCGCCGCCACCGCGGATACGCGCTCGCTCCGATAGAGGGACGGATCGTAGCCCCGCACCTCGGTCCGCTTCCGCTCGGTCCAGACTCGCGTGGTCATGTCGTAGTCCACCACCGTCGCGGGCGTGATCAGCGAGGCGTACACGAAGCGGAGGATCGCCGTGTCGAACGCCGGGTTCTCCGAGCGGTGCACCGTGTACACCGGCTCGGGGAACACCACCCGGTGCATCGCACCCGTGGCGAGCTCGATCACCAGGATCTGCCGCAGCCCGCCCTCGCGCTCGTGAATCACCCAATGGCCTTCGAACGCGTCGACGCCGTCCACCTTCACCGCCGTGCGATGGGGGATCAGCTCGCGCCAGCGCTCCGGCCGCGGATCGCTCACCGGCGCCTCGACGACCCGGAAGTTCTCGGCCCCCTGGTTCGTGGCGATGAGGAACCGGTCCCCGTGGTGGGTGACGCTGTATTCGATGCCCGGCACCCGCGCGACGAGCACCTGGAAGTCGCCCTCGGGCGCGTCCGCGGCCAGGTAGCGCACCTCGCTCGTGGTATGGCTGGCCAGCTCGAGGAGCAGGAACCCGCGGCTCCGGGTGCGATTCACGTCCACGAAGAACGACTCGTCTGCCTCCACGTGCACCACCGCGTCCGCGGCGGGCGGGTCGCCCCGACGATGGCGGTGCGCCGAGTACGGGCGGCGGGCGGCGTCGAGCGTCACGTAGAAGACGGTGCGGCTGTCGTTGGCCCACGCGACGCTGCGCGCCGTGTTCGGGATACGCTCAGGGAGCAGCGCGCCGGTGGTGAGATCCTTGATCCGGAGCTCGAACTGCTCGGCGCCGGTGAGATCTACGGAGTAGGCGAGATAGCGGTGGTTCGGACTCACTTCGCGCGCGCCGAGCCGGCAGTAGGGGTGCCCCACGGCGACGGCGTTGAGGTCCAGCAGGATCTCTTCCTCGGCGTCGTCCTCGTCCCGCCGCCGACAGAAAATGCCGTACTGGCGCCCGGCCTCGGTCCGGCTGTAGTACAGAAAGCCGTCCATCCGCTCGGGTACCGACAGGTCGGTTTCCTGGATCCGGCCCACCAGCTCGCCGTACAGCGTGCGCTGCAGCTCCTCGGTGTGCCGCATGGAGGCCGCAGTCCACGCGTTCTCGGCTTCGAGGTACGCGAGGACATCGGGGTTCTCTCGATCGCGCAGCCAGTGGAACTCGTCGAGGCGGATGTCGTCGTGGCGATCGTCGAAGTATGGAATCGGGCGCGCGCGGGGCGGCCGGTCGGTCGCGGGCGCGGACACCGGAACGCTCGTGAGCGATGCGGCAGCGGCGGGCGGAAATCGAAGGGATGGATCGGTGGTCATGGTCGTCGAGTGTTGTTCCTGCGCAATTACCCGGGGCGGTCGAGCCAAGTCAAGTCACATCTAAGTCATTGCAGTACAGTGGTTTATGTCACTAGGTCCGGTGTGGTGTACCGGCGATTCTCCACCCACCGCCTAACCCATTCGAGGGTAGCGGGTTGGGAGCCGGATATCGGTGTGGTGATAGCGTAGTAGCAAGCCATGCTACGTAGGATTGCGTCGGCAGAGTGTCGAGAGTCACCGCCTCGGGGAAGGTTTCGGCAGCAGATTCGGGCGCTTCGAACACCACGACATCAGCGAGGTAGCCTATGCGCGAGCGCGGAAGCTTCTGGACGGCGGGCACGGCCGCGGCCGTGTCACTTCTGGTATTGAATGGCGCCTGCGACAGCCGGCCGGAGACGGGCGCCGTCTCGTCGCGGACAGAGACCGCGACCACGCGTGCGCCGAGCGCCGAAACCGCCGAGCGAACCGGCCGGTCGCTGGTGCGGGTGGTGAACGCGATTCCGGGCGGCAAGGCGATTGACGTGTATGCCGGCGACAGCGCCGCCTTCACCCAGGTCGGGTTCAAGAAGGTGACGCCGTTCCGTCAGATCGAGAGCAACGCAGCATCATTCCAGATCAGGGCGGCGCCCGAAGGGAAGCCGATTGCCGAGAACCGCGAGGCAATGGCGGACGGCGGGCACTACACCATCATCGCGATGCCGGACGAGGGCGGGCCGGACAAGCGGAATCTCCGGGTGCTGAACGACGATTTCGCGCCGGTGCCGGGGGACAAGGCGCGGATCCGACTGGTCAACGCGATTCCGGGCGAAGCCGATCTCACGCTCAAGCTGCGCGGGTTCGACGACGAGCTGTTCAGCGATGTCGCGTTCAAGCGGGAGGCGGGCTGGAGGGACGTGGATCCGTTCGTGGGCACGCTGGTGCTGCTGAACGGCGACGACAAGGTGATCGCGACGTTGCCGGAGATGAAGGTGATGGGCGGGAAGAGCTACACGCTGGTGGCCACGGGCCGGCGGAACAAGGCGGACGTGATCAAGGTGGAAGACGACGTGAGGCCGGTACTGGAGGACCAGAACTAGCCCGCGCCGCCCGCGCCGTCCCGGCCGTACAGCGCCCCTCCCGGCACCCCTGCGGAGGGGCGTCGTACATTGACTGCCGTGGCCGGACTGGTTGGCTTGATTTCCGCCGACCCGAACCCGAGCTTCCTCGGACACCTTACGTTTCCCACGAGCAGCCTTCGGGAGCTCACATGATCGCACCGGATCGCCGGATGGCATCCGGTTTGCCAACCCATGACCCTCGCTCAGCGGAAGGGAGCTCGCGTACTTCGGCGCACCGGCAGCGCGCCCTCGGTGCGCGTCGCGGAATCTGTAGTGCCGGCGCAACAGCAGGGAGCCTCATGAGCGGTGCCGCATTGGAAATGCGATCAGCGGTCCGGCGTGCCGCGGCTGCGAGGGCGTCGCCGCTCCAACCGGCACCGCGGCATCGTCGCGCATGGCTGCTCATCCTGCTGCTCGCCTGGGCCGTGGCAGTCATCTACACCGGTGTTCTGCTCGACCGGCATTGGGTGGCCGATGACGAGGGGTTGCTCGCGCAGACGGCCGAGCGCGTGCTCGCCGGCGAGATGCCGCACCGGGACTTCGCCGACGTGTACACCGGGGGGCAAAGCTACTTCCACGCCGCTGCGTTCTGGCTGGCGGGCTCATCGCTGCCGGTGCTTCGCTACGCGCTCCTGCTGGTCTTTGCTCTCTGGATTCCAGTGGTGTGGTCCCTCGCGTCGCGTCTCGCGTCCCCGGGAGCGGCGCTCGCGGTCACCGCCCTTGCTGTCGTCTGGTCCGTGCCGAATTACTCGGCTGCGATGCCCTCGTGGTACAATCTCTTCCTCGCGACCGTCGGACTCGCGGCCGTCGTTCGGTTCATCGACGGGCGTCATCGCGCGTGGCTCGTGGTCGCCGGTCTGGCGGGAGGATTGTCGTTTCTGTTCAAGGTCACCGGCGTGTTCTACGTCGGCGCGGTGGTGCTGTACCTGGTGGCGCGGGCTGCGCGAGACGGTGGGAAGGAAGGCGACGACCGGCGCCGGGGTCTCGGGGTCAGGTTCGCACTCGGCGGCGCGATTCTCGCCTTCGTCGCCGGCTGTGCCTACCTGATCGCACCCGTGATCAGTCCCGCACACGTCTATCATTTCGTGCTCCCCACCGCGGCGCTGGCGGCGGTGGCCGGTGCCGAGCTGCTGCGGTCGAACGGTGCCAACGCGGAGGCGGGAGCCCGCGGGCTCGCCGTCGACCTGTCGCTGTTCCTCGCCGGGGTAGCTGCACCCATCGTAGTGTTTGTGCTGCCGTATGCCGTGGCGGGCGAACTTGCGACGCTGCTGGGCGCCTGGTTCGTGGCTCCGGCGTCCCGCTACGCGCACGCAGTCCATCCGCCCATGCCGGTGGTGGTGGCGCTTCCGGCCCTGCTGCTGGTCCTGCTGGTCGTGGGATTCACCGCGCGCGCCGCCCGGGTGCGCCGGGCCGCCGGCTGCGTGGCGCTCGCGATGCCCGCGGTGATCCTGACCCTCGGCGGCCCCACCTGGCTCTACCGCTTTCTCTGGGTGGGGTTCGCGCAATCGCTTCCGCTGATCGTGGCGGCCGGGGCGGGCGTGCTGCTCGGGCGCGCCGGCCAGACGGGGGTGAGCGCCGTGGCGTGGGACCGGCTGTTCCTCGCCTTGTCTGTGGCGGCGCTCTGCAGTCTGGTCCAAATCCCCTTCGCCGCGCCTATCTACTTCTGCTATACGGCTCCGCTGACGTTCCTCGCAGCGGCGGCAATCTGGCACGCCCTCGGCGCCCGGCGAAGCCGGGGCCTCGTGGCGCTCGTGGCCGTGTACGTGCTGTTCGCGGTCGCGTGGACCAACGGCAGGGGCGTCAACGAGCTTGGCTTCGCGGCTCCCCGTCCCCAGCAGCTGGTTCGCCTGGCGCTTCCGCACGCCGGGCTCCGGGTGCCCCGCGCAGACGCGAAGCTCTACGAGGCGATCGTGAACTCGCTCCGGCGGCACTCCCGGAGCGAGTTCACGTTTGCCGCGCCCGATGCGCCGGAGATCTACTTTCTTTCGGGGCTGCGCAACCCCACTCGGGCGCTGTTCGAGTTCACCGAAGGGTTCGAGCACGATCCGGTGGCGACTCTGGCCCGGCTGCGGTCGCGGGGCGTGACCGCGGTCGTCATCAACCAGGACCCCAAGTTCTCGGCGCCGTTGTCGGGCGCGCTGCAGTCGGCCCTCGCCCGTGAGTACCCCCGCGCGGCTCTCCTCGGCCAGTTCCTCGTGAGGTGGGCGGAATGAGCGTCGTCGAAGCCGTGATGTCGAGCCCCAGGGTGTACCAGCTCTGGCAGGCTCCGTTCGCGGATCGCAAGCTGGCGCCGATGCTGACGTCGCGGACGGCCACCGGCCCGCGGCGCGTGCTCGACGTCGGCTGCGGTCCCGGCACCAATGCGAAGTACTTCATGGGAGCGGACTACGTCGGCGTTGATATCAACGACGAGTACGTCCGCTTCGCCCGCCGCCGATACGGGCGCACGTTCGTGACGGCCGACGTGGTCGCGAGTCCACTGCCGGGTCTCGCTCCGTTCGACTGCATTCTGGTCAACAGCGTCCTGCACCACCTCGACGACGCGGCCGTGCGGGCCGTGCTGCTCAAGCTCCGCGAGCTGCTCGCCCGGGACGGCGCGATTCACATGCTCGAGCTGGTGTTGCCGGATCGCGGCGGTCCGGCGCGATGGCTGGCGCGCTGGGACCGCGGCAGACATGCGCGGTCGCTCGGGGCCTGGCGCGAGCTCTTCGCCGAGGCGTTCACGCTGGACGCGTTCGACCCGTATCCGTTGGGCGCGTTCGGTGTCCCCCTATGGCAAATGGTGTATGGGAGAGGGAGGCTGCCGTGATCAGCAAAGCGCCGAGGGTTTCGGTCGCCATTCCGGTCTTCAACGAGGTCGCCATCGTGCCCGAGCTGCTGCGCCGCGTCGAGGCGGTGCTCGATGACCTGCCCGGCGGACCGCACGAGCTCGTGATTGTTGACGACGGCAGCACCGATGGCACGCGGGAGACACTCCTCGAGGCCGTCCATGTCCGGCCGCGGCTCGCCGTCGTAGCGCTGTCCCGGAACTTCGGGCATCAGGCGGCGCTCAGCGCCGCCCTCGACCACGTCGGTGGTGACGTCGTGGTGTTGATGGATGGGGATCTGCAGGACGCGCCGGAGGAGATTCCGGGCTTCGTGGCGAAGTATCGGGAAGGCTTCGACGTCGTCTACGCGCAGCGCGCCACCCGGCAGGAAGGGCTGGCGCATCGGGTGTGCTACTCGCTGTTCTATCGCCTGGTCGCGCGGCTGTCCACAGTGCCGCTCCCGCTCGACGCCGGCGACTTCGGGCTGATGTCCCGTCGCGTCGTCGATCAGGTGCGCACGGCGCCCGAGCGGCAGCGGTATCTCCGGGGCCTGCGCGCCTGGGCCGGCTTTCGCCAGATCGGCGTGGCCGTGCATCGAGCCGCGCGCGCAGGCGGGCGCAGCAAGTACAGCTGGTCGAGGCTGCTGGGTCTGGCCTTCGACGGCCTGTTCTCGTTCTCAGTGGCGCCGCTCCGGATGGCCGCCATCCTCGGGCTGGTCGCGATCGGCGCCTCCGCGCTCTTCGCGGCTTACAGTGTGATCGCCAAGCTGTTCTTCGACGAGGCGCCGAAGGGATTCACCGCGCTCATCCTGGTCATGACGTTCCTCTCCGGCATGAACCTTCTGTTTCTCGGGCTGCTCGGCGAGTACCTCGGCCGGGTGTACGAGGAGGTGAAGCGCCGGCCGGTCTACGTGGTCGAGCGGGTGGCCCGCGGTGCGACGCCCGCGGCGCCGCCGGACCGGAGCGTTCCGCACGCGGAGCACGTGGCATGAAGCCGGAGTACGCGCGCGCGTACCGGGACCTGTATCAGCGGCACTGGTGGTGGCGGGCCCGGGAGGCGGTGCTCCTCCGTGAGATCGAGCCCCATGCGCCCGCCGGAGGCTGGCAAACGATCCTGGACGTCGGATGCGGCGACGGCCTGTTCTTCGACCGGCTGCGCGCGTTCGGGGAACCCTGGGGAGTGGAGGTCGATGCGTCGCTCGTCCCGCCCGACAGCCCGCACCGGTCCCACATCCACATCGGGGGGTTCGACGGGACGTATCGGGCGCCCGGACCGATCGGTCTCGTCCTGATGCTCGATGTGCTCGAGCACTTGCACGAGCCGGTGCAGGCGCTCCGGCACGCGCGGAACCTCCTGGCCCCGCACGGTAACGTGCTGATCACGGTCCCCGCGTTCCGGGTGCTCTGGACCCGTCACGATGACCTCAACCAGCACCTTGTGCGCTACACCCGCACCACATTGAACCGGGTGGTGCGCGCCGCCGGCCTCATCCCGGTATCCTCCCGCTATCTGTTCCACTGGCTGTTTCCCTCGAAGCTCGTGGTGCGTGCGCTCGAGCGGCTCGCGCTCTCGGCAGGGGGCCCCGCCACCGTTCCGCCGACGGCGATCAACCGCGCCCTGTACTACCTGTGCCGAGCCGAGGAGCGGAGCCTCGGGTGGGCGCGCCTGCCCTTGGGTACGTCGCTCTTGGCCTGGTGCGTGAAGGGTGCCGAGCAGGCTCTCGCGCCGGAGGGGCCACGAGACGCCGCGGCCACAGCCGCAGGCGGTCGGCAGGTGACCCCGGCAGCGTGATCGCCACCGCGGTGCCCACCCGGTCCCGCCGGGCACTTGCGGCGGCCTGCGCGGCGATGATCGCCGGCTCGTATGTCATGCTGCTGTACGACCGCCTCCCGCCCACGGCCGTGAGCGATTTCGACGCGAGCTGGGCCGCGGCCCGTGCGCTCCGGGCTGGCGCCGACCCGTATGCCGCGATCCAGTCGCCCCCGTGGCCGTGGACGCTGCAGTATCCGCTTACTGCCGTGCTCGTGGCGTGGCCCTTCAGCTTCCTGCCGCTTGACGTCGCTCGAGGCGCGTTCATCGCCGTGTCGGTGGGGCTGCTGGCATACGCGGCGACCCGTACGGCCTGGTGGCCGCTGCTCATGCTGCTGGGCGGGCCGATGCTGGTGGCGTTGCATTCAGTGCAGTGGACGCCGCTGCTGACGGCCGCGGTGCTCGCGGGGCCGCTCGGAGGGGTCCTGGCGGCAAAGCCCACGACCGCCCTGCCACTGCTCGCGGCGTACCCGAGGCGCGGCGCGCTGGTCGGCGTCGCCGCGCTCACGGCGCTTGCGTTCGCCCTTCGGCCCGACTGGGTAGCCGGCTGGGCGAACGCGCTCGGCGGGGCGCCGCACCAGCCGGCGATCCTCCGCCCCGGCGGCGCCCTCCTGCTGCTGGCCCTGCTCCGGTGGCGGTTGCCCGAAGGTCGCCAGCTGGCGGCGCTCGCGATGGTGCCGCTCAGCCCGCACCTGTACGAGGCGGTGCCGCTGGCGCTCGTTGCACGGACCCGCCGGGAGATGCTCGCCTTGACGGTCTGCGGGACGCTCGGCCTGGGCGCGCACTACCTCTGGCCCGCGAAGCAGCTCCCCGACCACGGTCCGTTGCAGTGGCTCATCCTCCTGCTGGCGGCATATCTACCGGCACTGGTGATCGTGCTCCGCCGCCAACGCAACGCGACCGCGGTGCCGGAACCGTTTCATCCGGTGGGCGTCACCGGTGGCCCCTCGCCGGCGGGGACCCCGGCCAGCGGACCGAACCCAGCATGAGCGCTCCCCCACCGCTCCGCCGGCACCGGATCGCTGCCGCGCTGGGAGTGGGCATCGCGGCAGCAGCGTATGTCCTGATCTTCTACCGGCGCCAGTCCTCGCTCACCGTGAGCGATTTCGACGCGATCTGGACCGCGGCCCGCGCGCTCCGCGCCGGTGCCGACCCGTATGCCGCAATCGTCTCGCCCCCCTGGCCGTGGGACCTGCAATACCCGCTGCCGGCCGTGCTGGTGGCAGTGCCGTTCAGCCTGCTGTCGCTCGAGCTGGCGCGCGCGGCGTTCATGGGGCTGTCGCTCGGGCTGCTGGCCTACGCGATGTCGGAGCGCGCATGGTGGCCGATGATCGGTCTGGCGGGCGGGCAGACGTTCTTCGCTCTGCAGTCGGTCCAGTGGACGCCGCTGCTCGCGGCGTCCGTGCTCCTGCCGGCGCTGCGGGTGCTCTGGTGCGTCAAGCCGACCACCGCGACCCCCCTGTTCGCCGCGTGGCCGGACCGGCGCGCGATCATCGGCGCCGCAGTGCTGCTCGCGCTGGCCTTCCTCGTCTGGCCCCCGTGGCTCGGCGGGTGGCTCGCGGCTGCGGGCGCGGCTCCCCATCGCCCCGCCGTGCTCCGCTTGGGCGGCGCCGTGCTGTTGCTCGCCCTGCTGCGCTGGCGGCTCCCAGAGGGGCGTCAGCTCGCAGCGCTTGCCTTCATGCCGCTGAGCCCACACCTGTACGAGGCCGTGCCGCTGCTGCTGGTGGCGAGGACGCGACGCGAGATGCTGGCGCTGGCGGCTTGCGGCACGCTGGGGCTCGCGGCTGGCGCCGTTCTGCCGCGCTCGTATGGGCCGGATCATGGCCTCATTCCCTGGATGGTGGTGCTGCTCACGGCCTATCTTCCGGCTCTCGCCGTTGTCCTCCGCCATCGGGACGTCAGCGCCGGGCTCTGGTGGGGTGCAACACCCGGCGCAGGTCTGCAACACCGGCCCCAGCTGGCTTGACGTAAGCCGGCTCCTCGAGTCCCTGGTACATGGTACGCCTGTTGCTTCGCTCTGCGAGCATGCCACGACGCCCCGAGCTATCCATCGTGATCCCGGCCTACAACGAAGCCGGCCGCCTGGAGCCGACGCTTCGCTCGTACCACAAGTACTTCGTGGGGCGGGGACAGGCGTTTGAAGTCATTGTTGTAGATGATGGGAGCCTGGATTCGACGACGGCGCTGGTCGAGCGCGTCGCCGCGGACCTCGGGGAGATCAGGCTCATCCGGTTGGCGCAAAACCAGGGCAAGGGCTTCGCGGTGCGGTCGGGCGTGGTGAATGCCCGGGGCGACCTCATCCTGTTCGCCGATGCGGACGGCGCAACGCCAGCCGCCGAATTCGAACGGCTGCAGGCGGCGATCGGCGACGGGGCGGACGTGGCGATCGGGTCGCGCGCGCTCCGGGCCGATGGCGTGCAGGTGCAGGCCCGGCTCCACCGGCGGCTCATCGGCCGCCTGTTCCATCTCATCGTCGGACTCTGCGGCGTGGACGACATCGCGGATACCCAGTGCGGCTTCAAGCTATTCCGCGGCCCCGTCGCGCAGGTACTTTTCTCCCGCATGCGGACGGCCGGCTTCAGCTTTGACGTCGAGGTGCTGATGATGGCGCGGCTCTGCGGGTACCGGATCGCCGAGATCCCGGTGAACTGGACCCATCAGCTCGGCTCCCGCATCAATCTCGTGACCGATTCGGCCCGCATGGCGTTGGAGCTGGTGCAGATCCGCGCCCGTCGGGCGAGCGGGGATTACCAAACTCCCCATCTCACTCCGTGGCTGCCGCGCGAGCCGTCGCGGGCTCCGGCGCTGACGCCCTGAGCCCACCAGGCCCGCAAGGGCGGGCCACCTCCATGCGCTCTGCACGGTTGCTCGATAGCCGCCCGCTGGTGTGGATCGCGGGTGGCGCCCTCGTGCTGGTGACCGTTGCCGCACAGCTCTCCAGCATCGCCACGCCGGACATGGCATTCCTCCTGTACGCCGCCGGCAAGCTGCTCGAGGGCGCCCGGCTGTACCAGGACATCATCGAAATCAACCCGCCGCTCATCATGTGGCTGAACCTGCCCGTGGTGCTGCTGGCCCGGGCGCTCGGGGCATCGGAATTCGCGATCTACCGCTTGACGAGCGCGGCGGCGCTCCTGGCGGTGCTGCTGCTCTGCCGCTACCTGCTCCGCGCTCATGTCCTGCCGGACCAGCCGCGGATCCGGCGACTCCTCCTTCTCAGCCTGGTGTTCGTCCTCTTCCCGCTTGCCGGCGACGATTTCGGCCAGCGGGAGGAGTTCGTGCTTGCCGCGTTCCTGCCCTATCTCCTGGTTGTCGCCGTGCGGGTGCGTGGGGGCAAGCCGCAGACCGGCGCTCTCGCGGTCGGCGTGGGCATGCTGGCAGGGCTCGCCGTGGCCCTCAAGCCGCACTTCGGGCTGCTGTGGCTGGCGGTGGAGGCATGGCAGCGGATCCGGCGCTCCGGGCGGGGGCTGGCGCCGACCCCCGAGTCGGCGGCAGCCCTCGGGTTTCTGCTGGCCTATGCCGCGGCCGTCGTTGTGCTCGCGCCCGACTACCTCCGGCTCGCCGTCGAGTTGGGACCGGCGTACACGACGTTCCTGCACGAGCCCTGGTACCGGCTCCTCGCGCTCGCGCCCGGCGCCGCCCTGGTATGGTTCGGGCTGCTCGCCGCGCTGGCCCTGAGGCGAAGCGTCATTGAGCCAGAGGTCGTAGCGCTCCTGGCGGTGACCGTCGCCGCCGCGTTCGCGGCCGGCGCCGCCCAGCAGAAGGGGTTGCCGTACCATTTCCTGCCGGCTCGAGGCCTCGCGTTCGTCCTGGTCACCGTAACCGCGCTCGCGGCGGGGCAGGCCAATGGCGTCGCTGAACGCCTCTACGCACGGGTCGGGCGGATCCTGGTTGCGACGATGATCCTGGTGGTTCCGGCGCGGGCGGCACTCACCGCCGTGGGTGCGCTCTCGCCGGCCCAGCGCCGGGTTCGCGCGGAAGTGTTCGGTCTGGCCGACTTCGTCCGGGCGCGCGCGGGGGGCGAGCCGGTGGGCGTGCTGTCGTATCACATCGCGTCGGCGTTCCCGATGGTCAACTACGCCGGCGTCACCCTGGCCTCGCGCTTCCCGCACCTGTGGCTGCTGCCGGCGAGCTACTGGGAGGAGTTCGGCAAGGAAGGCCCGCTGCGGTACCGCGCGGCGGAGGCCATGCCGCCTACCGAGCGATACTTGAACCAGGCGGTGCGCGAGGACCTGCTGCGCACGCGTCCGAGACTGCTGCTGGTCATGCGCCCCGCACGCGACGTGAAGAAGAACTATTTGCGAAGAATCCACTACATCGAGTACTTCGGCCGTGACCCCGAGCTGAACCGGTTCTTCGCGGACTACCAGTTCATCGCGGTCAAGGGCGAGTACGACGTGTACGAGCGGCTGCGACCGTCCGACACCCGGGTGGCGCACGGTCCCTCCCGGACCGCCGGGTCCCTGGACGTCAAGAGCCCGGAGCGCCTCAGGCTTGCGGTCATCAGCCCGGACTTCACCGTCGGGCTGGCCGTGTTCCTGGTGCTCTGGCTCGGAACGGTCCGGCGTCGCCCTTCATGATCCCGTCGCAGTTGCTCGATCAGCGCCCGCTGGTGTGGGTCGCTGCCGGCGCGTTGGTGCTGCTCACCGTGGTGGCGCAGCTCTCCAGCCTCGGCACACCCGACATGGGGTTGTTTCTCTATCTTGCGGGCCGCCTACTCGGCGGCGCGCGGCTTTACCGCGACATCATCGAGACCAATCCGCCGGCTATCATCGCGCTCAATCTTTCCGTCGTTCTCACGGCTCGCGCCCTCGGGGTCTCCGAGTTCGCGGTCTATCGGCTGGCGAGCGCCGCCGCCCTCGTCGCAGTACTGCTGCTCTGCCGCCATCTGCTGCGGGCGTACGTCGCGCCGGACCATGCGCGGTTCCGGCGGGTGCTGCTCTTCGCTCTCGTATTCCTGCTGTTTCCGCTCGCCGGTGAGGACTTCGGACAGCGCGAGCACTTCGTGCTCGCTGCGTTCTTGCCCTATCTCCTCCTGGTCGCGGCGCGGGCGCGTGGCGCCGTCGCTCCGCGCGGCCTCGGGGTAGGCGTCGGGCTGCTCGCCGGCACCGGTCTCGCGCTCAAACCTCACTACGGTCTGCTTCTTGGCGGCGTCGAGCTGTGGCGGCTGCTGCAGCGTTCTAACCGGCGTCGACCCCTGACGCCGGAGGCGGTCGCGGCGCTCGGCTCGCTGGTGGCGTATGCGCTGCTGATCGTGCTCCTGCTCCCGGAGTACGTGGGCCTGGTAGCAGCGCTCGGCCCGGCGTACATGGCCTTTCTGCGCGTGTCCTGGCTCGGGCTCCTGCTGCTGGCCCCCGCCGTTCCGCTCGTATTGTTCTCGCTGCTAGCCGGGTTCGCCGCGATGCGCCGGAGCCGCGAACGTGGCGCGCTCGCCCTCCTGATGCTCGCGGTGGCAATCTGCTTTGCTGTCGCCGCCGTCCAGCAGAAGGGGCTGCGCTATCACTTCTATCCATCGGTCGGACTGGCGGTCGCGCTCCTCGTACTCTGCCTCGCGATGTCTCGGCCGGCCGGGACGCTGGCCGCCCGGCTGTACCAGCGGGCGACGCAACTGCTCCTTGCCTGCATCGTGCTGGTCGTGACGGGCGAGGTGGCACGCACCGCGGTCGACGGGACCCCCGCCGATCGCCGTGCCCGCGACGAGACCCTGCGATTGGCCGAATTCGTCCGCCAACGCGCGCGCGGCGGACCCGTCGGCGTGCTGTCGTATCACATCGCGTCTGCGTTTCCGCTGGTCAACTACGCGGGTGTGCCGCTGGCCTCCCGCTTCCCCTGCCTGTGGCTGTTGCCGGCGAGCTACTGGAACGAGCTCGGTCGAGATGAGCCGCTCCAGTACCGGCCACCCGAGATGATGCCGGGTCCAGAACGCTACCTCAACGACGCGGTGCGCGAGGACCTGATCCGGGCACAGCCTCAGGTCTTGCTGGTGCTGCGGCCGGCGCCGGACGCCAGGCGCTACTTCCTCCGCCGCCTGGACTATCTCGAGTACTTCGGCCGCCAGCCGGTGCTCGCCGAGTTCTTCGCTGGCTATCAGCTTGTGGGTGCGAGGGGCGAATACGACGTGTATGAACGTCACGCCGGTCCCGAGGCGTCACCCACGATTGACCGTGCGACGGCCCAGCGACGCTCGAACATCAGCACTCCCATCCAAACCAGTCCGAACACGATCAAGCGCGCTCGTGAATAACCGTCGACCAGGTCGATCCCGAGATCGGGAGTAGTCGGCCGGGGGGCTTCCAGCTGTCCGGGTTCGAAGGAGGGCGGCGGGCCTATCCGCGCGGCATCGGCTTCCACCCGCTCATAGATGAGATACTCGCCTTGCCCCTCGATCAGCTGATAGCTGCTGAGGAACTCGGCCAGCTCCGGTCTACGGCCGAAGTAGGCCGCATAGTTCAGACGGCGCAGACCATTGTGTGCCACGTCGCGCCCCGGCCGGAGTATGACGAGGACGTTGGGGCGCGCGCGCACCAGGTCGTCCCGCACCGCATTCCACATGAACCGCTCGGCCGGTCCCATCTCAGTCGGAGTGTGATACCGCAGCTGGCCTCCCGCCTTCAGCGAGTCCCAGTAGCTCGTCGCCAGCGGCCACAAGCAAGGGAACCGGGATGCCAGCGTCGTTCCCGCTTCGTTCATGAGAGGGAACGCCGAGTTGATGGTGTAGGAGAGGACGCCCACCGGCGTGCCGTGCGCACGCGCCCGGACCACCGACCCCAGACCGGCGAGCGCTCGAGCCTCCTCCTGCCGAGGCCGGATCGCGTCGAACAGCGTGGCGCCCGCCGCCATGACTGCGGTCGTGATCGCAACGGCCCGGGCCAGGCGAACGTAGGCGCGCGCAATCCAGTTGGTTGGCAGCGAACGGCCGGAAGCGATGAGCGCGAGCAGCGTGACGGCGAGCGCAACGGCCGGGTAGTAGTGATAAGTGAATCCCTTCTGCTGCACGGCCGCCGAGGCGTACGCGCCGAGGATGGCCGCTGCAAAGAGTGACGCGAGCGTCGTCGAGCTGGCATACCGCCGGTGGACGATGAACGCGAGGAGGGCAAACAGGACCAGCGGCACGGCCGGGGCGAGCAGCGTCACGTCGAGCAGCGATCGCCGCATGAAGCTGGTGTATGCCCGCCCAAGGACGGCGATGACCTGGAAATAGTCGGGCGTGAGCGCGACGACCGCCGCGAGATAGCACCCGACCGACAATGCGACGCCGACCAGCTCCGGCGTCAGGCGCCACCGAGCAGCGTTCGCCCCCGCACGCCGGAAGGCCTCGATCGCTAGCCATGCGAGCAGGAAGTGCGGCTTGAGAGACAGGCCGATCCCGGCCAGCATCCCCACGACCAGCGCCTCGCGGGCAGATCCGTGCGCGCCTTGAAGCCGCGTACCCGCGAGCAGCAGGTACGGAAGCAAGAACGCAAGGACCAGATGCTCCCGCTGTCCGAAATCGCCGCGTGCCAGCGGGAAAAGGGCGAACCACAGCAATAAAAGGACGTACCGCGCACCGGCGGTCGTGCCCTCGAATCGCAGGCGAGAGGCGATGCGGTGGGAGAGGACCAGGATGGCGCCGATCACGAGCGAGACGATCAGCCAGTAGGCGAGCGTATCGGAGATGCCGAGGAGCCGGCCGAGCAGCACCGCCGGCAGATTCAGCCAGATGATGAGCGGCGGGTTGATCTCGACGATGTCGCGGTAGAGCACGGCGCCGTCGAGCACCCGGGCCGCCGCATAGAGGTAGAACGCGAGATCGGGATGCGGGACCCGGGCCTCAGTGGCAGCGAGCGTCGTTGCCACGATGGCGAACACGGCAGACCAGAAGACCAGGCGATTCGCCCGTCGGCGGGCACCCTGCGGTGCCGCCGCCTCCGCCGCCTCACCTGCCATCCGCACGCTTCGGGCGGGGCGGAGTGCACGCGGCGAGGGCCGCCATCCTGCTTCCCGTCGCGGCCGACCCGTCGCGCTCCAGCAGGACCGCGACGGAGTCGCACCCCCACACCCTCCAACCGGGATCGGGTTCCCGCACCAGCTCGGTCGCGAGCCTGGATCGCGGATCGACCAGCACCAACTCGATCTTCCACTTATCCAGGACGTCCCGCCAGCCCGGATCGAGGTTCCAGATCTGGATGTACTGGTTGAACAGCGTCTCGCCGTAGTGGTCGGTACCCCCATCGATGAATACACGTTGTTCCGGCCAGGCGTACAGGAGGTAGCCGCCCCAGGTGAACTGATTGAAGATCGGGCCGCTCACCCGCGCCGCCCGCGCCCGGTCCACCACCGCAACGGGAAACGCGGTTTCCTTGAAGCGGTTCGGCACCAGCTCGACCCCCGCGAACCGACCGCCAAGGGCGGCGATCGCGACCAGGAGCCCGGCCACGATCGCGGCGGCCACGCCGCCGTAGACTCCCCGGTGCTCCCGCTCGAAGACCTCTCGCGGCCGCCGGAACAGCCGGATCCCCCGCCATTCCCGATCCACGTGGAGCGCGGCGAACGGGAGGGCGGTGAGCGCGAAAAGTTCGATGTTCCGCTGGGAGATCAGCGCCATCGCGGTATTCCCCAGGATCACGAGGAGCCAAGCCCACGGTGGACGACGGCGGCTGAGGGCGAGCGCGGTCATCACTGCCAGGAGCACCAGCAGGAACAGCTTCCCATTGACGGTGTGGAAATCGGGGGACATGAACTCCTGGGTCTGGCGCAGGATCGCGTCGCGGCCGAAGAATCCGCCCACGTGGCCGAGCAGAGCGAAGCCGTAGGGATTGGCCAGTGAACCCAGAACTGCGAGCCCAAGGGCGAGCGCGCGCCGCTTGGCGGAGGTGAGCCACAGCGCGCGGTCCGGCGCCTGCCACGCCTCCAGCAGGTCGCCCGCGAGGAACGCCCCGATCAGAAGGAACCCGTAGGAAAATCCACCGTGGAGGTTGGCCCAGACGGCGAAGAGCGGCAGGAACGGCCAGAGGGGGGCGGGCGGCCGGCGGACGAGCAGGTGCAGCAGAAGCACTACCGCGAGCAGGGTGAACAGATGGGGGCGGGCCAGCCAGTGCGCGGCGGAGAAGACCGCCGCGGCCATGCTCACCAGGTAGGCGAGGAACGGATCGCCCCCCTCGCGCACCAGGAATCGGCCGAGCAACGCGAAGGTGAGCGCGAGCACGAGTCCGGCGACCACCGCTACGCCAGCCAACCCGGCGGCCCGGGTGGCGAGCGCGTACACGATTTCGCTGCCCCATTCGAAGGCGAGAAACGCCTTTCCCGCCGCGGTATGCGAGAAGTCGTCCACCCGCAAGAACGCTCCGCGGTCGAGTATCGCCTCGCCCAGCCGGAGGTGGCGGGCGAGATCGCCGTCGCTGCTCAGCAGGCGATGCCCGAACCCGATGGGGATCGCGACGGCCCAGATGATGAACGTGATGTCGAAGAGCGACGGCTTCGGCCGCGGAGAACCCACCGCTCAGGCCTCGTCCGCGCGCAGGAAGCCGGCGAGCCGCGGGCCGAACGCGCCGACCCGGCGGCGGTAGGCCGCGTACTCCGGAAATGCGTCGCTGAGCACCCGCTCCTCCGCCCGGATCCGGATCAGGAGCAGCCCGAACCAGACCACCAGAACGACAGCGAACGGCAGCGACGGGTGGCGCAGCCACAGTCCGGTGTTGATCAGGAGGTACATGGCGTAGATCGGGTGGCGCGCCAGCCGGTACGGGCCGCTGGTCACCAGCATCCGGGCCTCTGGCTCGATGCTGAACGCTCGTCGGAGGTGCCAGAGCGGCCAGAAGCCTATCACCGCGCCCGCCAGCCAGAGCCCGATCCCAGCCGCTTGAAGCGCAGGCTCGCCAGCCGGTGCAAGCCACTCGGGGCGGAACCGGCCCGCCAGCTCGAGAAACACCATCGGGAGGAAAGAGTGGGCGTAGGCGACGGTTCGCGGCAGCCACCCCCGCGCGGACCGCGCGGGCGGGTACCGAAGCACGAAGCTGGCCGCCACCAGCAACTCGTAACAGAGAGCCGGGAGCACCGCGAGGCCGAGCTCGGGCGAGCGACGCCACAAGAGCCCCGCCAGTGCAGTGAAGCAGGCGAGCCCGGCCCAGTCACTCCAGTGGTGGGTCCGCACGGTCTCCCATCGGCTCATCGTATGCGGTCCGGAGCGCACCAATCGCGCCGAAGACCAGGCGCTGGTGCGGCCAGGGGTCGAGAAGCACCGAGGTTTCATCCGCCGAGAACGTGAACGTTGCATGCGAGCGTCGCATGTCGCAACTGTGCAGCGGTTTCCGGGGCAGGCTCCGGGGCCGCGGTGTGCGTGGCCTTGCGTTTCGCGGGCGCTTGTGCAGACTTGTGCACTCGGTATCTGGCAGCGAAATAATGGGTTGGCAGGGCTGGGCGCGCGCCTCCGCAGCGGGTCGTGGTGCGGTCGCGACACGCTTTCAGCTGAAGCAGCAATCCAGATGCCGCAGAACCGGCTTGCAGCGGGCCTTGGCAGGCAACGCTAATCTGTTGCGGCACCGTCTGTTGCCTCCCGCATGCAATTCCGGTCATTCGAGGGCACATGTCTTGCTCTGACACGACGCCACTCGCGATCCAATCCGTGTCAAACTGACGCTCGTCGCCATCGGCAGGCACCCAGGCCTGCCTGCGAGGAGTCCTGACGAGGGCTCCGATTTTCACCACTCTGGCCGGCAGGCCGAGGAGGATGCATGAAGTCGCTGTGGAAGGCGTTCTGGAGCGACGAGTCCGGTCAGGGGCTCGTGGAGTACGCGCTGATCATCGCATTGGTCGCGGTCGGGCTGATCGCGATCCTGTTGGTGCTGCGGAACAGCATCGGCAACGTGTTCAACAACGCAGCGACGCAGCTGAACAACGCGCCGGCCAGCCCGTACCCCTGACCGTGGCGTAGGCGCCGCCGCACGGGTGGCAGGGGCGGCTTGCCGCTCTTGCCCCGGTGCGGACGCCGGCACAAGATGAACACGTTCGCGATGGATCGATCGATGCTGGTTGGGGCGGCGCTCCTCGCGGTGCTGGTGGTTTGCTGCTGGACCGACGTGACCGCTCGCCGGATCCCCAACCTGGTCACGGTAGCCGGAATGCTGCTGGGAGTCGGACTGCACGCCGTGCAGGGCCCGCGGCCGCTCATCGGGTCGCTGCTCGGTATTGCCACGGCGGGGCTGGTAGCCCTGCCGTTCTTCGCCGCCGGCGTGCTCGGCGGCGGCGATGGGAAGCTGCTCATGGTGGTCGGTTCATTCTTCGGACCGGTGCAGTTCCTTTGGGCGTCGCTCGCGATCGCGGTCGCGGGCGGAATCCTTGCGCTGGGGGAGGCCGCGCGCCGCGGGATGCTCCGTCCAGTGCTCGCATCCTGCGGTCGGCTGCTGCTCGGTTGGCTGACGTCCAGTCCGCGTTATGGGAGCGCCCTCGCGCTTCGGGAGCCGCTCGCGGTGCCGTACGGTCTTGCCATCGGGATGGGGAGCGGATTCTGGTGGTTTTTCGGAGCAGGTCTTCTATGACGCAAGCGATCCAAGATGAGCGGGGTCAGGCGACGGTCGAGTTCGCGCTGATTCTCCCGGTCCTGCTGTTGCTCGTCCTCGGCATCATCGAATTCGGCAAGGCGTGGAATCTGGCGCAGGTCGCCACGGACGCGGTGCGGGAAGGCGCGCGCCGTTGCGTCATTGCCGATCCGACCATCACGCAAGCCATGGTCGAAATCGACATCAAGAACCGGATGGCCCAGGCGGGGGTGCCCACCACGGTCACCACGGTGCAGTTCGAGGGTGACTGCGAGTCCTCGGACCAACCGGTCCGGATCACGGCACGAGTTCCCTATTCGTGGATGTTCTTCCGGCTTCTCGACCCCATCACGCTCACGAGCTCGTTTACGATGCGGAACGAGTGAGGGACTGACCCATGGCCCGGCGGACCCGTCCGTTTCTCATGCTGGCGCTGGCGCTCGCCTCGGGCGGCACCGCCGCGTATCTCGCCATGCGGTACATCCGCCAGCAGGCGACGCCCCTCATGGCCCAGCCGCGTAACGCCCAGTTGGTTGTCGCGACCCGAACTCTCCCGGTTGGCACGGTGCTGGGCGAGCGGGACCTCAAGACCATCGAGTGGGTGGGTGGGGCAGTTCCGCCCGGCTACATCGGCACGCCGCAGCAGGCGCTCTCCCGCGGGCTCATCGTGAGCGTGGCGGAGAACGAGCCGATCCTCGAGGGCAAGCTGGCGGCGCAGGGCATGGGTGGCGGACTCCCGGTGATCATCGAGCCCGGCATGCGGGCCTTCAGCATGGCGGTGGACCAGATCGTGGGCGTGGCCGGGTGGGTGCTCCCGTCCACGCGGGTAGACGTGCTCCTCACCATGAATGACATCCAGGGGACCAAGGAGCCGGCGACCAAGGTGATCATGCAGAACGTGCGCACGCTCGCCGCTGGCCAGTCGATCCAGCAGGACAAGGAGGGTAAGCCGCAGGCGGTCGGCGTGGTGACGTTCCTCCTGACGCCGGAGCAGGCCGAGACGCTGGCCCTGGCGTCCGGGCAGGGCCGCATCCAGCTCGCTCTGCGCAACATGCTGGATACGTCGCTGATTCAGACCAGGGGCACGCGCCAGAGCGCCTTGATGGGCAAAATCGGGAGCACGCCGGTGGCGGCGGCGCCGAGCGGGCCGCGCCGCGCCGCGGCGGTGCGGGTGGCTGCGCCGGAGCCCGCGGCGACCATCGTCGAGGTGTACCGCGGAGGGCAGCGTACGCTGCAGAAGTTCTAGGATACGGGCTGGTCCGTGGTCCACCTCAACCAAGGGAGCGCCGTGAGCCACCCTTTCCGTCGGCGGGTTTGGTCGTGGACTGCCCGGCTGGCGCCGGGACTTCTCGCGCTCGGGCTGGCTGCCGTGCAACCGGCCGCCGCCCAGCGCGTGATCAGTCAGGCCGAGCGGGTGATCTCGGTGTCCCGCGGCGCGTCCGCGCTGTTCATCAGCCCGGTGGCGCTGCAGCGCTTCTCGGTGGGCGATCCGAACATCGCCGAGGTGACCATCGTCTCACCGACCGAGGTGGTCATCAACGGACGGTCGCTGGGCTCGACCACGCTCCTGATCTGGGACAACACCTCCGACGTGAAGGTCTACTCAGTGGAGGTCACAGCCGACGCGCCCGCGTTGGAGCGCTACCTTCGGTCGCTGCTGCCGAACGAGGAGATTACGGTCACGGCGAGCGGAAGCTCCATCACCCTTAGCGGCACCGTGAAAGACCCGGTGTCGGCGCAGCGTGCGGTCGATATCGCCCGTACCACGGGCGCCACCATAATCGACAACCTCGTGACGCCGCCGGCGGTGCAGGTGATGCTCCAGGTCCGGTTTGCCGAGATCAGCCGGAGCGCGCTGAAGGAGTGGAGCGCCAATCTGCAGGTGCTGAATCCGCACAAGCTGAGCGACGGCCCCACTCCTCCAACCGACTGGGCGGGAACGACCAGCCCGGACGGCACGATCACCTTCTTGCTGGATAACGGTCTCGCCAACTTCGAGGCGTTTATCCGGGCCACCGAGGCGCGGGGCGATTTCCGGAGCCTGGCCGAGCCGAATCTGATGGTGCTTCCCGGTCGGGAAGGCTACTTTCTGGCCGGCGGCCGCTTCCCATTCCCCGCGGTGCAGGGTGGCGGAGTGCAGGGCGCAATCGGCATTCAGTTCGAGGAGTTCGGCATCCGCCTGCGGTTTACCCCGACGATCACCCGCAGCGGATCGATCCGCCTCAAGCTGCAGCCCGAGGTCTCGTCCCTGGATTTCGCCAACGGCCTGGTGATCAGCGGGTTCGTGATCCCCTCGATTCTTACCCGGAAGGCAGATACCGAGGTCGAGCTGAGGGAAGGGCAGTATCTGGCGATAGCAGGGATGCTCGACAACTCGACGATCGACAACGTGTCGAAGATCCCGGTTCTGGGTGACATCCCTATCCTGGGCGAGCTCTTCCGGTCCAAGAGCCTGCGGCAAAGGCGAACGGAGTTGCTCGTGCTGGTTACTCCCAGGCTGGTGACGGGGGAGGACGCGCCGACGGCGCTCCCGACCGGCGAGGCCGACCAATGGAACTGGCAGCGGCCGCTGGAGCGGCCGGCGCCCGGCACCCCGGGCGCGGAAGCGCCTGGGGGTGCGCGGTAGCGGTTACGAGGAAGCCGGAGCAGACGGGCCGAGCGGTCAGAGGAGGTGGTATGCGGATGCGGGACGTGAGGTCGAGCGAGCGAGGCGCCTCCGTGGCGATGATGGCTGTGTCGCTCTTTGCCCTACTGGGCATGGTGGCGTTGGCAGTAGACCTGGGCATGTTGCTCAAGGTGCGGAGTGACGCGCAGCGCGCCGCGGATGCGGCGGCGCTCGCGGGAGCGGCCGAGTTTCTCGACGGCCTGGCTGCGGACAAGAAGGACGAGGCGGCCGACTCCGCCCTGCATTACAGCGCGCGAAACTATGTCGGCTGGCAGTACGTGGACACGACCGGCGCGATCACGACCGATTCCGGTGCGCGCTGGGTGATCAACTCGCCCGAGTCCTATATCCAGGTCATGCCGGACAGCGAGAAGGTGCGGGTGTTCATCCGCCGGGCTGCCACCGCCACCTGGTTCGGCAATCTGCTGGGGCTGGACTTCGTTGCCGTGTCGGCCAAGGCCGCCGCGAAGGCCAGCTACGCCGGGGCCGGCAAGTGCGTGAAGCCGTTCGCCATTCCCGACATCTGGTCCGACCTGGACAACGATACTGATCCCATCAACCCCGGCAATAAGCTGCCCGATATTGTGGGCACGCAGGGGGATCAGGGCGGGGAAGACTGGAGGTTCGATGGGACTGTCGGCGACTCGTACCAGCGCGGCGATCCCCAAAACCCCAATGCCGGGACCGGGTACGGCAGCGGCTTCAGAAACGGGATGGACAGCTGGTATACCAATGATCAGACGTTGCAGCGGCGGTACTGGAACGACTACGGCCGGCCCATGCCGATCAAGATGTCGAACCCCATGGAGAGCCCATCGCCGGGATACTTCTACCCCTGGACGATGCCGTACGACAGCGCGCATCCCGAAGCGTATGGCAACCAGGATTACAATGCCGGCGCCGACTGGTACCGGTGGAACATCGCCAACTGCAACCCCTCGTCCGTCGCCGTGCTCGACACCGTGCCGCAGGACACGACGTACCTCAACAAGCCCGGCAACATGATCGGGCCGACGTTCCAGGGGATCCAGGACCTGATGAACCAGGATTCGCTGGCCTGTTGGGACGAGGTGGATCACCCGGCCAAGGGCTCCCCGTACAAGTACGGCTACGTAAAACAGCGGCTGCCGGGCAGCTCCCTGTGCAGTGAGACGTACGCCTCGTGGGAGAACAGCCCGCGGGTGGTCATGGTCCCGCTCTTCGATCCGAGCCAGATTCGGAGCGGGCGCACGAGTCTCGAGTTCAACAACATAGCCGTCATCTTCCTCGAGGGGCAGAAGAACCCTCACGAGCCCGTGATGGCGCGGTTCATGTACTTCGCCAAGGGCACCGGGCCGGGCACCGGAACGCTGATCAAGAAGCTGCAGCTCGTCGAATGATGAGCGGCGGCTGGAAAGGCTGAAGTGGGTTCATCGCATCTGCGGCTCGCGCTGGTCTCGACCGACGCGCGACTCCGCGACCGGGTGCGGGAGTCGATCGTCGAGGGCGGTTGGGGATACAAGATCGCCCTCGAGCTCTCGCAGCGGTTCGAGGACTTTGGCGAGGAGCAGGTCCGGGCTCTGAGGCAGGCGACCCCGGACCTGCTCGTCATCGACCTCGAGGACGACCCCGACCTCGGCATCAAGCTGATGCAGTTCCTGGCCGACGCCCATCCCGGCCAGCGGGTGCTCGCGGCCGGTCCGACGCTCTCCTCGCCGCAGCTCCTCGCGGCCATGCGGGCCGGCGTCTCCGACTACCTCCACAAACCCCCCTCGCCCGAGCAGCTGAAGGAGTCGCTCCAGCGTCTCGCGGCGCAGCTCGGCGGCGCCGGCTCCGGCGCGGCCCGCAAGCCGGGCCAGGTCTTCGCGATCTTCGGCGCCAAAGGCGGCTCCGGCTCCACCACACTGGCGGCCAATCTGGCGGTGGTGTTGCACCGGCTCACCGGCAAGAAGACCCTGCTCGTGGACCTCGACCTCGAGCTGGGCGAGGTCGCCCTGCTGCTCGGGGTCCAGCCGCGGTTCAACTTCGTGGACATGGTGCAGAACTTTCACCGGATGGATTCCGGCCTGCTCGCCTCCTACATCGAGCAGCATCCATCCGGCGTGCATCTGCTGTCAGCCCCGTTCCACCCCGACCGCGCGGAAGTTGCCTCCCCCGATGACGTCCGGAAGATCCTGCACTACCTCCGGAGTCACTACGAATACCTCATCGTGGATACGTCCAAGTCCTTCTCCCCGGCCACGTTGGCCGCCTTCGACCAGTCCGACCAGGTGTTCGTGGTCGTGAACCTCGACCTGCCGTCGCTCCGCAATGTCCAGCGGGGCCTCCCGATGCTCAAGCGGGTGCTTCCGCGAGGCCTGGAGCAGATGCGGCTGGTGGTGAACCGATTCCAGCCCGACGACGAGATCGGGCTCAAGGAGGTCGAGCAGACCCTGGGCGTGAAGGTGTTCTGCACGCTGAGCAACGACTACGAGGCGGTCATCCGCTCCATCAACGCCGGCAAGCCGATCGTGCTGAACGGGAACTCGCGCTATACCCGGGACGTGAAAGCGCTCGGCGCGCAGATTGCGGGGCTCGGGATAGACAACGGGCGGTCAGGCCGCGGCGCCAGGCTGTTCGGTCAGTTCCTCGGGAAGATCAGGCCCAGGAAGGCGGGGGGTGACGCATGAGCAGTCCAGCAGCGAACGGTCCAGCCCCGTCGCCGGGAGGCTCCGGAGATCCCCGTCCGCGGATGCCGTGGGAGCGGTCGCCCGAGGCCACGTCCGGGCCGCCGGTCAGACGCGACGGGAATGCTGGAGCAGCCGGCACCGCCCCGGGGGCCAGTCGCCAGTTCTTCCAGGACATCAAGTCCCGGGTCCATCGCCGGCTCATCGAGCGGCTCAACCTCAGCACCCTCGACAAGCTGTCCCGGGAGCAGGTGGTGGACGCCATCCGCAAGGTCGTCCACGACCTGCTGGCGCAGGAGTCCGCGCCGCTGAACTTCGAGGAGCGGGAGGAGCTCGTCCGCCAGGTGCTGGACGAGATCTTCGGGCTGGGGCCCATCGAGCCCCTGATGCAGGATCCGGAGATCTCGGATATTCTGGTCAACACCTACAAGCAGGTCTACATCGAGCGGTACGGCAAGCTCGAGACCACCGACGTGCGATTCCAGGACGACCGACATCTCCTCCAGGTGATCGACCGCATCGTCTCCGCCGTGGGCCGACGGATCGACGACAGCTCGCCCATGGTGGACGCGCGCCTGCCCGACGGTTCCCGCGTCAACGCCATCATCCGGCCGCTGGCGCTCGACGGGCCGCACCTCTCGATCAGAAAGTTCAAGCGCGACGCACTGAGCGGAGAGGACCTGCTCAGCAAGGAGAGCCTCACCGAGCCGATGCTCGAGCTGCTCAAGGGCATCGTCCGCGCGCGGCTCAACATCCTGATCTCGGGCGGCACCGGCGCCGGCAAGACGACGCTGCTCAACATCCTCTCGTCGTACATCCCGCCGACCGAGCGGATCGTGACGATCGAGGACAGCGCCGAGCTTCAGCTCAAGCAGCCCCACGTGGTGCGGCTGGAGACCCGGCCGGCCAACGTCGAGGGGTCGGGCGAGGTGCCGCAGCGCCTCTTGCTGATCAACGCGCTCCGGATGCGGCCCGACCGGATCATCATGGGTGAGTGCCGCGGCGGCGAAGCGGTGGACATGCTCCAGGCGATGAACACCGGCCACGACGGGTCCATCACGACGCTCCACGCCAACGCGCCGCGCGACGCGCTGAGCCGGCTCGAGACGATGATCTCGATGTCGAGCCTGGACCTCCCGGACAAGGCGATGCGCCAGCAGATCGCGAGCGCCATTCAGGTGGTCATCCAGGTGAGCCGCCTGAGCGACGGGACCCGGAAGCTCACCCAGATCGCCGAGATCTCGGGCATGGAAGGCGACGTCATCACCATGCAGGACATCTACACCTTCGAGCGCCAAGGCATCGGCGAGGACGATCGTGTAATGGGTCGCTTCACCGCGACCGGCATTCGGCCCAAGTTCACCGAGCGGCTCAAGGCCTACGGGATCGACCTCTCGGCACTGCTCTTCCTCAACCGGGACGGCCGCGGGCATAGCCGTGAGCGCTGGTGAACATCCCGGCCGCGTCCTGGCTGGCCGCCGGGCTGGTCTTCCTTGCCGTCACCTTTGGCGCGGTGGGCCTTGCGCTGCTGGTGGAGTTCTTTCAGGAGACCCGCCGCCGCCGCTCGGTGGTGCGCCAGCTTCAGGGCATCGGCGCGCTCGACGCGGGTGAGGACGGCCCCGGTCTGATTCGCGGCCGGGCCGCCGACCAGCCCCTGTGGCTTCAGCAGCTCTCCGCGTCGACCCCGCGCATACGCGACCTGGGAATGTTGCTCCAGCAGGCCGGGTCCGAAACGAGCCTCGAGGCGCTGCTCTTGATGTGTGCCGGCCTGGGCGTCGGTTTCGGAGCGGCGGTGCTGATTCTCGCCCGGTTCTGGCCCGTCGCGCTGCTCGCGGCCGCGGCAGGCGGCTACTTCCCGATCTGGTTTCTCAAGCGGCAGCGGCAGCGGCGCATTGATGCATTCGAAGGTTCCTTGCCCGAGGCAATCGACCTGCTCGGCCGCGCGATTCGGGCAGGTCATCCGCTCTCCGCGGGGTTCAAGATGGTGGCCGAGGAGCTCAAGGATCCAATCGGCACTGAATTTCAGCGGACGTTCGAGGAGCAGCGGTTCGGACTTCCCTTCGACGATGCGATGATCGCACTGGCAGATCGCGTGGCCCTGGTCGATGTGCGGATCCTTGTCACTGCCATTCTCATCCAGCGCGAGGTGGGCGGCAATCTCGCGGAGGTGCTGGACAACCTCGCGACGGTGATCCGCGCGAGGTTCCAGATCCGGCGTCAGCTCCGCGTGTACACAGCGCAGGGCCGTTTCAGCGGCTATACCTTGGCGGTGCTCCCGATCATCGTCGGCATTCTGATCTACCTGCTGAATCCGCCCTACATGAAGATTCTGTTCACGCATCCGATCGGGAAGCTGCTGGTCTTCCTGGCGGTCGTGATGCAGATCGTGGGCTTCCTGTGGATCCGCAAGATCATCGATATCGAGATCTGAGGGTGCCGTGCTCCTGATCCTCGCCGTCGTCTTTGTCGCCCTTTCGGGCGCCGCCGCGTTTCTCTTCCTGGCGGAAGTCGCTCCGAACCGCCAGCCCACGATCGCGACGCGGCTCTCCGAGTTCGACACACTCGACGCTGCCTCCCGGGAGACGCTGGGCCGGCGACGCCGCCAGGCGCGCGCCGAGAAGGTGGCGGCGTTGCTCCAGAGCTTGGGGGAGCAGGTCGAGGGCAAGCACGCGGATATCTCCGGGCTGCGGCTGCAGCTGATCCAAGCGGGCTATGCCGGGCGTACGGCAGTGCCGATCTATCTCGGTTCGAGAATCGCCTTGCCGATTGGCCTTGGCGCGGCATCGGTGGCGATCCTGTCGGTGCTGGGCATGACCTCAATGGCGGGGATCCTCGCCACGGTTTGGTTTGCCGCGGTCGGCTACATCTTCCCGTCGTTCTTCCTCAAGTCCCGCGTCACGCGGCGCCAGAAGGAAATGCAAAAGGCGTTGCCGGACGCCCTCGATCTGCTGGTCGTCTGCGTCGAGGCCGGTCTGGGCCTCAATCAGGCGCTGGTGCGCGTGTCGGAGGAGATCGAGCGGCTGAGCCCGGTGCTGAGCGAGCAGCTCGTGCTGGTGAACCTCGAGATCCGTGCGGGCACCCCGCGCGACGAAGCGTTCCGCAACATGGGCGACCGCACCGGCATGGAAGACATCCGGTCGCTCATGGCGATGCTGATCCAGACCGACCGGTTCGGCACCTCGGTGGCGACGGCCCTCCGGGTCCATGCCGACACGATGCGTACCAAGCGCCGGCAGCGCGCTGAAGAGGCAGCGGCCAAGACCACCATCAAGCTGGTCTTCCCGCTCGTGCTCTTCATCTTCCCGGCGATGTTCGTCGTCATCCTCGGGTCGGCGATCATCCAGATCTACGAAGCGCTGGGAAAGACCGGCTGATGCAGCGGGTGCGGGTGGCGAACGGGTGCGGCCGCGTCCTCGGCGACCGGATCGAGGTCGCTGACCGCTGGTGGCTCCGGCTGCGGGGCCTGCTCGGCCGGCCCGGGGTCCCGGCCGGCGAAGGGCTCCTGCTCCACCCCTGCCGTGCGGTTCACATGCTTGGCATGCGCTTCCCGCTCGACGTGGCCTTCCTGGACGCCGAAGGCGCCGTGGTGGCGGTCTACCACGCCCTGGCGCCAGGCGCGCGCACGAGCTGGCACCGGACGGCCGCTACGGCGCTCGAGCTCCCCGCGGGCACGCTGACGCAGAGCGGGACCGGGGTGGGCGACACGATCGTCTGCACCCCGGAGGGATCGCCATGACCACCGCCGCGCCGCAGCGCCTCGAATCCTGGGGCCGGTCCGACCGGCCGCCGATGCCCGAAACGCTCGCGAGCACCGGGCTCGGCGCCGAGTACGTGATCGATTTGCTGCTCAAGACGCTGTACGTGCAGGGCGTCCGCACCGGCCAGCAGCTCGTCGAGTCGATCCGCCTGCCGTTCACGTTCGTGGACGACCAGCTCCTGACGCTCCAGCAGCGGCGCTTCGTGGAGGTTCGTGGCACGACCGGCCACAGCCGGGGAGGCTACCTCTTCGACCTGACCGGCGCCGGACGGGACCGCGCACGTGAGGCGCTCGGCTCCAGCCAGTACGTGGGACCTGCGCCCGTTCCGCTCAACCAGTACGTCGAGTGGACTATGCGGCAATCCATCACGCGGGTGCACGTGGCGCGCGAAGGGGTGCGGACCGGCTTCAAGGGAATGGTGATCGCGGACGCGATACTCGACATGCTGGGCCCGGCGATCAACTCGGCCAAGTCGCTGTTCCTCTACGGCGGCCCGGGCAACGGCAAGACGATGATCGCCGAGACGATCTCGCGGCTGCTCGGCGGCATGCTCTACATCCCGCACGCCATCGAGGTGGACGGGCAGATCCTGGTGCTCTACGACCCGGTCTACCACCATGAGGTGCCGCAGGAGGACGCCACTACGGGTGACGGGCCCGACTGGCTCAAGACCGCTCCGGAGTACGACCGGCGCTACATACTTGTGCAACGCCCGGTGGTGATCACGGGCGGCGAGCTGACGCTCGATCAGCTCGACCTCCAGTACGATCGGCACACCAAGATGTATCAGGCCCCGTTCCAGCTGAAAGCGAACGGCGGCGTGCTGATCCTCGACGACTTCGGCCGCCAGCGGATCCCGCCCCGTGACCTCCTGAACCGCTGGATCGTGCCGCTCGAGAAGCGGATCGACTTCCTCACGCTCCACACCGGCGGCAAGTTCCCGGTGCCGTTCGACACGCTGCTGGTGTTCTCGACGAACCTGAAGCCGTCGGATCTCGTCGAGGAAGCGTTCATGCGCCGGATCCACTACAAGCTCCACGTGCACGGGCCGACGCAGGAGGAGTACACGGAGATCTTCCGCCGCTGCTGCGCGGAGCGGGACATCCCCTTCGAGGACTGGGCCGTGCCGCATCTCTACCGGGAGTACTACGAGCGGCGGGGGATCATCCCCCGAAATTGTCATTCCCGTGACGTGCTCGACCATTTCATCGACATGACTCGCTATCTGGAGGCGCCCAACCAGCTCACCCGCGAGCTGCTGGATCGGGCGTGCCTGTCGTACTTCCTGGACGAGCCGCCGGAGGACAAGTGACCTCCTCGGCCGAGGACTACGGCACCAACGTGCGCCTGGAGGCACTCGAGCGGGACAACCGGCGCCTCCGTCGGTACGGGGTCCTGCTCCTGATGGGCATGGCCATGCTCCTCGGCCTGGCCGTCGTCCTCGTGTACACCAGACGGAGCGTCACGCCCGAGATCGCGGCGCAACGCTTCGTCCTGCGCGATGCGGGGGGCACCATCCGGGGTGCCTGGGGGGTGGCAGAGGACAGCTCGCTTCGGCTTGTCTTCCAGGACCAGGCGGGGCGCCCGCGCATCAAGGTCAGCCTGCTGAACGACGGTTCGGCCGGGATCTCGCTCGCCGACTCGGGGGGGAACCCGCGCGCCGTGTTTGCCCTGGAAGCAAGCGAGGGCGGGTCACTGGTCTTCGCCGACGGAGCCGGGCGCACCAGGACGGTCCTGGGAGTCGCGCCCGATGGCTCGGCCAACGTCGTGTTCGCCGACCGGAACGGTGCCACCCGCGCCGGGCTGGGCGTGGACACGCGCGGACTGGGCACGTTCACGCTGGACGAGCCCGGCCGCCGCGCGCCCGCGCCGGTCGCGGAAGACAGCGCGCCCGCCGACAGCACCCCGGCTCCTCCCACGCGCAGGCGGTAACACGAAGGACGTGAAGGCCTTCGTGCGCCCCGCGACGGGGGTCACAGCGAGCCCGTCGGTTTTCCGTACATTTACGGAGTCGCCCAACAGGGGTTCCGCCATGTTCAGACGGCTCGCGTTCGCCCCCCTGGCGCTCGCCACCGCGTGCGCCACCAACCCGGTCACCGGCAAGAGCGAGCTGTCGCTCGTGTCGGAGTCGCAGGAGATCCAGATCGGACGCGAGGAGGCGCAGAAGGTCGGGCAGTCGATCGGCTATTACGACGATGCGGCGGTGCAGACCTACGTCTCCGGCATCGGCAAGGGGATGGCCGCGGAGTCGGAGCGGCCGCAGCTCCCGTGGGAGTTCCACGTCGTGGACGACGCGGCGGTGAACGCCTTCGCGCTGCCGGGCGGGTTCATCTTCGTC
>JBOHSN010000042.1:0-30839 GCA_050733215.1 Gemmatimonadales bacterium
GGCGTATACCTCGTCAGCAGTGAACGGGACGGTTGTGCTGCGCTCGACGACGAAGGATGCCATGCGAAGGGCGCTCGATCCTAGATTCCGGACATGCTGATCACGTTCGCTGTCATCGAGCTGCTCGCCGGCGCCGGGCCCGATCGGCCGTGCACCGTGTCACGGGTCGTGGACGGTGACACGTTCTACTGCGCGGACGGCCTGAAGGTCCGCCTCATCGGCATCGACGCGCCCGAGCGGGCACAGGGGCGATCCGGGCGCGAGTCCACCGCCGCGCTCCGGCGCCTGCTCCCGGTCGGCGGGCGCGTGCAGCTCGAACGAGACGTCGGCCTGCGCGACCGCCACGGACGCGCGTTGGCCTATGTCTGGCGCGGCGACTCGCTCGTCAACGAGGCGCTCGTGCGGGCCGGCTGGGCATTCCTGCTGACCGTGCCGCCGAATGTAAAGTATGTGAAACGGCTGGAGCGAGCGCAAAAGAACGCTCGGGCGGCGCGGGCCGGGCTCTGGCGCGAGCCCGGCCTTGCCTGCGCACCGCGCGACTGGCGGGCCCGGCGGTGCTGAGACCTATCCCACCTTGACCTGCTTCAGCATCCCGTGCGCGAAATGCGGCTTTCCGTCCTTGGCATCCGGGATGAAGCAGATGAACGCGTAGTTGCCGGGCTCGAGGTTCACGCTGATGTGCGCGTGTCGGCCGCCCTCCATCGGCGCGACGCCCCCCACGAACGTGAACGACGGTAGCTCACCCTTGCGCCCTCCCATCTCCCAGGCCACAACCTGCTCGGCCGACACGCCGTCGCCGAGCCGCACCACGACAAGCTCGTGCGGCTGCCCCGGCACGGTCTCGACCCGGATCACGTGCTCGCCGGGCGTGAGTGGCGTCGAGAGCTCGAAGTCGTAGTCCTTGAGACGCAGCACGATGTCGGCCTGGGGCTCCGCGGCCTCCACGGCCGGCCCCGTCACCTCGATCGGCACGATCATGCCCTTGGCAAAGTGCGGCATGCCGTCCGTGCTCGGGACGAAGCAGATGAGCGCGTGTTTCCCCGGGGTGAGGTTCATGGTGATGTTCGAGCCCTTCACCGGGTCGCCGATCATCATGCCCCCGTCGAAGTGCGCCCACGACGGCGGCGGACCCGGCTTCTTGATCGCCTCGGCCAGATCCTCGAACGTCTTGCCCTCGTCCAGCCGCACTATGATCCCGTGGTGCGGTTCCTTGCCCGGCGTCATGAACCGGAACGTGGTGAGTCCGGCGGGAATCTGCTTCGGGGCGTCGAACGCGTACTCCCGCGCGGTGATGTCCACGACGTTGGGCGCCGAGGCGGCAGCGGGAGCAGCGGACGCGTTGGCGGGAGGCTGTTCGGTCTTGGGAGCGTCGGAGCCGGAACAGGCGGCCACGGCGACGGCAGCGAGGCCCGCACATCGGGCGAGCAGGGACATGCGCGATCCTTGTGAGTGGTGAGCGGCGATCGGGTGCTGCCGGGTCCGGCTCAGCGCCCGGCGTGCGCGCGCCGGACGAGCAGCAGTTCCGAGATGTTGTCCATGGTCAGGAGTCCGACCAGTATGCCGCCGCCGTCCACCACAGGCAAGGCCGGAAGTCCGCTCCGGCGCAGCTGCTCGAGCGCGTCCTGAAAGCCGAGCGCCGGCGACACCGGCGGTACGGCCGCGGTCATGGCGTCCGACACCAGGGAATCCGGCCCGCGCTCGCGAAGTCCCCGAATGAGATTGTCCCGCGTGAGGATCCCGCCCGCGCGGCCCCGATCGTCGAGCACCGGGAACTCCCGCTGGTCGCCGGACAGGAGCAGGTCTACCGCCTGGGACAGCGTGGCGTGGGCGGGCAGCGTCCGAAACTGCGTGACCATCATCTCCGCCACGCGGAGACCTTCACCCATGGCGCGGGTCTCGACCGCCTTGGCCTCGGCGCTGGCACCGACGAAGACGAAGAACCCGATCACGGCGAGCAGGATCTGCCCCGACAGGCCGACCAGGATCATGGCGACCGCCAGCACCTGCCCCAGGATGGCCGCCGCGTTCGTCGCGCGTACCAGGCCGATGCGCGTGGCGAGTAGCGCGCGGAGCATCCGCCCGCCGTCCATCGGGAACGCGGGGATCAGGTTGAACGCGAGGAGCCAGACGTTCACGGCCATCAGCCGCTCCGCGAAGCTGCCCCTTCCCGGGTCGGGCAGCATCGCGGGCGCCTCCCCGATGGCGCGGGTCCACGCGTAGAGCACGACCGCGACGAGCAGCGTTACCACCGGGCCTGCTGCGGCGATGAGCAGCTCCTGCTTCGGCTCGTCGGGGATGCGCTCGAGACGCGCCACCCCGCCGATGGGCAGCAGGATGACGTCGGGCGTTCGCACACCAAACCGCCGCGCCATCAGAATGTGGCCGAACTCGTGGAGCAGCACGCAGCCGAAGAGCGCGAGCAGGAACAGGATGCCGCCAGCCGCTGCCTGCGGCCCGGCGGTCCGCCAGGCGGCGAACGCGTACCAGCCGAGCAGCAGCAGAAAGGTGACGTGCACCTTGATGTCCGTTCCTGCGATCCGCGCGAGGCGGTAGGACCAGGTCACTGACGAGCACTCCGAAAAAGGGAAGCCGACCTCCGGGAGCATGTCCCCGGAGGCCGGCGGCGCGCCGTGCGCCCGCGCACCGCCCTACCCGATCACGCGCAATCCAAACGCCGCGACCGGGGGCAGCAGCGCAGGGCCCGGGGCCAGCGCCACTAGCGCCGGCGCGGCTTCCACGCGGAACCGGGGTGCCGCGTCCGTGGTGAGATGCCGCTCGCCGAGCCGGGCGAGCGCCGCGCGAAACACGACATCGCTGTCCCGGGCGGGGAGATCGAACGTCCGCACGTACACCATCACGGCCTCGTCGAGAGGGGTGGCTTCTCCCAGCAGCCGGGCCACGTCCACGGCCATCCGAGTGTGGGTCTCGGCCACGGCCGCCTCGGCGAGACAGGCCGCCATGCGGCACTGGAGCGTCGTCTCGTCGACCCACTGCGCGCGGCGGCGCACCGACTCGACGAGCCGGTCGGGGCGGAGCCGCTGCCACGGGTCTCCCGTTGTGGCATCGTCGGCCACCCCCGGAATGGTGTCGGCCAGCTCGAGCAGGGCCCGTGCGCGGACCGTCTCCCGCATCGCGACCGGGACGGCGACCTCCCGGAAATATCGGTCGAGCGCCTCGCCCAGCGCGAGCCGGTCGGACACCCGCCGCGTGAACAGCACAGCCTGCTGGAAATGCGTATCGGAAAGCGCCTGCCAGGCACGCGCGTAGGCGACCTGGAGCTGACCCCTGAGGGCCGGGGTCAGACGGCGAGCGGACGTCAGCGTCGGAGCGAACATGGCTAGCCTCGCGTTGGGGACTGCGGTAGTGCAACTGTTTGCAATACGTGAGCTTAGCGTTGCGCTGATCCGGAGGTGCGAGGTTCGTGCCGGCTCGTAATCTTGCAATGGCAGCGACTTAGCGGAGGGGTGGGGCGTGGCGTCGAAGCCACCGTTGCCTGCAGGACACGCCCCGGATGTGGCAGCACCGCTACAGGCCCGAGGCCAACACCGCCTCCGCAGCTCGGCGGCCGGAGACGAGGCGCCGTGAATCGAGCCAGTGTCGCGGTGGTTGCCGGGTGCGCACCGGGCCCGTCAGCGAGGCCGCGGCGTCGAGCGGTTGTCGCGCCGCTGTAGAACGCGCACAGACGGAGCGCGGCGTCGTCAAGGCGGCGTTGCGCCTCCGGGTACGCGGTCAGCAGCAGCTGGAACCCGCGATCGAGCAGAAAACCATCGGCCTGCGCAGGCCAGCCCTGCGAGCCCCGCGCCGACGATTGCCACCGGATCGGGAACTGGGGTGTGGACTGGAGAACTCATGGGGGACAACTTACGGGCGCTTCAGCGCAGTCGCGCGGGTTCACCTGAGCAGGAGCGCCGGCCATCGCTACCATCGTTTCGACGCCGCCCACACCGTGGAGCGCCAAGGACGCCGAGAAGCTCTACAACATGAGCGGATGGGGACTCGGCTACTTCCGGGTCAACGACGAGGGGCACGTCACCGTGCACCCGGACGGAAACCCCAAGCGCGGTCTCGACCTGTACCAGCTCGCGCTCGACCTGAACGCGCAAGGCGTCGGTCTTCCGCTCCTGCTGCGCTTCTCGGACATCCTCCGGTCCCGGATTCAGGCGCTCGCCGCGCAGTTCCAGCACGCGATCAAGGAATTCGGCTACGACGGCGGGTACACGACGGTATACCCGATCAAGGTCAACCAGCAGCGCCACGTGGTGCAGGAGATCGTCGAGTTCGGCACCCCGCATGGCGTGGGGCTCGAGTGCGGCAGCAAGCCCGAGCTGATGGCCGTGCTCGGCCAGAACGAGAGCACCAATCACCTGATCGTCTGCAACGGCTACAAGGATGAGGAGTTCATGCGGCTGGCGCTGATGGGCCAGCGGCTGGGGCACACAGTGATGATCGTGCTGGAGCAGCTCACCGAGCTCGACGTCCTTCTCCGCGCAGCCGACGAGATGGGCGCCATGCCGACCGTCGGCGTCCGGATCAAGCTCGCCACCGAGGGCTCCGGCCGGTGGGCCAAGAGCGGCGGGGAGAAGTCGAAGTTCGGCCTCGGTGCAGTGGAGCTGATGAAGCTCCTCGACCGGCTGGACTCGCTCGGGCGCAAGGACATGCTGCGGCTGGTCCACTTCCATCTGGGCAGCCAGATCCCGGACATCCGGTTCATCAAGGCGGGTCTCGAGGAGATCGGCCGGTACTATGCGGAGCTCCGCGGCATGGGCTTCGATCGGCTCGACTACGTAGACGTGGGCGGAGGGCTGGGCGTGGACTACGACGGTTCGCGCTCCACGCGGCCGGCGAGCGTCAACTATTCGCTCCGCGAATACGCGAACGACGTGGTGTACACCCTGGGTTCGGTGTGCCGGACCGAGGAGCTGCCCATGCCGAACATCATCTCGGAGTCGGGCCGGGCGATCACCGCCCACCATTCGCTGCTCCTCGTCAACGTGATCGATGTCGAATCGCTCGCCCACCCGGCGGCGCCCGGGCTCCGCGGCGAACCCCATCCGCTCCTGGTGGAAATGGCGGAGAACCTCGAGTCGGTCGCGCCGGACCGGATCCAGGAAGTGTTCCACGATGTCGTGTTCGCGAAGGAGCGGGCGCAGGAGTATTTCGCCAGCGGCGTGTTCACCCTGCGGGACAAGGCCGATGCCGAGCAGTTCTATCTCGCTACGCTCAACGCGCTCGCGGCCGCCATCGCCGACGACCGCCCATCGTACCCGGAGATTGCGGCGCATATCGATTCGGCGCTGGTGGACCGGTACTTCTGCAACTTCTCGGTCTTCCAGTCGCTGCCGGACAACTGGGCGATCGACCAGATCTTCCCCATCGTGCCGATCCACCGCCTGCGCGAGCCGCCGGGCCGGCGCGGCACGCTGCAGGACATCACCTGCGATTCCGACGGGGTGATCGATCGCTTCAGCGGCGGGCGGAAGGGCAAGCCGTCGCTCGAGCTGCATCCGGTCATCAAGGGCGAGCCTTATATCCTCGGCATCTTTCTCACCGGGGCGTACCAGGAGATCCTCGGCGACCTGCACAACCTGTTCGGCGATACCAACGCGGTGCACGTGCGGCTCACCGAGCAGGGGTACGAGATCACCGATCTCGTGCACGGCGACACGGTGACGGAGGTCTTGAACTACGTGCAGTTCCACGCCTCCGACCTCCTCGCGACATTCCGCCGCAAGGTGGCCAAGACGAAGGATCTCAGCCGCCACGATGCGAACAGCTTCATCGCCGACTATGTCGCGGGGCTGGAGGGCTACACCTATCTGGAGGGAGACATTCCGAGGGAGGCGGAGGTGGTGAGTGAGCAGTAAGCAGTGAGCAGGGGGCTCCGGTGCCTACCGGGCTCCCGCTTGCTTGGCCCGCTTCCTGTTTTCCTGCTCACTGCTCACTGCTCACCGCTCACCGCTCACTGGTCACCGCTCACTCTCGCCAGTGCGGCGCGGGCGTCGCGCACCATCGGCTGGAGTTCCGGATCGGCATCCTTCCACAGCGCAATGAACCGCGCGTACTCCTGCGCGGCTTCCTCCGGCCGGCCGAGGGATTCCAGGATCTCGCCCCGACGGCGATGCCCTACGGCAGAATAGAGCATGTCGTACGGCGAGAACTCGGCGAACGACCCGTACCACGGCAAGGCCTCCTCGCCCCGCCCGAGCTGTGCCAGCGCCTCCCCCCGCAGGAAACGCTCCCGGGCCTGCGAGAGCTCCGGGAACGCGAACGCGGTGATGTAGTACGTCTCGTGCCGCATTCCCTCGAGCTCGCGCAGCCCCTCCTCGGCGTCGCTACGACTCATCGCCAGCTCGGCTCGGAGACCGTGCGCGAAATCCGAGGCGAGAGATCCCGAGTCCGAACGAGCGAACGCGGACAGCTCGTCGGCGCTCTGGAGCGCTCGCGCCCGGTCGCCAAGACGCGCGGAAAGCACGCCGATCAGATACGGGCGCGTGCGGAGGCGCTGCCCCGGCGGGGCCGGTTGGAAGTACACGCTCTGTCCCGCGCGCGGCGCCCCCGACCTCGGGGCAGGGGCTCTGGCGACTGCGGCGCGCAGACGCCGGAGCTCGGGGACCGAGGCGCTGGCGAACGGCACCACGGCCAGCAGTGCAGGGGCGGAGCGCGTTCGTTCGGAGTCCGCGGCCTCGGCCAGCGCAAACTGCTGCCACGCTTCGTCCAGGCGCCCGCGTGCCGCTTCGAGAAATCCCACGGTGAGGTGGCCCACCGCCCGGGCGGGCGCGGCACGTGACGGCTGCGTCAGCACCCGGGCGACCGCGATAGCACCCGGAACGTCGTACGCGAACGCCGAGGCCGCCCACGCCGACAGTGTGACCGTCAGGTCGCTCGCCCGTGCCAGCTCCCCGAGCACCCGCTGCTGGTCGGCGGTGTCGTGCATGGCGAACGCACGGAGCGTCAGCATCTCGAGATCCTCCGACCGCGTGCCCGGCTCCCGCTCGGGCGCGTGGTGCAGCGACAGGATCTCGCGCACCAGCGTGTCTACGGCAGCGGCGCGGCCTTCGATGGCGGCGATGCGCGCCAGGTGTACCCGCGCCGCGATCTGACTGGGATCGATCGCCAGCACCCGCTCCCACGCGGGCCGGGCGTGACTGACGGATCGGGCGCGCCAGGGGCCGAAGTGGAACTCCAGCTCGGCGAGCTGGATCCATGCTTCGAGGTCTTCGGGGTACGCGGAGATGATCGCCCGGTAGCGCACCTCGGCGTCCTCGAACGCGCCGCGACGGCCGGTCCGCATCGCCTCCAGGAGGCGGCGCTCTCGCTCGGGGAGCCGCCCACCGAGCTGTGCCGCCCGTTCCGCGGCCGGTCCCGCGAGATCGTCCCGGGTGAGCCACTCTCCCGCGACGCTCAGGCGATACCAGGCGAGTGCGAACGTGGAGTCGGTCGCAATGGCCCGCCCAAATGCGTCGATCGCCTGATCGAACCGCGCGTTCCGGAGCGCGGCCTCGCCTTCGAGGTACGCCTTGAGCGCGGGGAGGGAGCTCGTGGTGACCGCGGCGATGCCGCTCACCCGCGACTCGCGTCCGCTCCACCCGGCCAGCAACCGCGCGGTCAGCTCGTCCACCAGCTCGAAGAGCCTGCCGACCTCGCCCTCCGCCTCGGCGCGTGCGATGGCGTCACCCCCGCGGTCGGGCGCGTACATGGCGGCGCTGAGCCGCAGGCGCCCCGGGATCTGCACCACGTCGCCGAGGACGTAAAGCCCGGCGCCGAAATGCCTCGCGACGGCGTTGCCCTGGTCGGGCCCGAAGCGAGCACCGCGCTCCGGCGCGACGTAGCTCAGCAGCGCGCGAGGGTCTACCGTGCGCAGATCACCGGCGCCGTCGAGCTTGGTGCCGAGGAGACCAACGAGCCCTTCGGCCAGGCCCAGCGTGTCATTGCCCGACACCGCGAACGGCAAGACCGCGACCGCCATGGCTGAGCCGGGCGCCGCAGGTGGCGGGGGCTCCGGAGGCGGCGGGGGGCCCCGGAGACCCCAAAGCGCCACGCCAAGCGCAGCGGCCAGGAGGATGCCGAACGCGCCCAGCGTGGGGATGCGGAGGCGGGGCCGCGGGCTGGCCGGCAGCGGCACCGGCGTGGTCGCGGCGGACGGCGTGACCGCGCCCTCGAGCGATGCCGCGAGTGCTCCCGCGTCCGGATAGCGCGCCGCCGCATCCTTTTCCAGCGCGCGCGCGAGCCCCACGCTGAGCGCGGGCGGCAGGGCCGGGTTGACCGAGCTCAGCAAAGGGACCGGTTCGATCGCGTGTCGCGACATCAGCTCCCGCCCAGGCGTGCCGGCGAACGGCGCGGCGCCGCTCAGCATCTCGTAGATCACGCAGCCGAGGCTGTACTGGTCACTCCGCCCGTCGAGGGTCCCACCCGCGGCTTGCTCCGGACTCATGTAGGCGGGGGTGCCGACGACGAAGCCGGTGGCCGTGGCCGATGCACCGCCCGCGACATCCACCGCGCGGGCGATGCCGAAGTCCGCGACGATGGCGTGGCGGCCGGAGAGCAGGATGTTCTCCGGTTTGATGTCGCGGTGCACCACGCCCTGACCGTGGGCGTAGTCGAGCGCGCTCGCCACCTCACGGGCGATCCGCACAGCGTCGCCGGGAGGCAGTGGGCGCTCGCGATCGAGCCGTTGGCGGAGCGATTCACCCTCGACGTAGGGCATGACGTAGTACAGGCTGCCGTTCGCGTCGCCGGAATCGTGCAGCGGCAGGATGTGCGGGTGCTGCAGGCCGGCGATGATGCGGATCTCGCGCAGGAACCGCTCGGCGCCCAGGACGGCGGAGATCTCGGGGCGGAGCATCTTCACCGCGACGGCGCGATCGTGCCGCAGGTCGCGGGCGAGAAACACCACCGACATGCCACCTTCGCCGAGCTTGCGGTCGATCCGATAGCGCCCGGCGAGCGCGGTTTCGAGCTGCGAGGACAGACGGGCGGCGTCGGTCACGAGGTTCGGGAAATGGTGGAGTGAACTATAGGTGTGGGGCTTCGGGCGGAGAAGTTTGCGCGCTGCGGCAGCAGAAAACGGACGTCCAGCCGGTCGACATCGTACCAGGTACGAATCTTCCCGGCGGGCACCCCGCTCGCTGCGGTGAGGATGCGGTCGAAGCTGATCACACGACACCGGTTGCCGCGACCACCAGGAACGGCAGGGCGAGCGCCAGCGCGGCCCATCGGTGGAGCCGCCGGTTCCAGATTCGGCTGTTCGTGGGGTGCCGCGGCCGGAGCTGCGCGCTCAACTCCCGCTCACCGGCGCTGCTCGACGGGCGCGAACCGGCGTTCGCCGGCGCCGGTATAGATCTGGCGCGGCCGGGCGATCTTCTGCTCCTTGTCTACGATCATCTCCTCCCACTGCGCCAGCCAGCCCGGCGTCCGGCCCAGGGCGAAGAGCACGGTGAAGTAGTCGGTGGGATATCCCATGGCCTGATAGATCAGGCCGGAGTAGAAGTCCACGTTCGGGTACAGCTTCCGCTTCACGAAGTACTCGTCCTCCAGCGCAATCCGCTCCAGCTCGAGCGCGATCTCGAGCTTCGGGTTGAGCCCCGTCTGCTCGAAGACATCGTAGGCCACCTTCTTGACCAGCTTGGCGCGCGGGTCGTACGACTTGTACACCCGGTGGCCGAAGCCCATAAGCCGGTCGGCGCCGCCCTTCACCTTGTCGATGAATGCAGCGATCTGCTTCCTGTCGCCGATCTCGTCCAGCATCAGCAGCACTGCCTCGTTCGCTCCACCGTGGAGCGGCCCGTACAGCGCCGCGATGCCCGCGGACACGGCCGAAAACGGATCGACCTGGGATGAGCCGACGGCGCGCACCGCGCTGGTGGAGCAGTTCTGCTCATGATCCGCGTGCAGGATCAGCAGGATCTCGAGCGCTCGCTGCAGCACCTTGTTGGGTTTGTGCCGCCCGCCGATGCTGAACGTCATGTTGACGAAGTTGCCGATGTAATCCAGGTCGTTGTCCGGATACACGAAGGGCAGACCGCGCAGGTGCCGGAAGATGAACGCGGCGATGGTGGGCAGCTTGGCGAGCAGGCGGACCCGCTGGAGCCGGCGATTCGCCGGATTCTCCACGTGCTTGGCGTCGGGATAAAAGGTCGAGAGCGCGCCGGCCGCCCCGAGCAGCATGCCCATGGGGTGAGCGTCGTAGCGGAACCCCTCGAGAAACTTCGTCAGGTTCGTGTGAACGTAGGTGTGATTGCGGATCTCGTCCTGCCAGGCATCGAGCTGGGGCCGGGTGGGCAGCTCGCCTTCCATCAGGAGCCACGCAACCTCGAGAAACGACGCCTGCTCCGCGATCTGCTCGATGGGATAGCCGCGGTAGCGCAGGATCCCACGATCCCCGTCGATGTAGGTGATGGCGCTCCGACACGCGGCGGTGTTCATGAAGGCCGGATCGTAGGTCATCAGCCCGAAATCGTCGTCGGACGTCCGGATCTGACGGAGCTCCACGGCGCGGATGGTTCCATCGGCGATGGGGAGCTCGTACGTCTTGCCCGTGCGGTTGTCGGTGACGGTGAGCGTATCCTTGGGCACAGCCGGACTCCTCGGGGGTGGGAAGCCAAGGCGCGTCCCGGGCGCCGGTCGGCCCGGAACGGATGACGCCAATGATATGACGGATGCGGGCGGGTAGCGAGGCTACGACAGCGGCACGCGCGCCGGGGCGCTCGAGCTCCGCCGGGCGGCGGCGACGTGCGCCAGCAGGTGTGTGCCGTCGGACGAGAAACAGGGCACGAGGTTCAAGTAGCCCGACAGGTTGGCGGCGGCGACGAAGAAGGTGAGGTCACCGCCCAGCGTGCCGATCGGCGGCTTCCCGGCGAGCGTCCAGTAGGCCGCTGCCAGGAGCACACCCAGCAGGTTGCACGCGCCGCCCGCCGCCGAGATCACCGGGGCGCGCCAGGCACCCCGCACCCATTCGAACCGCCAGGAGCCGCCGCGGACATCCCGGTACCCGATGGCCGAGGCATCGGCATCGGCAAGTGCCACCCCGCCGAAGAGCGGCAGGAGCCCGAGCCGGAGCCGGCACCCCCCGATCGAGCCGTCGAAGAGCGAGGGCCCGATCCCGAGACGGATTCCCCACACTCCTACCCCCAGGGCACGAGCTGCCGCCGCGTGGCCGAGCTCATGGAAGTAGAGCGCGATCCACGAAGCCGTGTAGAAGAGCAGCAGGGCCTCGGCGAGTTTGAGCAGGAGCTCCGTCATCATGTGCAGCTGTCCTCGTTACTCGCGGGCCTCGTCCCGCAGGTTCCCCCTCAACGTCGCTGCGGCCCGACGGGCGGCGCGAGGGCGCGCGTCACACGATTTGTGCGTCGCGCGCGGGTCAGGCGGGGAGCACGACGGTGCAGCTGGTCTCGAATCCCCCGCGCACGTTGTATCGGGTGGAGACGACGAGCCGCCGCGGCGCCAGCACACGGAAGAGGTCCGCCGCGATGCGCGCCGTGGCATGCTCCTGGAAAATGCCCACGTTCCGATAACTCGTGACGTAGTACTTGAGGCTCTTGAGCTCCACGCAGCGATCGGACGGGGTGTAGCGGATTGTGAGCGTCGCGTAATCCGGCAGGCCGCTGTACGGGCACACGGCGCTGAACTCCGGGGTCTCGGTGGTGATGTCCTGCTCCGGCCCGTCGTACGGAAACGTCTCGAGGACGGCAGCGTCGATCGACTCAGGGCCCACGAACGGGAGCGAGTGGCCTTCGGCTATTGGCATGCCGGTAATGTAGTAGAGAAGTGAGGTGAGAACAGGAGAAAGGTGGGCGGTAGGGGCGGTACAGACGGTAAGGGGCGGTAAGGGAGCAGCGAGCGTGAGAAAGGCGGCACGGCGTATTCGCCCAGCCGCCTTTCCCACCGGTGCAACCCCTCTCCCGCCCGGACCGCCCCTACCGCCGGTACTGGCTACCAGCAGTTACAGGTTCCCTACCACCCCGGTCTCCAACCAGCCGTGCTGCCCCCGAAGCACGTTCTGGGCCGCGGAGTAGGTGGCGGCATCATCGTTATCCCACACCGCGCGAAACTTTTCGTCCACCCGCCGGCGCGCGTGCCGGCTGAACACGTCGGCCAGCTCCACGGCACCGCTGCCCGCCTGATCGTCTGCCCGCCCGACCGACATGGCGTGGGCCCGCGAACACACCGCGGTGATCGCGAGCAGCTCCGCGCCGATTTCCACCAGCCGGGCGAGTACCTGCTGCCGCTTCTCGAGCTTCGGCCCGAACCGGAGCATGCAATGGAAGAGAGTCCGCGCGAGCCGCCGGGCGGACCGGTTCACGAAGCGGACGTGCGGGGCGAGCGGTCCAAACTCACCGTACTGCGGCGCCCGGCCCCAGCCGATATAGAGCCGCGGATACCAGGTCGCGTAATACGCGCCGGAGCGGAGCAGACTCTGGATCTTGGCGGACATCGGCGCCTTCGGATCGATGAGCGCGCCGGCCACCTTGAGATGCGTGTCCACCGCCTCCCGGGCGATGAACAGACGCATGATCTCGCTCGAGCCCTCAAAGATCAGGTTGATCCGCATGTCCCGCATCATCCGCTCGACCGGCTCGGGCCGCTCCCCGCGGCTCCGCAGGCTGTCGGCGGTCTCGTAGCCGCGCCCACCCTTGATCTGGAGCGTGTCGTCGGCGATGCGCCACGCCGTCTCGGTGTTCCACATCTTGGCCATCGCGGCCTCGAGCCGGATGTCGGTACGGCCGGCATCGGCCATGAGCGAGGCCAGGTCCGACACCGCCTCCATGGCGAAGACGTCGGCCGCTATCCGGCCGATCTTCTGCGCGATCATGTCGTGCTTGCCTACCGCCTGCCCCCACTGGACCCGCTCCGACGCCCACCGCCGGACGATCTCCAGACAGCGCTTGCCCGCGGCTGCGCACGAGGCCGGCAGCGTGAGCCGCCCAGTGTTCAGCGTCACGAGGGCAAGCTTGAGGCCCTTGCCCTCGCCCCAGATCACGTTCTCCACCGGCACCTTCACGTCGTGGAACCGGATGATCCCGTTCTCCAGCGCCTTGAGTCCCATGAAGTGGAGCCGTTGGGCGACCTCTACGCCCGGCCAAGCGGTCTCGACGATGAACGCCGTGATCTTCCGGGGGCCGGTGCGTGCCATGACCACCATGAGCTCGGCCACGGTGCCGTTGGTGCACCAGAGCTTCTCGCCGTTCAGCACGTAGTGCGTGCCGTCGGCGGACAGCGTGGCGGTCGTGGTCATCGCCGCCGGGTCCGAGCCGACGTTCGGCTCGGTGAGCGCGAACGCGGAGATCGCGCCCTTGGCCAGGCGGGGCAGATACTTCTGCTTCTGCTCCGGCGTACCGAAGAGCTTCAGCGGCGTCGGCACACCGATCGACTGCGCGGCGGAGAGGAGCGCGGTCAGGTTACCGTCCTGGCTGGTGACCAGACCGATGGCGTGGGTATAGCTGGTCTGGCTCAGCCCGAGGCCGCCGTACTCCTCGGGGATCTTGATGCCGAAGGCACCGATGTCGCGGAGACCCTGGATGACGTCGGGCGGGATCTTGCCCTCGCGGTCGATCCGGTCACTGTCCACCTGCTCGCGCATGAACTGCTCGAGGCGCTCGAGGAACGGACGCGCCTTGGCGACGTCGGCGGGGTCCTGCGTGGGGTAGGGGTGGATCCGGTCGAGCCGGAACGAGCCTTCGAACAGCTCGCGCACGAAGCTCGGCGCCTGCCACTCCTTTTCCCGTGCAGCTTCCGCGACCTCCCTCGCCTCCTGCTCGGTGGCGAGCGGGGCGTCAGGGCGTTTCGTGGGGGCTGCGAGCAGGTCGGTCATGAGTACCTCGGGCTGTCGGCTATCGGCTATCGGCTATCGGCTATCGGCTGTCGGCCAGGGCTGCAGCGCGGCCGTGGACCCCGTACAACACCAGATCGATGACGTGGCGCTTGCGGCGCTCGAGCCCCTCGGACCCACCGAGCGCGACGCCCACCGCCGGGGCGACGGTATGCGCGTGGACCAGGGGGAACCAGCAGAGCGCGACGATGCTGAGCAGGAGCTGGGCCGCATCGCCGGAGGGGCCGGCGTCCAGTCCCACCTCCTGGGCGAGCGCCGCGAGCGCTTCACGACCGGCTTCGAGGTGGTCGGCGCCGGGCAGTGCGCCGCTGCCGCTCCCGAGCGCCTGCCGCTCGAGCAGGCGGACGAAACTCGGGCGGGCGACCAGGAAATCGAAGTAGTCGCCGACTGCGCCGGCGAGCACCACTTCCGGAGTCTCGCCGCTGGCGAGCGCCCGCTCCCGGCCCGACGCAACGGCGCGGCGCACCTCGCCGAAGCACCGCTCCAGCACGGCGCGATAGAGCTCGGGCTTGGACCCGAAGAAGTATCCCGGCGTCCCGCGAGACACCCCGGCGGCTTGCCCGACCTGGCTCAGGCTCGTGGTGTCGTATCCCTGGTCCGCAAACAGCCGCTCGGCGGCGTCGAGTATCGCCTCGCGGGTGCGGTCAGGATTCCGTTCGCGGTCGTGGGTGCTGGTCATAGGATGACTTGCTTGTTGTTCAGCAAGTATGCTAAACAAATCACATTGGCGCAAGTGGGGAGCGCCATCCGCCAAGCGACTCCACCCCTCCCCGCCAGGTCAGGACGCCGCGGCCTGTCTCTGGGCGGCGCGCCGGATCAGCGCATAGCGCAGCGTTGGTAAATCGTTGTACGTAGCCACTTTACGGTACAGCGCCTTGGCCTCGTCCCGGTCGCCTTGCAGCGCGTGGGCCCGAGCGAGCGAATAGAGGACGTAGGGGTCCTGCTGGTCGGCCTCCGTCAGCTGGGCGATCGCACCCTTCCCGTCCCGTTGGGCAAGCGCGATCAGCCCGAACAGCTCGTGCGCCTCGCGGATCCGTTCCGGATTGCCGCCGGCCGTCGCCGCTTCCATGAAGGCATCCGCCTGCGTTCGCGCGCCGGCGAGATCGCGCTTCCGGACGGACACCCGGGCCAGGTTGGACCGATGCCGGAGCCGGGCATCCCGCTTGATCTCCGGTGAGAATTCGGCCTGTCCCACGAGGGCGAGCGACTGGCCGAACCGCTTGCCTGCCTCATCCGCTCGACCTGCCTCCACCAGCAGCGTGCCCATCAAGGCAAGGTCCTCCGCCATCGCGAGCGTATCCCCGGCGCGCCGGGCGACACCCTGCCGCTTCGCGAGCTCGTCCAGCGCGCGGGCCGTGTTGCCCTGATCGGCCCAGGCGATCGCGGCCGTAAGCAGGGCTGTCCGACGCTCGCGGTCGTCCCGCGCTGCCAAGCGCAAGCGTTCCGCCTCGGCCCGGGCATCGGCATGGCGGCCGCTGTACATCAGATTGGCGGCGATGCCGACGAACGATGCGACGAAGTGCGAGTCGGCCTCGAGCGCCTTGCGATACATCGCGATCGACTCGTCGTGGCGGCCGATCTTGAGCAGCAGCTCGGCATATGAATCGTAGGGATTCGGCTCGTTCGGAATCAGCGCGATGTAGCGCTTGAACGCCCGCTCCGCCTCTTCGTAACGGCCCAGCGGCCGGTACGCGTAGCCGAGCGCGTTCCAGGCGGGCGAGAACTCGGGATCGAGCTCGGTGGCGCGGGTGAACGACTTGATCGCAACCTCGAACTCCTGCTGGCCGGCCTGGCTGAAACCGAGCAGGAAGTGGGCGCGCGGATCCAACGGATAGCCCGTGGCGAGCTGCTCGTACAGCTTGCGCTGCTCGACCGGATCGGCGTTCGCGCCGGCATGGAGCGCCATGATCATCAGGCGCTCGCCGTCGGAGGCCGATTCGGACAGATCGACCGCCCGGGTGAGGTGCTCGAGGAAGCGCTGATTCGTGGCGTCGCTCAGCGCCAGGTCGTAATACGCGATGGCGAAGGTGGAGTCACGCGCCACCGCCTGCTCGAGGTGGCGGCGGGCCTCCGGCACCCGGAGCTTGTCCATCAGATCCCGCCCGATCAGGTAATGGTCGCGCGCCTCCTGTGAGCCGGTCGTCACCGGCACCCGCACCGCCGGGCCGGCGACCGCGGTTTCCTCGGTGACCTTGGCGCGATCGCATCCCGCCGTTCCCAACCCGATCATGACGAACGGGACGAGCCTGCTGAATGTCCGCATCGACATGGTGATCTCCCGCGCTCTCGTAACGGCCGGCAACGCCGAAAGCCCCGCGTCACTCCGTGACGCGGGCGCGGCGCTCGACACTGAAGATGCTGGCCGTACGGCTACGCTAGGACACCGCACTCACCCGGTCAAGGCAGTCCCCGGATGCCGCCACCCCGAGCTAGAAGATCGTGTAGATGAACGGCGCGAGCGCGGAGCCCTCCGCGAGCACCAGCAGCGTGGCCACCAGGCCGAGTGCGACGATCACCGGCACGAGCCACCAGCGTTTCCCGGTTCGCACGAAGGCCCACAGTTCCCGCCACAGGCTGTTGGGTGGCATCGTCTTTCTCCTTTAGAACTGGCGTTCGAGGTCCGAGCGTTTGGCCGCGCTGTGCTGCGCGGCCCAGAAGCTGTCCGACCCGGATCGGCGCGCGAGCGGGCGGTGTCCGGCCATCCGCATGGCGAAGCCGACCGGGGTGATCACGAGGACGAAGACGACGGTCATCAGGATAGGCGTCGTGACCCGCGACAATGCGCGGGCGAAGCGCATCCACCCGCGCTCGACCGGGCCGAGTCGCTCGGGGATCGCCAGCCCGGCGACCAGCAGCGTGCCGCCCATGCCCGCTACCACCGCCCCGGCCGGAATGCGCCCGCGCCAGACGAGCACGGCTCCGAGCACCACGAAGGCGGCGCCCACGGGGAACGCGAAGCGCCGTCCTTCGGCCGGGGTCAGTCGAGCTGGAACTCTTGCTGCCACTCGGAGGTCTCTTTCCATTCCGGCTGGCCCGTCTTGTCGAGCAGGAACGGCCACAGCACGAGGTGATCGAGGTGCGTTCGCATGAAGCATCGATAGGCGTCCGCCGGGGTGCACATGATAGGCTCCCCCCGCACATTGAACGACGTGTTCACGAGCACTCCCCAGCCGGTCCGTCGCTCGAACTCGGCGATGAGATCGTAGTAATTCGGGTTGGTGTCGCGGCTCACGGTCTGGATGCGCGCCGAGTAATCGATGTGGGTGACCGCGGGGATGTCGGACCGCGGGACGTTGAGCTTGTCGATGCCCCAAAGCTGATCGTGGGCCCGCGTCATGGGGAAGCGGCGCTCGGCGCGTACCGGTGCGACGAGGAGCATGTACGGGGAATCGCAGTCGAGCTCGAAGTAGTCGGCCATGCGCTCGCGCAGCACGCTGGGCGCGAACGGCCGGAAGCCCTCGCGGAACTTGATCTTGATGTTCATCTGCGCCTGCATGCGCGGGCTCCGGGGGTCGCCCAGGATGCTCCGTGCTCCCAGGGCGCGGGGGCCGAACTCCATGCGACCGTCGAACCAGCCCACGACCCTCTCGCTCGCAAGCAGCTCGGCGACCCGGGCGAGCAGCGCCGGTCGGTCCAGCCGCTCGTACGCCGCGCCGATCGTGCGAAGGTACTCCTCGATCGTCTCGGCGGCGTAGCGCGGGCCGAGGTAGGCGCCCTGCATCGAGTCGCCGGCAGGTGGAGCGGACCGCGTCTTCCCGCAGTGGCGATGCCACACGAGCTGGGCGACGCCGAGCGCCCCGCCGGCATCGCCCGCGGCCGGCTGGATCCAGATCCGCTCGAACGGACCTTCCCGCAGCAGCCGGCCGTTGCCCACGCAGTTCAACGCGACCCCGCCCGCGAGACACAGGTTCCGGGATCCGGTCTCGCGGTGCGCGGTGCCCGCCATCCGGAGCATGATCTCCTCGCACACCACCTGCACCGACCGCGCGAGGTCCATCTCCCGCTGGGTGAGGTTGGTCTCCGGCACGCGCGGCGGCCCGCCGAACAGCGCGTCAAACGCCCCGTTCGTCATCCTGAGGCCGGAGAGATAGTTGAAGTACCGCTGATTGAGGGTGAAGGAGCCATCCTCCCGGAGATCCAGCAGCTCGCGGTAGATGATGTCCACGTACTTGGGCTCGCCGTACGGCGCGAGGCCCATGACCTTGTATTCGCCGGAGTTCACCTTGAACCCCGTGTAATAGGTGAACGCGGAGTACAGGAGGCCGAGCGAGTCGGGCCAGCGAAGCTCCCGCAAGATCTCGATTTCGCTGCCGCGACCCATGCCGATCGACGCCGTGGCCCATTCCCCGACGCCGTCCATCGTCAGGATCGCCGCTTCCTGGAAGGGGCGACGGGAAGAAGGCGCTGGCGGCATGCGACTCGTGGTGCTCCGAATAGAGAATCGCGCCGTCGTAGTTCAGCGCCCTGCGCAGGCTGCGATCGGTGTAGAGCTTCTCCTTGATCCAGAGCGGGCCGGCCTTGAGGAACGACGGGAGGCCGCGAGGGGCGGTCTCCAGGTAGATCTCGAGGATCCGCTCGAACTTGAGGAGAGGCTTGTCGTAGAAGCCGACGTACGACAGATCCTTGGCTTCGATTCCGGCCTCGCCGAGGCAGTACGCGACCGCGCGCGTCGGGAAGGAGGCGTCACCCTTGACGCGGGTGAACCGCTCCTCCTGCGCCGCGGCCACGATCTCGCCGTCGCGGAGCAGGCAGGCCGCGCTGTCGTGGTAGAACGCGGAGATGCCGAGGACGTGGATCGGGCTCGTCATGGGGCGATCTGTTGGCTGCGCGGCCGCACGGCCGGTTGGGTGTCCCTGGCGGAGCGGTCGCGCGAGAGGAAGCCGCGTTCGCGGATGTGCGCCGCCAACGCTCGCGCGGCCAGCGCGTGGCCCTCAGGGTTGGGATGCGGGTCGTAGGAGCTCGCCCACCATCGCCGCCAATCACCACCCGCGGCGCCGTACACCGATACGAGATCGACCACCTCCATCCCCGCCTTGCGCCCCACCGTCACGACCATGTCGACCATGGTTCGGTACGGGTAGGTCTCCGGGGTCCACGCACCGGGCTCGAGGAGGGGGTAAATCAGCAGCAGCACCGGAACACCACGGGCCTTTGCGGAATCCGCGATCTCACGAAGTGCGGCCTCGGTCTGCTGCCAGGCGAGGCTGTCCGGGTGGTAACGCGCGGGAGTCGTCGAACCCCAATACGGGTTGATGAGCTTGGAGAGACGGGTCTCGACCGGGAACAGGAGCGTGCTCCGTCCGATGCCGCCGCGCCGGAATCGGTGCGGGAGCAGCCGGAGCCCCGGATCCTCCACATCCCGGAATCCGGGGCTGCTTTCATTCACGTCGTTGAGCGTAAACTGGAGCACCACCAGATCTGGCTCCCACTGCCAGCCGAAACGGCGCAAGAGCTCGGCCTCGTTCACAGTGGTCCACCCGGAGCGGCCGGTATTGATGACCTCGACCGGCGTTCGGAGACTGTCGCGTAGCAGCCGCTCGAGCTGGGCGGGCCAGGTATCCTCCGCGCGGGCGATCCTCTCGCCCCACGTGTAGGAATCGCCGAGTGCCGGGACTCGCGTGACGCCAGGCGCCGGCACCACGTGTTCGTAGGGCGACCGAAACCCGAACAGGTGACGCTTCCTCAGCTCGGCATAGCGCCGTGCCCACTCCTTGCGCACTGACGGCGCCCCGACCCGCTCGGCCAGCACGCGCCCCAGCAGCACCTCCAGCAGCAGGCCGCCAACGATGACGACGGTGCCGACGCTCAGTGCTCCAACCAGGAGCCTCTGGACGCCGGCGGGGCGTCGGCGCAGCGCTTGAAACAGGCACCCCGTTGCGAGCACGAGGACGATGGCCAGGGCGGCAGACACGCTGAAGATCCAGGCCGCCAGCGCGATCAGGCCGGCGATCACGATCCCTGCGATCCGAGCCGGCCGGGAGGAAAACGTTTCGGTCAGGACCTTGGCGGTGTGCGACGCGCGAGCGGAGCGCGCCAACAGCCAGGTTCCGGGGCCCAGCAGGACGAGCGCAAAGGCCCAGGCCCGAGTGGAACCGGGCAGCGGCGTGGCCAGGAAGGTGCAGGCCAGTACCAGCCACGCGCAGCGGAGCTCTGCGGCCGTGATTTCCAAGGTCCTCGACGTCGTTGGACGATGACCCGAAGTAACGTGGGTGCCCACCCGGTCGGCAAGGAACCGGCCAGGGGCTACAACGTGATACCGAACAGGATGGCCCAGACCCGGTTCTTCGCGGGATCGCTGGGGGAGACCTCGCGGAGGCCGAAGGTCTGGCGAATCTCGAGCCGGGCGTTCGAGTCGCGCCAATCGTACTCGAACCCGGCCCCGACCACGGCTCCGGCGTCGAAGGTGTTCACCTCGACGTCACCGGCTTCGTTGCAGGCCTGCTGCTCGATGACGCCGGGGATCTCCGCCTGGATGTCGCAGCCGATGTTCAGCGCCAGCGAGCCGCCGCCGAATACGTTGGGGTGAAGCCGCCCGCCGACCGGAATCCGGAACCGCGCGAGCAGCGGGAGCTCGAGGTAGACCAGCTGCACGCTGACCCGCACCGGTACGTTCTGCACCGCCGTGGAAAGGCCGCCCCCCTTCTTGGCGAGGAACAGCTCGAGCTGGGCGCCGAGGGGACCGGCCAGGTTGCTGCCGACGAACACACCGAACAGGCTGCCGCTCCGGCTCTCTCCGAGGCCGCTCTGGTCGTCGCTGAACCTGGCGCGAGAATACCCGAGCTGAAAACCGAGGTCGGAGTGCTCTTCCTGGGCCGCGAGCGGCGTCGCGGTGAGCAGAAGGCAGGCGGCCAGCAGATGGGAGCGCATGGCCGTAAGCTACTCGGAACCTGTCAAATGGAGGCAAGCCGCGAATGAACGCGGATGAGACATTCTCATCTGCGTCTATCTGCGTTCATCCGCGGCCGCCATTCGCGTTCGTTCGCGTGAATTCGCGGCTGCTGTAGCCGTTGCTAGCGCGCGAGCGCCGGCTCCCGCTCTCCGGGCGAGCGACCCTGGAGGTACGCGGATCGGATCACCGCGACGTACTCCCCGGCCCCTTTGGGCGCCACCTTGCGGAACAGCGGCCGGTGCCGGTCCCAGTCCACGAGAATGCCGCGCGCACGGGGGCTCGTGGTCTTCTCCTCGTGCTCACGCACGAGCCGCAGCACGACCTCTTCGTCCTCGGCGTCGAGGTCGGTGAGCTCGACCATGTCGGGATTGTGGCGTTCGTGCAGCGTGCGGCCCTCATCGAGGACATACGCCACCCCGTTCGACATGCCCGCGCCAAGATTCCGGCCGGCGCGGCCGAGCACGACCACGATGCCGCCGGTCATGTACTCGCAGCAGTGGTTGCCGGCGCCTTCGATCACCGCGATCGCGCCGCAGTTGCGCACGCCGAACCGGTCGCCTGCCTGACCCGCCGCGAACAGCCGTCCGGCCGTGGCGCCGTAGAGGCACACGTTGCCGATGATGAGGTTGTGATGAGTGGCCTCCGCGTACGCCGCGCGGCGGTACGGCCGGATCGTGAGCTCGCCGCCGCTCAGCCCCTTGCCGACGTAGTCGTTCGCTTCACCCTCGAGGTCGAGATGCATGCCCGCGGCGGCGAACGCGCCGAAGCTCTGCCCGGCGGGACCGCTGAAGCGCAGCCGTACCCGACCCTCGGGCAGGCCGGCGTCACCGAACCGCTCGGCGATGGCGCCGGCGATCCGCGCCCCCACGGTGAGGTGGTGGTTGCGGATCTGGTAGTTGCCGGCGAACGGGAGGCCGCTCTCCAGATACGGGGTAAGCTCCTCGAGGATCTCGGTGTCCAGCGACACGATCCCCGGGCGGTCGTTGCGAACCCCGCTGCTGCGCCGGGCGGTCGCCGGCTCCTGCCCGCCTGCCCGCCCGCCCGCCTGTCCACCCAGGAGCAGGGAAAGGTCGAGCATCTGCGCGCGCGGGATCCCCGGGTGTTCCACGCGCTCCAGCAGATCGGCGCGGCCGATGATCTCGTCGAGCACGCGGACACCCATCTCCGCCAGGATGCCGCGGACCTCTTCGGCCAATAGCGTGAAGTAGGTGATCACCTGTTCGGGCGTGCCTTTGAACTTGGCGCGGAGGTCGGGCCGCTGCGTGGCGACGCCGGTGGGGCAGGTGTTCAGGTGGCATTGGCGGGCCATCGCGCAGCCGATCGCCACGAGCGCCGCGGTACCGAAGCCGTACGCTTCGGCGCCGAGCAGGGCGGCGATCACGACGTCGCGGCCGGTCTTGAGGCCCCCGTCAGTGCGAACCTCGATGCGGGAGCGGAGACCGTTCCGCACCAGGGTCTGCTGCGTCTCGGCGAGGCCGAGCTCCCACGGCGCGCCCGCGTGCTTGATGGACGAGAGCGGAGACGCGCCGGTGCCGCCGTTGTGCCCGGCGACGAGCACGTAGTCAGCGTACGCCTTGCACACGCCGGCGGCGACGGTGCCCACCCCCGACTCCGCGACGAGCTTCACCCCCACGCGGGCACGCGGGTTCACCGTCTTCAGGTCGAGGATGAGCTGCGCCAGGTCCTCGATCGAATAGATGTCGTGGTGCGGCGGCGGCGAGATGAGCTGGATCCCGGGCACCGCATGCCGCAGTCGCGCGATGAGCTCGGTGACCTTGTGGCCGGGAAGCTGGCCGCCTTCCCCGGGCTTCGCCCCCTGCACGATCTTGATCTCCAGCTCCTCGGCCCGCACGAGGTACTCGGCGGTCACGCCGAAACGTGCGGAGGCCACCTGCTTGATCCGATTGTCGGCGCGGTCTCCGCTCGCGGGCAGGCGATAGTGCTGCGGGTCCTCGCCACCCTCGCCGGAGTTGGACTTGGCTCCCATCCGGTTCATGCCGATGGCGAGCGTGGCGTGCGCCTCGGGCGACAGCGCGCCGAGCGACATGGCCGACGAGATGAACCGCCGCCGAATGGACTCGGCCGGCTCGACCTCCTCCAGCGGCACGGGGATGCCAGCCCGGATAGCGAGGAGGTCGCGGGGTCCGGCGGGGCGGCGCGCGGCACTCCTGGCGACGTACGACGCGTAGGTCTGAGGCGTGGCCGCCTTCACCGCCTGCTGCAACGCCACGACCGTGGTCGGCGCCCAGCCGTGATCTTCGCCTTCCTTCCGGAAGCGCACCCGGCCGTAGTCGGGCAGCGACTCGTCCGGCGCGTCGAACGCGGCCCGGTGCCGCGCGAGGACGTCGTCGGCGATCTCCTCGAAGCCGACGCCGCCGATGGGCGACATCGTCCCGGCGAAGCAGAATTCGACAACCTCGGCGCCGAGGCCAAGCGCCTCGAAGATCTGCGCTCCGCAGTATGAGGACAGCGTGCTGATCCCCATCTTCGAAAGGATCTTGAGCAGACCCTTCTCGGCCGCAGTGCGGAACTGGCGCCGGGCTTCCTCGGGCTTCGGACGATTCGGCGCCGCATCGGCATCGGCTCTTCGGCTCTTCGGCTCTTCCGCACTTCCGAAGACGTCGTCGATGCTCGCGAGCGCGAGCCAGGGGTGCACCGCCTCGGCGCCGTAGCCGATGAGCGCGGCGAAGTGGTGGATGTCGAGCGCGTCACCTGCCTCCGCTACGAGCCCGACCCGCGCCCGGAGCCCGGTGTGTACCAGATGCGAGCGCACCGCGCCGACCGCGAGCAGCATGGGGATGGCCGCGCGGCGCTGGTTCACGCCGCGGTCGCTCAGGATCAGGATGCGCGCGCCGCGGCGCGCGGCGCGCTCGGCCTCGCGCCGGAGGCGGAGCAGCGCGGGCCTCAGGCCCTCGGGACCGTCGTTCGGATCCCAGAGGGCGTCGATCGTGACGGCGGAAAAGCCGGCCACGTTGTGCAGCGCCGCCATCTCGTCGGCCAGCAGGATCGGGTGCTCGATGCGGAGCATGCGGGCGTAACTCGGGCGTTCGAGCAGCGGCGACCCCCGCCGGCCCAGGTGCATGCGGAGCGACATCACCATGGACTCACGGAGCGAGTCGATGGGCGGATTGGTGACCTGGGCGAAGCGCTGCCGGAAATAGGCGTACGCGCCCTGGGGGTACTTCGACAGCGGCGGGATGGGCGTATCGTCGCCCATGCTCCACACGGCGTCGATGCCGGTCTGGCCCATCGGCTCGAGCACGTGGCGGAGATCCTCGAACCCGTAGCCGAACGCACGCTGCAGCCGGCCCACCGCGTCCGGGGCAGGCGGCGGCGGGACCCGGTCGGGGTCGGGCTCGAGCCGGGCCATGTACCGCGCCACCCAGCGGGCGTAGGGCCGGCGGCCGGCCACCTCGAGCTTGGCATCGAGGTTCCGGATCACCTCGCCACGCCGGGTGTCCACTACGAGCACTTCGCCCGGGCCCACCTTGCCGCTCTCCATGATCTCGTGCGGATCCAGATCGACCAGGCCCACCTCCGACCCGGCGACCACGAGCCCGTCCCGGCGGATCTTGTAGCGGCAGGGCCGGAGCCCGTTGCGATCCACGATGGCGCCGGCCAGCACGCCGTCGCTGAACGCCACCGCGGCCGGGCCGTCCCACGGCTCCAGCACGCACTGGTGGTACTCGTAGAACGCCTTGATGGACGGATGCAGGTCGGGATACTTCTCCCACGCCTGCGGGATCATCATCATCAGCGTGTGCACCGGGTCGCGGCCCGAGAGCGCGAGCAGCTCCATCGCGTTGTCGAGGCTGGCGGAGTCGCTGCCGGCCTCCCAGATGGCGTTGCGGATGCGGGCCACCTTGCGGCCCCACAGCGGCGAGTCGAGCAGGGTCTCCCGCATGGCCATCGCGTTCCGGTTGCCCCACAGGGTGTTGATCTCGCCGTTGTGGGCGAGCATGCGGAAGGGCTGGGCCAGGGGCCAGCTGGGCAGCGTGTTGGTCGAGTAGCGCTGGTGGAACACCGCGATGGCGCTCTCGTACTCGGGGTAGCGGAAGTCGGTGTAGAAGACGGGGAGCTGCGTCCCGGTGAGGAGCGCCTTGTACACGATGGTGCGGCACGACAGCGAGGAGACGTAGAAGCCCCCGAGACCCCGCTCGGCCGCTCGTCGCTCCATTTCTCTGCGGGCCAGGTACAGCTCGCGCTCCCAGCCCTCTTCGTCAGGGCCGCCGGCCGGCAGGCCGACGAACGCCTGGCGGATGACCGGACACGAGGCCAGCGCGGTGGGCCCGAGCGCCGCCGGGTTGGTCGGGACGTCGCGCCAGCCGAGGAAGGGGATCCCATCTTCGGCGAGCACGGTCTCGACCAGCGTGGTCGACGCGGTGAGCGCCTCGGGTTCCGCCGGCAGAAAAAAGGCGCCCACGCCGAAGGGGCGGCCCGGCTGGAGCCGGAGCCCGAGCCGGTAGGCATCGCGGAAGAACAAGCGCTGCGGGATCTGAGTGAGGAGGCCCGCGCCGTCTCCGGAGTTGTCGGTGCTCGCCGCGCCGCGATGGGCCACGCGGGCGACCGCCTCGAGCGCCATCGCGACCACGTCGTGCGAGCGCTGGCCCGATGCGCGGGCGACGACGCCGGTACCGCAGGCGTCGCGCTCCCGCCAGGGGTCGAGCCGGCCGCCGAACGTCGCCGCGTGGGGATCGTGCCTCATGGGGCCTCCGCAACAAAAAGCCCGCTCCAGCATTGGAGCGGGCCGGGTGTGGTCTCGCGCACGCGCGCTAACGCAACCCGGTCGCTCCGGTGGAGCGGACGAGGACGTCGGCAAGCGGAATTCGGGCGGGACACATACTCATCGGGTTGCAATCTTATGCAGCGGCGCAGGCGCGTCAAGCGGCGGGTATGGTTGCATACGAGGGACTTGACAGCTTCCGCACCGGGGCCTAGTCTACCCAGCTCAAGTTTATGCACGCGCCGGGCGGGAGCGTTCCCGCCGCCGCGATCACCCGAGCCCAGCATGCCCAGCGGCTTCGCGATTCTCGTCCTCCTCGTCGGCCTTCTTGGCGTCCTTATCGGGCGGCAGAGGGTTCGCGGCGTACTGGTCGAGACAGCGTAGGACACGAGCCGAGACTCGGACGACCAACCAGCGCCGCGGACCCGAACGGGCCGCGGCGCTTCGCTTTTGGGGATACAGTGCCAACCAGGAACCGGGGCATGGCCAAGGACGTCATCATCTTCGACACCACCCTGCGGGACGGCGAACAGGCGCCAGGCAACAGCCTCACCCCCGAGGAGAAGCTCCGGCTCGCCCGCCAACTCGACGCGCTGGGCGTGGACGTCATCGAGGCCGGCTTTCCCGCGGCATCCGACGGCGATTTCCGCAGTGTCCGCGAGGTGGCCGGCGAGGTGCGGCGTCCGGTGATCGCGGCGCTCGCCCGCTGCACGGAAGGCGACATCAGCCTGGCGGGTGAGGCCATCCGGGGCGCGGTTCGTTCCCGGCTCCACGTCTTCCTCTCGACATCCGACCTGCACCTGCGAGAGAAGCTCCGTGTCAGCCGGGACGACGCGCTTCAGCTCATCCGGGACGGCGTGCGCCGCGCCCGCGCCTACACCGACGACGTCGAGTGGTCCGCGGAGGACGCGAGCCGCACCGATCCCGACTTTCTCTGCCGCGCGGTGGAGACCGCCATCGCTGAGGGCGCCACGACGATCAACCTGCCGGACACGGTGGGGTACGCGATGCCGGCCGAGTACGGCGCGATGTTCCAGTCGGTCCGGGAGCGGGTGCCGGGCGCCGATGCCGTCACGTTCAGCGCGCACTGCCACGACGATCTCGGACTGGCGGTGGCGAACTCGATCGCGGCGATCCAGGCCGGCTGCGGGCAGGTGGAGTGCACGGTGAACGGCATCGGCGAGCGCGCCGGCAACGCCGCGCTCGAGGAGCTCGTCATGGCCGGGACCGTGCGGCCGCAGCTCGGCTTCCGCACCAACATCGTGACGCAGGAGATCTACCGGACCAGCCAGCTGCTCTCCTACCTGACCGGCGTCTTCCCCCAGCCCAACAAGGCCGTCGTCGGGCGGAATGCGTTCGCGCACGAGGCCGGCATCCACCAGCACGGCATGCTCCGGAACGGGCAGACCTACGAGATCATCCGGCCGGAGATGGTGGGCATCCCGAAGTCCACGCTGGTGCTGGGCAAGCACTCGGGCCGGCATGCGCTGGATCGCCGGTTCCGTGAGCTGGGGTACGATCTGGACGAGACCCGGCTCGGCGAGATCTATGTGCAGTTCACCGCGCTCGCCGACCGGAAGCGGGCGATCCTGGACGAGGATCTGCTGGCGCTGCTCCACGATTCGTTCCACGACGCGCCGGAGGAGTACCAGCTCAACCACCTGCGGGTGGTCTGCGGCAGCGTGCCCGCGACGGCGGAGGTCCGCCTTGCGGGGCCCTGGACGGTGGAGCGGACGGCGCGCGGCACCGGCGACGGTCCCATCGCGGCGGCGTTCACGGCCATCAGCGAGATCCTCGGCCAGCAGGTCGAGGTGATCAGCCTGCAGCTTCGGTCGGTGACCCCCGGCCGCGACAGCGTGGGCCAGGTGTTTCTCCAGGCGCGGGTGGACGGCAAGTCGCTGAGCGGCCAGGGCGCCTCGACCGACATCGTCGAGGCGAGCGCGCGGGCGCTGGTGCACGCGCTCAACAAGTCGCGGCACGCGGAGCGGCTCGAGGCCGCCGCGCACAACGCGAACTATCTGTGGGGGGTGTGAGCGGTAAGCGGTAAGCGGTGAGCGGGACCGGTCCCGCTTACTGCTCACTGCTTACCTGGGAGATTGAATGACGGAAACGCTGACCGGCGCCCAGATCATCTGTCGCGTCCTGGAGGAGCAGGGCGTGGATGTGCTGTTCGGCTATCCCGGCGGCGCGATCATGCCGTTCTATCACGCGTTGCCCGAGTTCCCCGGGCTCCGGCACATCCTGGTGCGGCACGAGCAGGCGGCGGCGCATGCGGCCGACGGCTACGCCCGCGCGGCCGGCCGGCCGGGGGTCTGCGTGGCGACCTCCGGGCCCGGCGCAACCAACCTCGTGACTGGACTGGCCACGGCGCACATGGACAACTCGCCCGTGGTCGCGATCACCGGCCAGGTGAACCGGGCCATGATCGGGCGGGATGCGTTCCAGGAGACCGACGTCATCGGGGTCACCCAGCCGATCACCAAGCACAATGTGCTGGTGCGCGACATTGCCGAGCTCGCCGACACGATTCGCGAGGCGTTCGCGATCGCGGGCGAAGGCCGGCCGGGGCCGGTGCTGGTGGACGTGCCGAAGGATGTGCAGAATCAGCGGGCGGAGTACCGCCCGGATGGTCCGATGGACAGATGGTCCGATGGCACGAGCGGTTCCTCCGCCCATCAGTCCATCAGTCCATCGGTCCATCGAGCGGCCGTGTGCCAGGCCGCCGAGCTCATCGCCAGCGCCCAGCGCCCGCTCATCATGGCTGGCCACGGCGTACTGCTCGCCCATGCCACGGACGAGCTCCGCTGCCTCGCCGAGCGCACCGGGATACCAGTGATCACCACCCTGCTCGGGATCAGCGGCTTCTCCGAGGAGCACCCGCTCCATCTCGGCATGCCGGGGATGCACGGCGAGGTGCACGTGAACCGCTCCATCCAGCATGCCGACCTCATCCTCGGCGTTGGGCTCCGGTTCGACGACCGGGTCACTGGCAACACCGCGCAGTTCGCGCCCCGCGCGAAGATCGTCCATCTCGAGCTCGACCCGGCGGAGATCGGCAAAAACGTCCCGGCTACCGTGGGGCTGGCGGGCGACGCCCGCGAGCTGCTGCGCGAGCTGCTCGCCGTGGTGCGCCCGCGGGAGTGCGGCGCATGGCGGGCCGAGATCGCGGGCTTCATGCGGACCCGCGAGGAGCAGTACCGCGGCAGCCTGTCACCCCAGTCGATCCTCACCGCGCTGCACGAGGCCACCGAGGGCCGCTGCACGATCGTGACGGACGTGGGACAGCACCAGATGTGGGTCGCCAAGCTGTACCCCTACCGCCGGGTGAACACCCACATCACCTCCGGCGGACTCGGCGCGATGGGATTCGCGGTGCCCGCCGCGATGGGCGTGCACTTCGCGCGGCCGGACGAGCCGGTCTGGGCCATCTCGGGCGACGGCGGGTTCCAGATGAACATGCAGGAGATGGCCACGATGGTGCAGGAACGGATCCCGGTGAAGATGGCGATCTTCAACAACGGCTACCTCGGCATGGTGCGCCAGTGGCAGCAGTTCTTTCACGGCCGGCGGTACTCGGCCACGCCGATCTGGAGCCCCGATTACGTAAAGCTGGCGGCGGCCTACGGGATCGCCGGATGGCGGGTGGACAATGCCGGCGACACCGACGAGGTGCTCCGCGCCGCGCTCGCCATCGAGGGGCCGACCCTGGTCGAGTTCATGATCGAGCAGGAGGCGAACGTCTTCCCGATGATTCCGCCGGGCGCGTCGCTTTCGGAGCCGATCGAAGGCGAGCCTGCGCCGGTGGGCGCATGAGCGAGGCGCAGACGCTCGCGGTGCTGCTCGACCAGGAGCTCCTCACGCTGACCCGCATCACCGGCATGCTGCGGCGACGCAATCTTCCCATGCGGAGCATCGCGGTGGGCCCGACCGGCACCCCCGGATGCTCGAGGTTGACCATCATGCTGCAGACCGACGCCGCCGCCGCCGACCGTGTCGCCCGCCAGCTCCAGAACGTCATCGGCGTCCGGGAGGCGGCCGCCTTCCCGGCCCGTGACGGGGTCGCGCGCGAGCTGGTGCTCGTGAAGGTGCACGCGGAGCACGAACGCTACGGCGAGTTGCTGGACGTCGCGCTGCTCTACAAGGCTACCATCGTGGACGAGTCCGCCGACGCCGCCATTCTCGAGGTGAGCGGGTCCGAGGCGTTTGTCCTCTCGTTTCTCCGCGCCCTGGAGCGCTTCGACGTGCTCGACATCGCGCGGAGCGGCGCGGTGGCGCTGGAGCGGACCGCCCGGAGGGGCGCGGCTCTTACCCTCACGTCGGAGATCGACCCATGAACGCCCCTGGAGTCCGCATGTACTACGACCGCGACGCCGATCGCGCCCGGCTCACCGGCCGCACGTTCGCGATCGTCGGGTTCGGCAGCCAGGGGCACGCGCACGCCCTCAACCTCAAGGAGAGCGGTGCCAGGGTGATCGTCGGGCTCCGGTCGGGCGGCCGCTCGTGGGCCAAGGCGCGCGCCGCCGGGCTCGAGGTGCGCTCGGTGGGCGAGGCGGCGCAGGCCGGCGACGTGATCATGATGCTGGTGCCCGATCAGGATGGCCGGGCGGTGTACGAGAGCGGCGTGGCGCCGGGCCTGGCGCCGGGCAAGACGCTGATGTTCGCGCACGGGTTCAACATCCACTACGGCGAAATCCTCCCGCCCCCGGGCGTGGATGTCTCCATGGTGGCGCCCAAGTCGCCGGGGCACCTGGTGCGGAGCGAGTACGAGGCAGGGCGCGGCGTGCCCGGGCTCGTCGCCGTGCACCAGGACGCGAGCGGGGAGGCGCTGGCCAACGCGCTGGCCTACGCCGCCGGCATCGGCTGTACCAGGGCCGGCGTCATCGAGACCTCGTTCCGCGAGGAGACCGAGACCGATCTCTTCGGGGAACAGGCGGTGCTCTGCGGCGGCACCAGCGCGCTGGTGAAGGCCGGCTTCGAGACGCTGGTGCAGGCTGGGTACTCGCCCGAAATGGCCTACTTCGAATGCCTGCACGAGCTCAAGCTCATCGTGGACCTGATGTACCGCGGCGGGCTCCGGTTCATGCGCTACTCCATCAGCGACACCGCAGAGTACGGCGACTACACTCGCGGCCCGCGGATCGTCACCGACGAGACCCGCGCCGAGATGCGGCGGATTCTGCAGGAGATCCAGGACGGGCGCTTCGCGCGCGAGTGGCTGGCAGAGAATCGCGTGGGCCGGCCCAACTTCGAGCGGATGCGCCAGGCCGACGACGACCACCCGATCGAGCGGGTTGGGCGCACGCTCCGAGCCATGATGCCCTGGTCTGAAGAGGGCGGGAGAGGGCGGGAGAAGACGGGAGAGGGAGGGAGTCGGAAGGAGGCGGAGGCTTCCTCCGCCTCCC
>JBOHSN010000043.1:0-30249 GCA_050733215.1 Gemmatimonadales bacterium
GAGAAAAACAGCAGTTCTCCGCGGCCTCCGCGCCTCCGTGTGAATCGTCGTTTTCGGAGCCAAGCCAATGAAGCGAACGCCCGCTGACATGGGCTACCGGATGCCCGCGGAGTGGGAGCCGCATCGCGGGACGTGGCTGAGCTGGCCGCATAAGGAGGCCTCGTGGCCGGGCAGGTTCGGCCCGGTGCCGGGCATCTTCGCGCGCATGGTCGGTGAGCTTGCGGAGGGTGAGGAGGTGCACATCAACGTCGGGGGGCCGGCGATGGAGCACGACGTGCGCCGCCTGCTCGCCGACGAAGGCGTGGGCACGGGCAACGTCTTCTTCCACCACCATCCCACCAACGACGCGTGGTGCCGCGACCACGGGCCGATCTTCATCGAGCGGGCGCCCGGGGGCCGCCGTGAGCAGGCGATCGTAGACTGGGGCTACAACGCCTGGGGCGGCAAGTATCCTCCGTGGGATCTCGACGACGTCGTGCCGACCCGCATCGCCCGCGAACTCGACCTGCCGGTGTTCACGCCGGGCATCGTTATGGAAGGCGGATCGATCGACGTGAACGGACGCGGCACGCTCCTCACGACCGAAGCGTGCCTCCTGAATCCCAACCGGAACCCGCACCTGTCGCGCCGCGAGATCGAGCGGTACCTCCACAGCTACCTCGGCGTGACGAACATTCTCTGGCTGAGGGACGGCATCGAGGGCGACGACACCGACGGACACGTGGACGACCTGACCCGGTTCGTCGACCCGCAGACCGTCGTCACCGTCCTGGAAGACGACCCAGCCGACGCCAACTTCGCGCCGCTCAGGGACAACCTCGAGCGACTGGACCGGATGACGGACCAGGACGGACGGCCGCTCCGGATCGAGACGCTGCCGATGCCGCCCCCGCTCTACGAGGACGGGCAGCGCCTCCCCGCGAGTTATGCCAACTTCTACATCGGCAACCGGGTCGTGCTCGTGCCCGGCTACGACCGGGCGCGTGACGCCGTGGTCTGCGCGAAGCTCCAGCGGCTGTTTCCGAACCGGCGCGTCGTGGCGATCGACTGCACCGACCTCGTCTGGGGCCTGGGCGCCTTCCATTGCGTGACGCAGCAGTGGCCGGCGCCTGCGGAGAAACGAGAGGACGAGTGAACAGTCGGGTATGCAACGCGGTCGGCACCGCCCGGACGCGCTGGACACGGTGCGGAGATCGATTTGCGACACCCGAGTTTGTCCGTATATTGAGCCAGAAACGCGGCCAAACCGGCTGAGGGTGGTGACGGCGAACGCACATGGATACGTCGACGCTGGCCAGGCGACGGCGTCTCCTGGAGTCGTGCAATAATGTCCGAGCTGTTTGAACGCCTCAGCGCGGCGCTCGCTGCCCGCTACCGGCTCCAGCGAGAACTGGGGCAGGGCGGGATGGCGAAGGTTTTCCTGGCCCACGACCTCAAGTATGAGCGCGCGGTTGCGGTGAAGGTCCTCCGCCCCGACCTGGCCGCGGAGGTAGGGCCCACCCGGTTCCTGCAGGAGATTCAGATTGCGGCTCGCCTCCACCACCCTCACATCCTGCCGCTCTACGATTCGGACCAAGTCGATGGGCTGGTCTACTACGTCATGCCCTACATCGAGGGAGATACCCTGCGGCAGCGCCTTGCGCGGGAACGCCAGCTCCCCGTCGGCGACGCGCTCCAGATCGCCCGCGAGGTGGCGGATGCGTTGAGCTACGCGCATGGCGCCAAGGTGGTCCATCGGGATATCAAGCCGGCGAACATCCTGCAGGACTCGGGTCACGCGCTGGTGGCGGATTTCGGCATCGCCCGTGCCCTCGGGGCGGCCCAGACCTCGGCCGGGCATGTAATCGGCACTCCGGCCTACATGAGCCCGGAACAGATCGACGGAGACCCGAACCTCGACAGCCGCAGCGATATCTACAGTCTGGGCTGCGTCCTCTTCGAGATGCTGGCGGGCGAGCCACCGTTTCGGGGATCATCGCTCACCGCCATCATCGCGAACCGGTTGACCGGCCCGGTTCCGTCAGTGCGGACGTTCCGCGAGCTAGTTCCCGAAGCGGTGGATGCCGCGGTCCAGAAGGCGATGGCCAACCTGCCGGCCGATCGGTTCACGACGGCTGCCCAGTTCGCCGAGGCCCTGGGCACCTCCGCGACCGTAGCCATCGCGGTGGGCGCGGCGCAGGCAATGGTCAAGGAACTCGCCGCCGCGAAGTCGGTCGCCGTCCTGCCGTTCGAGAACATGAGCACCGACCCCGAGAACGAGTACTTCAGTGACGGGATCACCGACGACATCATTGCCCAGCTCTCCAAGATCAGCGCGCTCAAGGTGATCTCCCGCACCTCGACCATGCAGTACAAGAAGACGACCAAGAAGATCGCCGCGATCGCGCAGGAGCTCGGGGTGGGGGCGATCCTCGAAGGCAGCGTCCGTAAGGCCGGGCAGCGAGTGCGGATCGTCGCGCACCTGGTCGATCCCCGGACCGAACAGCATTTGTGGGGCGATACGTTCGACCGGAAGCTGGACGACATCTTCGAAGTCCAGAGCGAGGTCGCGCAGCAGATTACAGGTGCGCTATCCGTGGCCCTGTCCCCGGAGGAGAAGCAGCGGGTCGAGAAGAAGGCGACCGCCGACGCCGACGCGTACAACCTGTATCTCCTGGGCCGCTTTCACGCCAACAAATGGTCCGAAGCGGATGTGCAGAAGGGAATCGACTATTTCCAACTGGCCATCGCCAAGGATCCCCGGTACGGCGTCGCCTACGCCGGCCTGGCCGATGCTTACGAGCTACTGAGCATCGGGTTCAGCTCCAAGCCCCCGGCGGAGTACCTGGCGCAGGCGAAGGCCATGGCGTTGAAGGCCCTGGACATGGACGACAGCCTCGCCGAGGCGCACACCTCCCTGGCCTACGCCCGCTGGCTCGGCGATCTCGACTGGTCGGGAGCGGAGCGGGAGTTCAAGCGCGCGCTCGAGCTCAAGTCGAGCTACGTCATGGCGCACGAGTGGTACGCCGAGTACCTGGCCGCGCTGGGCCGGCACGATGAAGCGCTCGCGGAGATCAAGCAAGCCCAGCAACTCGACCCCCTCTCCGTCCCCGTCAACCGGGCCGTGGGATGGATACTCTATTTCGCCCGCCGCTACGACGTGGCGATCGAGGAGCTGCGGAAGGCGCTGGCGATGAACCCCGATTTCCTCGGCGCCCGCCTGGTGCTCTGGTGGGTGTACGTCGCGCAGGGAGCATACGAGCAGGCAATCGCCGATATCCGAAAGGAGGTCGAGCGGCCGGGACTCCGCACCCTGAAGAAGCTGACGTTGGCCTACGCCTGCGCCGCCTCGGGGAATAAGGAAGAGGCCAGCGGAATCCTGTGGGAGCTGGAACCCAAGCTGGCGAGCGACAACCGGATGGCTCTTCTGTCGGCGATGCTGTTCACGGCGCTGGACGCGAAGGATCGAGCCTTCGAGCAGCTGGAGCGGGGGTACGAGGTTCGGGAACCCGGCCTGCTGTTCCTGAAGGTCGCCCCCTGGGCTGAACCCCTGCGTTCGGACCCGCGGTACGGCGCGTTGCTGCAGAAGCTGGGACTCGGCTGACCACGCAGCGTCCGGGACAAGGGTCACCGCAACAACTGTCGTGCTGGCGCCGGTTCGCTCAGCTCAACCTTGAGAGGCCCCCAACAATGAACGGCCACCCCTGGCTCCCCCTGCCGGTTGCATCCGTACGCCTCGTCAGCCTCGCGACCTGCCTCGCGCTCGGTAGCGGTTGCACCAGCAAGCCGGACGCCAAGGCTCCGGGAACGGACCAGTCTCCGGCTGTCGCCGGCGCCACCGATGCTGGCCCCAAACCACTGGTCGCCGTCATTCGCGCCGCCGACTGGATGGGTCGCGAGTGGGCTGAGGACGCGATCAGGGTGGGGCTGCTGGAATCCGATATGGAGCGCGGCCGGGATTACGAGCTCAAGATCTCAAGCGCGCAGGGTGATCTGGCCACGCTCCCGAGTCTCATCGACGCAGCCATTGACGCCAAGGCCAAGGTCATCGTCACCCTGCAGGACGCGACCCTCCAGGCAGCGGTGCAACGCGCCAAATCGATGCCGGTCGTCTTCCACCTGCTGTCCGACCCATTCGCGGCCGGCGCGGGTACCAGTGACAGCAACCACCTTCCCAACATCACCGGCGTATACTCGCCCGGCTTCGGCGATCCGGAGCAGACCAAGCGGGTGGAGCTCATCCGGCGGACCGTACCCAAGGCGCGTCGGATCGGAGTTCTCTTCAGCCCGGAAGAGGCGCTGTCGGTCAGTTTCAAGGACCGAATGACGAAGGCAGCTCGGCAGGCGGGCCTGCAGGTGACCGCCGTGCCGGTGAGCAACGTCGCCGAGGTTGGCGACGCCACTCGTTCGCTCTGCAGCCAGAAGGTCGATGCGATCGAGCTCTTCGGGAACGTCGCCCACGCGGGATTCGCGAGCCTCATCAAGGCGGCCAGCGAATGCCGGGTGCCGGTGTTCTCCCCGTCACCGTTCGAGGTAGTACAGGGAGCCATCCTTTCCTTCTACCCGGACTTTCAGGAAGGCGGTGTGCAGGCGGGCAAGATGATCGCGCGGGTGCTCAAGGGCGAGAGTCCTGCGTCGATTCCATTCTACCGGGTCGAGACCACGAAGCTGGTCGTGAATCCGGGCGACGCTGGCAAGATCGGCATCACCCTGCCACCGGACCTCGTGAAACAGGCTGACTCGGTCGTGGGCGAGGGCGCGAAGAAGCAATGAAGATCGACGCCGCCCGCGAGGGAGGCTCCGCAGTCCTGCGGCTCGGGGGACGCCTGGACCGGGAATGGTCCGAACACCTGTCCAACACCTTGGAGGACCTCCTCCAGGACGGCGTGCGGTCGCTGATCATCGACCTCTCCGGGGTCACGTATGTCAGCTCCGCGGCCACCAGGGTCCTGGCACGCTGGCAGGAGGAGCTGGCCGTTCTGCGCGGTGAGGTGCGCCTGACGTCACTGCCGCCAGCGGTACGCGAGATGTTCGCGATTGCCGGATGGGACTCGCGCTTCGATGCGGCCGAAGGTCCCGGCTCCGGGCCGACGGGTCTCCGGCAGTCTTCCTGGCACTCCCGGGCTGAGTTCGCAAGAAACGGCCAGTACGAACTATCGTCCAGCATTCCACAGGGCACGTTGATTTGTCACCTGCACGGCGACCCCGATCAGCTTACTCGGGCTCCCTTTGGACCCGGCGACTGCGGCACGGTGGGCCTTCCGGATGGCGCCTTCGGCCTCGGCCTCGGCGCCATCGGGGGTGACTATGAGGAGTGCCATGAACGGCTCGGGGAGCTGGTCGCGGTGGCGGGGTGCGTCGCGTACTTCCCCAGTGATGGCGCCCGGATGGCCGACTACCTCGTCGGTGGCGGGCGGGTCCCCCCGCGTGCGGTGCTGGCGTCGGGTTTGACCTGCGAGGGCGGCTTCTCACAGCTCGTGCGATTCAGCACGAAGCCGGAGGCGGAGGCGGTCCCCCTTTCCGAGTTGGCGACCATCGGTCTCGAAGCCGTCGGGGGGAGGCTCGCCGGACTCGTCATCGCCGGCGAGACGGCCGGGCTTTCCGGGGCGAGACTCCGGCGGTCACCAGCCTTCGGCCTTGCGCCAATCCGGTTCGAGGTGCCCGCCGTACGCGAGTGGCTGTCGTTCGCGCCGGAGCGTACTCACTCCATGACGACCACGGTCATTGTTGGGGTGGTCGCAAGGGCACCGGAGGGCGCCATCGCTGCCCACCTCCGTCCGCTCGGGGGGACGGGAAAGCTCTACGGGCATTTTCACGCCGCGGTGTTCTCCTACCATCCGTTGCCTCAGCGCACGGTGGAGCTCACCGCCCTGCTGAGGGGGCTCTTCGCGAACCATCAACTCCGCGATGTGCTGCACCTCGTATGGGACGATCGTGGTGAGGCCGGGCTAGGCGAGAGCGCACTCGTTCGCGGTGTCGGCTGGGTCGCACCCATCACCCAGGTCTGCTGAGCCGGGTCGTGAATCTGCTGATCGGAGCGGCGACGATCGGCCTCATTCTCGCGCCGCTCAGTCTCGGCGTCTTCATCAGCTACCGCATCTACCATACGCTCGACCTCACTGCCGACGGGTCGTTCGGGGTGGGCGCGGCCGTCGTCGCCGCTCTCCTCGTGCAGGAGGTGCCCCCGCTTGCGGCCACGGCCCTCGGCGCCATGGCAGGTGTCGTCGCCGGGGCAATCACCGGGGTCCTTCATACGCGATTCCTGGTGAGTGCTTTGCTGGCGGGGGTCCTGACCAGCACTGCGCTCTATTCGGTGAGCCTTTTCATCATGGGGAGTGGCAACGTTTCCCTCGCCTCGGCCCAGAGCCTCGTGACTTTGGCCGAACGGCTCGGCCAGCGGCTCTTCGGGGTTCCGCCCGGTCTTACGGTGCTCGGCACGACCGTGAGCGGGGGTAGCCTCGCCACCCTGGTCTTGATGGCGCTGCTGGCCGTCGGACTGGCGTTTTCGGTGGCGCTCTTCATGGGAACCGATCTCGGGTTGGCGATGCGAGCCGCGGGAAACAATCCGCAGATGGCCAAGGCCGTCGGCATCGACGTGGATCGCATGGTCGTGCTCGGCCTCGGCCTCGCGAACGGCCTCATCGCGCTTGCGGGCGCTCTTCTGGCTCAATACGAGGGCTTCGCGAACATCCAGATGGGCATCGGGACGGTAGTGACGGGGGTGGCAACCCTCATGGTCGGGGAGACGTTGCTGGGGAAGCGCCCCCTCGGCCGCTGGATTGCCGGAGCGGTCGCGGGTGCGGTGGTCTTTCGCCTGCTCGTCGCGGTGGCGGTGAGGGCCGGGCTGAACCCGAATGCGCTCAAGCTGGTGACCGCGCTCATCGTCCTGACCGTGCTCGTGCTCCCGGACCTGGTCCGCCGAGCCCGGCGCCGACGCTCGGCAGGGCGGGCTCCGAGCCATGCCTGAGATCGCCCTTCGGCTGGAGTCCGTTTCGCAGGTGTTCCATCGGCGCACGCCGAACGAAGTGCGGGCCCTCGACGGAATCGATCTGGAGCTGGCGCGGGGCACTTTCACCGTGGTTCTTGGCACCAATGGGTCGGGCAAGTCCAGCCTCCTCAGCGCCATTGCCGGCAGCGTGGCGCTTGCAGCCGGCAGGGTTTACCTGGATGGACGGGAGGTGACCCGCTGGCCGGAGCAGCGGCGAGCTCGGATGATCGGCCGGGTTTTCCAGAATCCGTTTGCCGGAACCGCGGCCGACCTGAGCGTCGCAGAGAACCTGATGCTCGCGGCCCGACGCGGGGGGCAACGGTGGCTCCGCCCGGCTTTGGCGCCCGATCGTCGGCGGGCAATCCGGGAAAAGGTGGCCCGGCTGGGGATGGGCCTCGAGGAACGTCTCGATACCCCCATCGGGGTGCTGTCGGGTGGCCAGCGCCAGGCGCTCACGGTGCTCATGGCGACGATGGTCCGTCCGACCCTTCTGCTGCTCGATGAGCACACCGCGGCGCTCGACCCGCGCAGTGCGGAGCTGGTCATCAGGCTGACGCAGGAAGTCATCACCGAGGGCGGGCTCACGACCTTGATGGTCACGCACTCGCTCACCCAGGCGGTCCAGCTGGGAGATCGAGTACTCGTCATGCACCGGGGACGGCTCGTGTACGACCTTGCCGAGCTCCGGCGGCGGCGGGTGGCTGAGGACCACCTGCTCCAGCTCTTCGACCAGCTTCGGTGGGCCGACCGCCTGGACGACTCGGCAGCCGAGATGCTTCGCCGCGCGTACGTATAGCGTCGCGCAGGGGGGAACGAGCCGTCGATGCGATTACCATTCGGTCTTGATCATGCGAATGGGACGCGTTTCCCCGACCTGGCGGCATCAGTGACGGCGGTGCGGGAGTTGCTGGCGGAAGCCCTGAGCGACCGCTACTCGCTCGAACGCGAGCTCGGGCGTGGCAGCATGGCGACCGTGTTTCTCGCGCGCGACGTCCGCCATCGTCGACCGGTGGCCGTCAAGGTCATGCACCCCAGTCTGGCCGGTGCGCTCGACAGCGAGCGTTTTCTCCGCGAGATCGAGATCGCCGCCTCACTGTCCCACCCGCTCATCGTGCCGCTCTACGATTCAGGAAACGCCCGCGGTTTCCTCTACTACATCATGCCATATGTCGAGGGCGAGTCGCTCTACGGACGTCTGCGGCGGGAAAGGCGACTCTCGCTTGAGGATGCGCTCCAGATCACCCACGACGTGGCCCAGGCCCTTGGGTACGCCCACAGCCGCGGGGTGCTGCACCGCGATGTGAAGCCCGAGAACATCCTCCTCGCGGGAGGACATGCGCTGATCGCGGATTTCGGGCTGGCCCGAGCCCTCGCTACTGCGGACCATCGCAAGCTCACCGAGACCGGCGTTATCGTTGGTACCCCCTTCTACATGAGCCCGGAGCAACTCCGCGAGGACAGCGACCTTGACCAGCGGGCGGATATCTACGGCCTGGGATGCATCCTGTATGAGATGCTGACGGGCGGGCCGCCGTACACCGGGCGGTCGCTCAAGGAGCTGGCCACGCGAATACTCCGTGCGCCGGTTCCGTCGGTTCAGCGGCTGCAGGCCGACGTGCCGGCGGCGGTCGATCAAGCCATCAGCAAGGCGCTCGCCAAATCCGCGGCGGAGCGATTCGGAACGATGCAGGAGTTCGCGGCCGCGCTTCCCCAGCGGCATGCGGGATCGACACCTGCGGCGGCGACTAGCCGGGCCGGGTCTGGTGACCCGCCGGACGCATCCATGGGTCGCGCAGAGCCGCCTGGGACGCCGCCAGCCGAGCGCACTCCCGCCGGGCGCGGGGGTGTCCTCGGCGGCCTCATCCGCGCCTTGCGCTCTCTCGTTTCCCCCGGCCGGCGGTCGTAGGCGCGCTCGAACCGATGGACGCCTGCCCCCTGCGCGGCAAGTCTTGCCTGGACTGGGGCGGGAGGTAGTTTGATGGAAACTCCCGCTGCCCTTTGGTGACCCCTTTGAGGTGTGCCTGATCGGTCCACCCGGCGGCGGGCCGCCGAGAAAGACAACGAGGCTGGCGATGTCAACGGACACGGATCTGGTTGACCAGCTTGCGCGCCTCGCCCAACCCTGGGCCTCGCTGTACGGCGATAGCCCGACGATTCAGACCACGCTCACCTTTCTCCATCTGGCAGGCATCTTCCTCGGCGGCGGTTTCGCCATCGCCACCGACCGGGAGACGTTCATCGCGCTGCGAGTCGCCCGACTCTCCGGCCAGATACGTCACCTGGCGCACCTCCACACGATCCACCGACCGGTGCTGGTGGGGCTGGTGATGGCGCTGGGCAGCGGGTTCCTACTGTGGGCTGCCGATGTCCAGACCTTCGCGCGCTCGCCGGTGTTCTGGGTGAAGATGCTCCTCCTCGGTCTCCTCCTGGCGAATGGCTACATCCTGGCCCGGACCGAGACCGCACTCCGCGAGGGCGAACCCGACTCACCGGTGCTCTGGTCCCGCCTCCGCTACATCTCCGCCGCGAGCATAGGGCTCTGGCTCGGCCTCATTCTCGCCGGCACGGTCCTGATGAGCTAATGGCTGACCACTCGGCCGTGGAGAGCTCGATGCAGCCCCACCAGCAGCAGGTCGCACCTCCCGACGCTCTCTGCGGAATTTGCGGGGCGGTGGCATCCCGCCGCGACTTCCTGCGCGAGGCAGCATCGCTGATCGGCTGCGCCGTGGCCCTCGGCGCGGCGCCGAGCAACTCCCCGGGATTCCCCCTCAACCTCACTGCGGCGCTCCACCTCGATGGTGGCCAGGCCGTGTATCCGATCCCTCAGCAGGATGGGGCGGCCATTGACCGGGAACACGAGGTCATCGTGGTCCGCCACCAGGGCCGGGTCTACGCCTTCGCATTGTGGTGTCCCCACCAGCGTACCGCCCTGCGGTGGCAGGACGAGGGCCGACGCTTTCAGTGCCCGAAGCACAAGAGCACGTTTCAGCCGGATGGTGCTTTCCTCGCGGGTCGTGCCACCCGTGGCATGGACCGGTATGCGCTCCGCCGCGAAGGGGACACCGTGATCGTCGATCTCTCGACGCTTTTCCAGGAGGACAAGGATCCCGAACGCTGGGGGCAGGCGGTGGTGCAGGTGTAGCAACAATGCAGTTGTGGCACTCGGAGAACGGGCTCGCTCGCTGGTCGGGCTCTCTTGCGTGGAGGCCAGGGGAACCAGATGGATAAGCGGCAAGGAATGTCAGCGGGGCACGGATGAGAACCCGGGCCCTCGCGGTGACCGTGTTGGCATGCATGCTGGGGTGTACCCGCCCGGCGAGTGAAACCGCAGCTCCCACCGTCGAGCCGGCCCCGCCGCCGAGCGCGCCGGTTGCCGCTCCTCCGACTTCGCCTCCGGACCCATCCCGCGACCAGCTGCTCGTCACGGACGCCGAGTACCAGGGATGGAGATACTATCACGTGTACTGCGACCGCTGCCATGCGCCCGACGCGGTCGGCACCGCCGACGCACCTGACCTGCGGTATTCCGTGTCTCCCGAAGGCGGGGTCACGGTCGACTCTTTCAAGGTGATGGTGCGGAACGGGTCAGAGAACAAGGAGATGAAGGGGTTCGCGGATCTGCTGGACGATCAGCGCATCGAGCAGGTGTATGCCTATGTCAAGGCCCGGAGCGAGGAGCGCCTCGCAGCGGGACGGCCCCACCGGGCACCCGGGGCACCGAAGTAAACGCCCGGCCAAGCTCAAACCGGAGGGCGGGATGACCAAACAGCCAACGGGGGGCCTCCGCATTCGGTGGCCCCCCGTTCCTGGCTTCCCAAGCGCGACATTTCGCCCGCGCTAAGCCTTTTCCCAGCTCCCGACCAGCGCCGCGCGCCGGCCGCCGCAGGCGTCCGTGCCGACTCCGGCGATCCGGAGGCCGCCTTCGCCCTGGTTCAGCACGTAGCGGGCCTCGCTCGTCTGGCAGGCCGCCGCCGAGGTGTCGGCCGAGAAGATCAGCGTGTCACCCTTGAACGAGCCCTTGCCCTTCATGTTGGGATTGGCAGCCCAGCGCGGTGAAGGAAGCGTCAAGTCGACCATGCCGTCGCCTCCGAGCTTCATCTGCACCTCGCCCTCGCCGTACAGATCCCGCTTGTAGGTCCCCGCGTACTTTCCGCCTTCGCCGCAGCCCGTCACGACCACCATTGCAGCCAAGAACGAGGAGGCGAGAGCGGTCGCACTACGAAGCCCAACCGTCATCACAATACCCTCCGTTTGTATATCCAAGAGGGGCCGGGCGGACGTGCGCCGCCGGCCGCGGCAAGGCCTACCAAGATGGGATGGGGACTCGGTTTGCGCCAGTAGGTGCGGGGCGGCGGCTCATCCCGCGCGCCAGCGGGTCACGCCGGACACGACTGTTTCTACACAGGCGTTGGGCCGGAAATGATACAGCCATTCGCGCGGATCCGCCGCGTCCACGATGGCGAAGTCGGCGGCCTTCCCCGCCTCCAGCGAGCCGACCTCCCCCTCCAGCCCGACCGCCCGGGCGGCGTAGAGCGTCGCGGCCTTGAGCCCCTCCGCCGGCGTCATCCGCTGAAGCGTGCAGGCAAGCGTGAGCGCAAGCGGGAGGTGCCAGCTCGGCGCGGATCCGGGGTTGAAGTCGGTGGCGACGGCCACGGCGACCCCCGCCTCGATGAGGGACCGGGCGGGCATCGGCCGCTGGCCGAGGTAGAGGGTCGCGATCGGAAGGCTCACTCCCACGACGCCCGCGGCGCGGAGCGCGGCGATGCCCGCCGGCGTGACGCATTCGAGGTGGTCGGCGGAGAGCGCGCCGACCTCCGCCGCGAGCTCGGCACCGCCGGATGCGCCGAGCTGGTCGGCGTGAAGCCGAGGCGCCAGTCCCGCTGCCCGCCCCGCCAGCAGGATCCGACGGGCCTCGTCGACGCTGAACGCGGAGGCTTCGACGAAGACATCGCAGCAGCGGGCGAGCCGGTCCCGAGCGGCGGCGGGCACGATCTGCTCCATGATGAGCCGCACGTAGGCTTCGCGCCGGTCCCGGTACTCGGGCGGAACGACGTGCGCCGCGAGCAGCGTCGGCACCAGGCGCTGCGCGGCGGTGCGGGCGAGCTGCGCGTAGACGCGCAGCAGCCGAAGCTCATGCTCGAGGTCGAGCCCGTAGCCGCTCTTGCACTCGACCGTCGTCACGCCAAGCTCGAGCATGCCCTCGAGCACGCGAGCCGCCCGCCGGGCGAGCGCGTCGGTGCCCGCGGCGCGGGTGGCACGCATGGTCGAGGCGATACCCCCGCCGGCCGCGGCGATCTCCAGGTAGGTCCGGCCGATGATGCGCTGCTCGAACTCCTCGGCGCGCCAGCCCCCGAACGCAAGATGAGTATGGCAGTCGACCAGTCCGGGAATCACGAGCCGACCGCCCGCGTCCCGCACGTCGTCCCGCACCAGCGGGGGGAGCCGCTCCTCCGGCCCGGCGAAGACGATCCGCCCGTCTTCCCACGCGAGCGCCGCGTTGGGGATCAACCCGGCGTCCGCCTGCCCGGCTCCGGCCGCGCAGGTCGCAAGGCATCCGATGTTGGTCAGCGCCGGCATCTGTCGGGTTGAACCACGGAGGACACAGAGAACACGGAGAGCTGCCACTCCGAGGGGAATCGCAAACCGCAGAGACGCAGAGACGCAGAGGGCGCAGTGGCGATTCTTTTGTGGTCTGTCGCGATCTCTCCGCGTCTCTGCGCCTCTGCGGTTTGCCCTTGCAGTTGTCGTTCTCGGCGCCCTCCGCGTCCTCTGTGGTTCACCATCAGGAGAGCATGGGCAGATCCACGCCTCGCTCGCGCGCAGTCTCGATCGCGAGGTCGTAGCCGGCGTCGGCGTGGCGCATCACGCCAGTTCCCGGATCCGCGGTGAGCACGCGCTCCAGCCGTCGGTCGCCGCTCGTAGTGCCGTCGGCCACGATCACCATGCCGGCATGGATCGAATACCCGATCCCGACCCCGCCGCCGTGATGGAGTGAGACCCAGCTCGCCCCGCAGGCCGTGTTGAGCAGCGCGTTGAGCAGCGGCCAGTCGGCGATGGCGTCGGAGCCGTCCCGCATGGCCTCGGTCTCGCGGTTCGGCGAAGCCACCGAGCCGGTATCCAGGTGATCGCGCCCGATCACGAGCGGGGCCGCGACCTTGCCGGTCTTGACCAGGTGATTGAAGCGAAGGCCCATCTCCGCGCGCTCGCCGTACTCGAGCCAGCAGATTCGCGCGGGGAGGCCCTGAAACGCCACTTTCTCCCCCGCGGTGCGGATCCACCGCGCCAGCGGCTCATTCGCCGGGAACGCATCCAGAACAGCGCGGTCGGTCGCGGCGATGTCGGCCCGGTCGCCCGACAGTGCCGCCCAGCGAAACGGGCCGGCCCCGCGGCAGAACAGGGGCCGGATGAACGCCGGCACGAACCCTGGAATCTCGAACGCGCGCGCGAGCCCGCGATGGTCCGCGACCTGCCCCCGCAGGTTGTTGCCGTAGTCGAACACGATCGACCCCTGACCCTTGAGCGCGAGCATCGCCTCGATATGCGCGACCATCGAGTCGAGCACCCGCGCCTCGTACCCCGCGGCGTCGCGGTCGCGGAGGTCCGCCGCGGCATCGAGCGTCACACCGGCCGGGATGTATCCCACCCGGAGGTCGTGGGCCGAGGTCTGATCGGTCACGACATCGGGCACGATGCCGCGGCGCACCAGCTCGGGCAGCACCTCGGCGATGTTTCCCACCAGGCCGACGGACAGCGCCTCCCGGCGCTCCCTGGCCTCGAGCACCAACCGCAGCGCCGCGTCCAGGTCGTGGGCGATGCGGTCGCAATACGCCGTCTCGACCCGCCGCCGGATGCGATGCTCGTCGACGTCCACGCCGAGGAAGGCGGCGCCGTTCATGGTGGCCGCAAGCGGCTGCGCTCCACCCATCCCGCCGAGCCCGGCGGTCAGCACCAGCCGCCCCGCGAGGGTTCCACCGAAGTGCTGGCGCGCGCACTCCGCGAACGTCTCGTAGGTCCCCTGGAGAATCCCCTGCGTGCCGATGTAGATCCACGAGCCGGCGGTCATCTGGCCGTACATCGTGAGTCCCAGCGCCTCGAGCCGGCGGAACTCGTCCCACGTCGCCCAGCGGGGAACGAGATGGGCGTTCGCGATCAGCACCCGCGGCGCCTCGTCATGCGTGCGGAAAACGCCCACCGGCTTGCCGCTCTGGACCAGGAGCGTCTCGTCGTTCCCGAGCCGGCGCAACGTCTCCACGATCTTGTCGTAACACGCCCAGTTGCGCGCTGCCCGCCCGCTCCCGCCATACACGATCAGCTCCTCGGGCCGCTCAGCCACGGCGGGGTCGAGGTTGTTCATCAGCATGCGGAGTGCGGCCTCCTGATGCCAGCCGCGGCAGGAGAGCGCCGGCCCGGTCGGCGCCGCGATGGACGGCGCATGTGCGCTGGTCATGGGAGAACCTTAGCTCCGGGATGGGCGGTTCGGCAGATGGCGAATGCGGCATTGCAAGCCCATTCTCCCATCTGCCCATCTGCCCAGGGGCAGTGCAACCTTCTCTCCCGACCCGCGATCAAACGCGGTGCATGACGAACCGACGACCCGGAGCGACGCTGCTGCAGCGCGACCGAGCCCTCGACCGGAACGATGCCGATGCCGTGGAGGCCGCCCTGGCCGCCAGCGGGGACGGCCACGCGTTCGAGCGGCTCTACCGGACCCACGTCGGGCGGGTATACGCGCTGGTGCGGCGCATGCTGGACGACGAGGATGCCGACGAGGTCACTCAGGACATCTTCGTGCGCGCATGGCAGAAGCTCGGCACCTACCGGGGTGAGGCCGCGTTCTCGACCTGGCTGCATCGCGTGGGCGTGAACGTGATCCTGGCCCGGCGGAAGACGCTGGGCATCCGGCGAAACCGCTTTCTCGAGGGGGACGAGGTGCTCGACGCCGTACCGAGCCGGCGGGCGGGACCGGAGACCACCCTGGACTTCGAGGCCGCGCTCGCGCGGCTTCCCTCCGGCGCCCGCGAGGTGTTCGTGCTCCACGACGTCGAGGGATACCGGCACGAGGAGATCGGCGACATGCTGGGACTGGCCGTGGGAACCTCGAAGTCGCAGCTGCACCGTGCTCGGATGGCACTGCGGCGCTATCTCGACCGATGACCGATGACCGATAGTCGATGACCAATGCCCGATAGCCGCCCATGATCACCGATCCCTGGACCGACCGGCTCAGCGAGTATCTCGACGGCGACCTGACGGCCGACGAGCGGAAGGCGCTGGAGCGCCACCTCGCGGCCTGCCCCGTGTGCAGCACTACGCTCGCCGACCTGACCCGGGTCGTCATGCGCGCGCGCACGCTCCCGGCGCCCCAGCCAGGCCGGGACCTCTGGGATGGGATTGCCGACCGGATCGCCGCCCAGCGAGTGACTCCGCCGAACCCGGCCGCGGCGCCCTCCGCGCGCGCGCGCCGGCGGTGGATGTTCTCGTGGCCCGAGCTCGCCGCCGCCGGCATTGCGATCGCGGCCGGCTCCGGAGGCCTGGCATGGTGGGCGGCAGGCCGGACGGCCACCCCGGCACCGGCCGTGGCACCCGCGGCCGCATCGCCAGGTCTCGCGACGCCGGCCGCGCTGGGCGGCGCGGCACCCCGCTATGACGCGGCGGTCGCCGATCTGCAGCGGGTCCTCGCCGCGGGACGCGGGGCGCTCGACCCGAGCACGGTGAAGGTGCTCGAGCGGAATCTCGCGGTGATCGACCGCGCCATCGCCGACGCCCAGCGCGCACTCGCCGCCGACCCGGGCAACGCCTATCTCAACGCGCACCTCGCGCGCACCATGCGGCAGAAGCTGGATCTGCTGCGGCAGGCGGCGGCGCTGGCCGCCGCTCAGAGCTGAAAGGAGACCGCCCGTGTCCGCCACTCTCGCCCTGCTCGCGGCGCTCGCGTTGCCGCAGGCCGATACCACCTTCGCCGTGGAGCGCAGCCAGCGCCTCGAGGTGAACGCGCACGCCGGCGAGATCGTGGTGCGGGCCTGGAACCGCAACGCCGTGCGGGTGCGCGCCGAGCTGCCGCCGCGCGCACGACTCGCCATCGATCGCTCGCCTGCGGCGGTGAGCGTCCACACCAGCGGTCAGCGCGCAGGGCAGGCGGACTACGACATCAGCGTGCCGGCGTGGATGGTCGTCAACCTCAACGGCGTGAACACCACGATGACGGTGGACGGCGTGCAGGCCGCGATCCGGGCGGAGACGGTGAACGGTGACATCGCCGTGAAGGGCGGCGACGGCCTCGTCTCGCTCCGCACCGTCGAGGGCTCGGTGACGCTCGAAGGCGCGAAGGGACGTATCGATGTGGGGTCCGTGAACGCCGATGTCACGGTCAGAAACGCGGAGGGCGAGGTGCAAGCCGAGACCGTGAACGGCGGGATCACGCTGGCCGGCATGCGCTCCGAGAGCGTAGACGCGAATACCGTCAATGGCGACCTGGTCTACGACGGCACCATTCGGTCCGGCGGCCGGTACCGCCTGGTCACCCACAACGGCGACGTCACCATCACGGTGCCAGCGGGCACCGATGCGCGGGTCTCGGTCTCGACCTTTCAAGGCGATTTCGTGTCGGACTTCCCGGTCACCCTGACGGAGCGGCGCGGCAAGCGCTTCGACTTCACGCTGGGCGGCGGCGGAGCCGCGCTCGAGCTGGAGAGCTTCCAGGGAACGATTCGGCTGGTTCGTCCGGGAACCCGGAGCAGGCCGACCGGCGACGATGACCACTGAGCGCTGCCGCAAAATGAGGCGAGCCGGTGTCCCACGGCTCGCTCTGTCAAAGGCTAGTACATCGACTGCCCCCACGGATAAATTCCGGCCAGATCCCCCGGCTCCTTCCAGCCATCCCCTCTCAACACAGCATCATTCCCCGCGCAGGTCCGGCCCAGTGTGCCCTCCATCTTCGCGACCAAGGCGTGCCAAGGCGTCCAACAACTCGACAGTATCGCAGAAACTGCCGTAAATGGCATAGAACTTGTCAATGCCGCCCGCGGAGTGCACCGACTCGTCATACGGCGGGCGGAAAACCTTTAACAGCGGAGATCCGGCATGCACCACGTGGCGACGCGCGCGTTCCTCGTCCTGGCGGCCGCGGCCCTCGGCGCGGGCGCAGCGGAGGCGCAGGTCGGCCTCACCTCGAACATCGCGCAGGTTTCGATCAACGCGACCAAGCGCTCACTTCTGAGCGTCGCTGTCACCTCCGGCGCCACCCAGAGCTTGGCGACCCTCACCGACAACACCACGAACGACTTTGCGACTCCGGTGGCGATCACGACCACCTGGGACCTCAACGCCGGTGCGTCGGTCAGCCTGATCGGCTGGTTCGGGAGCGCGGCCAACGCGCTCGTGAGCGGCGGCAATGCCATCCCGTCGTCGTGGGTGAAGGCGTCGCTCAACGGCAGCGCCACCTACAACGCGTTCAATCAGAACGCCGTTGCCGGCGTCGGCTCGGCGGGCGGAAGCCTCGCGATCTTCTCGACTCCTACGAATCCGCCGCTGAGCGGGTCCCGGAACGACAACCTCGGTCTCCAGATCGACCTCACCGGCCAGACCCTGGTACCGGGCACCTACTCGGGCACGCTCAACCTGCAGGCCGTCGTTCAGTAGCCGTCCGAATCGAACTCACCCGTGACTTCCTCCCGCTCCTGGCTCCGTCTGTGTCTTTTCGGCGCCTTCACGGCGACCGGAACGGCGCAGGCGGCTGCCCAGGTCGGTACCGTTTCCAACGCACAGGTCATCTCACTGGCCGTGGCGAAGAGCAGCCGCCTCTCGCTGGCGGTCACCTCGGGTGCGTCGCAGAGCATGCCGAGCTTCACCGATAACGCGATCAACAACTTTCCGAGCCCGGTGGTGATCCAGACGCAGTGGGATCTCAATCCGGGACAGACCGGGAGCGTGCGCGTCCTCGCGTGGTTCGCGACGCCGGCCCAGGCGCTCTTCAGCGCTGGCACCGGCACCGCCATCCCGTCGAGCCGAATGTGGGGCCGGGTGGCCACCGGCGTGCCGGTGGCGTTCACCGCGTTTACCCAGAATCCCGTCGGTGGCATCGGCGCCGCGGGCGGTAGCCTCCAACTGTTGAATATCAACGTCACCGGCGTGAACAAGACGACGACGCGGTCCGACAATCTCCAGCTCCAGCTGAATCTGACCGGTGCCGGCGTGCTGCCACCGGGCACGTATACCGGAACGCTCAACATCCAGGCGGTCACGCAGTAGCTCAGGCAATGGTGAGGGATCATGCTGCAGCATGGCTCGGGAAACATCAGGGGTCGGCCGGCACCGCGTGAGCGCATCACGCGGCGCGGTGCCCTCCCACTCCCACTCCCACTCGCACTCACACTCACACTTGCCTTCCCGCTCTTCGCCCAGACGGTGAGTCCCCCCATCGCCGAGTACCAGGAGAAGGCGCGCTCGAGCTTCCAGCTCGTGAATGGCTCGATCTTCCCGCTCGCCGCAGTGCTCGAGGTCAAAGGCTTCGACATCACCGACCGGGGCGACGTGGTCGATGCACCCCTCGATACCACGCGCCTGCGCGTCAAGCTCTCCGCGACCAGCTTCCGCATTCCCCCGCGGGGCACCTACACCGTGTTCTATGAGGCCAGAGGGGACAGTCTCCCGGCCTGGTTTCAGATTATGGCGGCCCTGAGCGGCGCCCGTACCGACAACGGAATCAACGTGCGTATTCTGCTGCCGCACGTGGTCTACCTGAACCAGAAGGCGCCGCTTCGGCGGGAGTCGGTGGCGGTCCGCCGCTTCGAGGTCGATCCGGCGCACGGCAAGGCACGTGCGCTGCTCGAGAACACCGGCTCGGAGCTCGGGCGGGTGCTGGAGCTGACCTTCGACTCGCCCGCCGGCGACTCGCGCTCCGGAGGCTTCCCCCTCCTGCCGGGGCGGAAGCGCTGGGTGGAGCTCGACTGGCAGCGCGCCGCGCCACCCACCCGTCTTGCGATCCGGACCGCGAAGTTCACCTTCGACACGTCCATCGTCGCGGCGCCGCCGGCGATGCAGATGGCGGACAGTTCCGGAAGCACCGATGCTCCACCGAGCGGGGCGCGGTCGGGGCACTGAGCGCGTTTGCCGCGCGGGGATCGCGCGTGGCCTCGCGCTCGCATCGGTCGCGTCGCTCGCGCTTCTGGCCGGGCGCGCGGCGGCGCAGTCCGTCGTCGAGGTATCGGGTGGCGGGTCCTCGCTGCTCGGCGGATACGGCATCACCACCAGCGTCTGGCGCGAGGGAGTGGAGGGTTGGATCGGGCTCGGCTACCTCAACGGGTTCCGGGCCGGCGCCTTCGTGCGTAAGGGATTCGGGCGGGACACCCTCCGGCTCGGCAATGACGCGCTCGCGCTCCGCTATCCCACCGACGTCTTCAGCAACGGATACGCATTGGTCGTGCAGGGCGCGAGCTGGGCCCGGACCGGCGCGCGCACGACCGCGATGGCCTTCGGCGGCGCCAGCTCGGCGGGCCTGTCGGCACCCTCGTTCCTCGCGGCGAAGGCGCAGGCCGCGATGGCCGTGTTTCTCATCCGGCACGACCTCTCCCCGCGGCTGACACTGACCGGCAACGCGGTGGTCGCCGCCCGGCACACCGCCGTGCCCGGGCTCGAATGGCGACCGGCGCCGGGGGTCGCGACCGCCCTCGTTGCCGGCATCGGCGCGGGCCGGCCGTACGTTGCCTCGAGCGTCGCGCTCGATCGCGGGCGCCTCGGGCTTCGGGCTTCGTACGCCTGGAATCCCGACCGTTTCCGCCGCGCCGCGGTGCCAGCGCCGTTGCAGACCGAGGTGGACTGCGAGAACCTGCTGCTGACCTGGCGGCTGGCGCCCGAGTTCTCGGTCGGCGTGGGACGCCAGAACTTCGTGCAGGATTCGGCCGACGGCCGCGCGCCGATCCGCGCCACCGGGAACTCCGCGTTCGCAGGCGGGGAGATCGGCGACGTCCGACTGAGCGTGGGCCTGTACGATTCGCGCTCGGACGGTATCCGCAACTTCAGCTCCTATGTCGCCGTGGGACGGCGCCTCACCGGATGGCTCGATGCCGAAGCGTTTCTGCTCCAGAGCCGGCCGACGGGCCGGCCGGCGACCACCACCCCGATCGTCAACCTGCGCGAGCGCCTTTCATCCCGGGTGTCGTTGGTCCAACAGATCGCCCTGCAGGACGGCGATCCACGGGTGCAGTTCGGAGGCAGCCTGCTCACTTCGGTGGGCGAGATCGGCGTGGATTATCAGATCGTCCACCAGCCGTTTGCGCCCTTCGATCCGTTCCGCAGCGCCATCAGCCTGACCGCGCGGCTCCAGCTTGGCCGCTACTCCACCAGCCTCGGCACCTACGTCCAGCCGGACGGCCGGGTCGACTATGCGGCGAACGCGGGCACGTTCCTCTACCTGGGCGAGTTCGGCGTGCAGCCGCAGCGGATCGGCGGCGGAGGAGGAATTGCGCGCTACGTGATCCGTGGGCGGGTCGTGGACGAGGCCGGCGCGCCGGTGGAGGGCGCGGCGATCGACCTGGGCGGGCAGATCGTCTTCAGCAACTCCCGCGGCGAATTTTCTCTCCGCGCCCGCCGCCCCGCGCGTCACGCCCTCGAGGTGAAGTCCGACGACTTCCTGTTCCCCGGTGCCTGGCAGGTGCGGAGCGCGCCGGCCAGTGTCACCGCCGCGACTGACGAGCGGGCGGAGGTGGTGGAGATCGTGCTTGAACGGCGTTGAGGATGGATGGACAGATGGGCAGCGATGCAGGCGTCCGCATCACTGCCCATCCGACCATTGACCATCTGACCATCGGTCAAGGCATCGCCACGTCCGACCCGCCGGTGCCGGCATAATCAATCACCAGTGCGACGCGCCGGTTGGGCAGCCCATCGGGCCCTTCGGCCCCCGGGATCACCTGCCGCTCACGGGCTTCGCCGTAGCTCACAACCTTGAGGTGCTCGGTGGCGAGCTCGCCGGAGGTGGCCAGATACTCGCGCACCGCGTCGCCCCGCTGCTTGCCGAGCCGGCGGTTGTAGGCCACGCTGCCGGCCGGGTCGGCGAAGCCTTCCACCGTGATCACCGCGTCGGGGTAATGCTCACGGACCACGGCTGAGAAACGATCGAGCACTGGCCGGTCGCTCTCCCGCAGATCGGCGCGGTCGAATTCGAAGTGGACCGGTACGTTGAACTTGAGCATTCCCTGCAGCCGCTCGATGCTGACGTTGTATTCCTTGCGGAGCGTCTGGAGCTCCTGCTCCAGCGCGTCGAGCCGGCGCTGATGGTCGGCGGCCAACTGCGCCACCGAATCCACCCGGGTGCCCAGCTGCCGGTCGGACGCCTGCATCTCCTCACGGATCTTCACCATCTCGGCGTCGAAATCCTTGCGGGTAACCTTTGCCGCACAACCGGTCGCGCCGAGCGCGCCGATCAGCGCGGCGCCCGCGACGGGAATGCGCCGTACAAGAACGCGTCGGAACATCGGCTCCCTCCCCTAGGGGTGAGCCCTTACGTTCCATCGGTACACGGTCGGAGGCGGTGACCCAGGTCACGAGGGCGATGGGAAGGGCCCGGCGGAGACAAGCGAACGGCCGGTCCAGCGGACCGGCCGAGCAAATCGGGACGGCGGGATTTGAACCCGCGACCCCTGCAACCCCATTGCAGTGCGCTACCGGACTGCGCCACGTCCCGAACGACGCGGCGGAAGTGTAGCGCTGGGGTCGAGGCATTGGAAGGGGAATGTGATTGTGCCCACCTCAAGGTCCGGCAACGCCCACCGATACTACCCTTAGTCCCCGGAGCAGCGCCGGAGGCGCCCGAGGTGCCCGAAGTCCCGCGAGGTCCGGAGGCGAGCCGCCGGACGGACGGCATGGGTAGTGCGTAGGTCAAGGCTGGAGCCGGTGTGGCACCGGCAGGGGGTGACCGACAATGTCCGATGACGAACGCCAACCTTGGGAATCCGAAGGAGATGCTCCGTGGGCGTCCAGCCTTCCCGGCTGGGAGCCCGCCGAGGACGAGGATTTCTGGCGGGGAAACCTGCACCGCGAGTTGCAGATCGAGGCTTGGCCGGAAGACCTCGCCGGACCGGAGTACTGGCTCTACAAGAAGCTAGGCGACGACGAAGCTTAAGCCACTCACAACGCCGTTACGACAGGGCCGCCGCGCGGCCCTTGTTTGTTTTGTAACTACATGGTAGATTTTGTCTTACATGTGGTTTGCGAGAGCTGGCAGCCGGGCCGTTCCGCAGCTGCCTCCTGCCGAAGCGACAGCTCCAACCACCCCGCGGTTTCCGCCTCATCCCGGGTTCCGTCCGCGCGCAGGTGATCGCGCGGGCGCGGGGTGACGGGCGGGCGCGGGTGGTCGAGGGCGCGCTGGCGGGGAGCCGGCCGGCCGGGGAGGTGGAGCGGAATGACCGCCGGCCCGCTGGACCCTCGGATCGTCCGGAGCCGCGTCCGTACGCACCGACCGAGAAGCAGGTGGCGTTCTTCCAGCGCCTGGTCGACAGCCCGGTGTTCACCGAAGAGGAGCGGAGGCGGGCACTCGAGTGGCTGGCCACCCGCGCCACCCGGCAAACAATCAAAGACCAGATTGACTGGCTGAAGAACCAAGTGGAAAAGCGCCGGGGTGGTCAGGCAGCGTAACCAGGCGGTAAGGGCGGTACAGGCGGTAAAGACGGGTACAGTCGCTGTGACGGATGGAAGGCCGCAAAGAATTGCACTTTGCAGCCTTCATCACACAACAACCTGCTTTGCCGCCTCTACCGTCTCTCCCGCCTCTACCGTCTACCTGACCGCTTTTTGCCACCTTACCAGCGGTAACGCTCAGGTACATATTTCGCTGCCTCAACCCCTTATATGAGCACTCGCGCCCCCCGGTCTCCTGCGTCGCCCAAAGCGCTGTCGCCGAAGGTTCGGCAGGCGCAGGAGGAGCTGCGCGTCAGCGAGGAGCGACTCAAGCTTGCGCTGCTCGCCACGGATACCGGTATGTGGGAGTGGCACGCCGGACGGGGAGTGCGTCACCTCGGTGAGAGCTGGACCCGTCTGCTCGGCCATCCGGCCGGCCGGCTGGACGGCCCCGGGCTCCTCCCCGAGGCGCTGATGCACGCCGAGGATCTGGCCTCGGCGCGGGAGCAGCTCGCCGCGCACCTGGACGATCGCGCGGCGCACTACGAATCCGAGTATCGCTTGCGGCATGGCGGCGGCGAGTGGCGCTGGATCCACGACCGCGGGCGCGTGGTCGAGCGCGACGCGGCCCGCCGGCCGCTTCGCATGATCGGCATGCAGACCGACGTCAGCGACCGGCGTGCGGCGCAAGCCGCGCTCATCCGCGAACGGGAACGCGCGCTCGTGACGCTCGCATCGATTGCGGATGCGGTGATCACGACCGACAGCCGCGGCATCGTCGAGTATCTCAACCCCGTGGCCGAGAATCTCACCGGCTGGCGGCGCGACGAGGCACGCGGGGAGCCACTCACGCGCGTGTGCCCCGTGCTGCACGAGGGCACCCGCGAGCCGGTGGAGACGTCGGCCGAGCGGGTGCTCGACGAGGAGCGCCCGATGGGGCTTACCAGCCATCTGCTCCTGGCCCGGCGCGACGGCATCGAGTTCGCCATTGACGAGTCCGCGTCCCCGCTGACCGATGCGCAGGGCCGGCTCACCGGTGTGGTCATGGTGTTCCGCGACGCCACGCCGCAGCGGCAGATCGCCCGCCAGCTGTCGCACGAGGCCACCCACGATGGGCTCACCGGGCTGATCAACCGATCCGAGTTTGAGCGCCGGCTCGCGCGTGTGGTCACGACGGCGCGCGAGGCCGGCACGACGCACGGCCTCTGCTACCTCGACCTCGACCGCTTCAAGACGGTCAACGACTCGTGCGGCCACGGGGCGGGCGATGCCCTGCTCCGCCAGCTCGCCGGCGCGCTCCGAGCCGAGCTGCGAAGCCGCGACACACTCGCCCGCCTCGGCGGCGACGAATTCGCCGTGCTGCTGGAGCACTGCGAGCTGGAACAGGCCCGGCGCATCGCCGAATCGCTCCGTACCACAGTGGCCGATTTCCGCTTCACCTGGGAAGGTGCGACGTTCGGCCTGGGCGTCAGCATCGGGCTCGTGGAGGTCACCACCGCCACGCCCACTGAAGCCGATGCGATGCGGGCGGCCGACGCCGCGTGCTACCAGGCGAAGCGCGCCGGCCGGAACTGCGTGCACGTGGCCCGGCTCGAGGACCAGTCGGTGGCCGCCGAGCGCACCGACTGGGCCGGGCGCATCACCCGCGGTCTCGAGCAGAGCCGGTTCCGCCTCTCGGTCCAGCGCATCCTGCCGCTCGGCCCCAACGCATCGCCGCCGGAGCTGTGGGAGATGTTCCTCCGCCTCGAGGAAGACGGCGGGGTGATGCTGCCCGCGGCGGCGTTCCTGCCGGCGGCCGAGCGATACAGCCTGATGTCCGTCATCGACCGCTGGGTCATTCAGCACACGATGGCCCGACTAGCCGGCTGGCACCCGGCCGAGGGGGGCCCGCGGCTGCCGCTCTGCTGCATCAACCTTGGCGGCAGCTCGCTGGGCGACGAGGCGCTGATCGCGCTCATCGGCCAGCAGCTGGCCCAGCATCGGCTCGCGCCGGACTCGCTCTGTTTCGAGATCGGCGAACCGGCCGTGCTCGCCGATCTCGCGCGCGCCGTCAACTTCACCCGCGGCCTCCGGGCACTCGGCTGTCGCATCGCCCTGGACGATTTCGGCGGCGGCCTCGCGTCGCTGCACCACCTGAAGGCGCTCTCGCTCGATTTCCTGAAGCTGAGCGCGTCCATCACGCGCGGCCTGCAGGCCGATGCGCTTCAGGCCGTCGTCGCCCGAGCCGCGAGCGAGGCGGCCGGCGTGCTGGGCATCCCGATCATCGCCAAGGGCGCCGATACCCCGGAGATAGTGGCGGCGCTCCGTCAGGTCGGCGTGCACTACGCGCAGGGGTTCAGCCTCGGTCCGCCCCGCCCCATAGAAGACCTGATCGCCGAGGCCGGCGCGTCATGTCCGATCGGCTGATCCGCCTCGTTCTTGCTGGGGTCGCGCTCGTCGCGGCCTGTAGCGGCGAGCCGGTCGACCCGGACAACCTCGTCCCGGTCGCCAGCGTCACGCTTCAGCCGGCCACGCCCGTCGTCGGGATCGGCGCCACCGCCGCACTCACCGCGACGGCGCGGAGCGCCGACGGCACGGTGCTGACCAATCGCGTCATCAGCTTCACGAGCGCCGACCCGTCCATCGCCACGGTGGACGGTAATGGTGTGGTCACGGCGGTCGCCGCGGGCATCACCGACATCACGGCCACGTCGGAGACCCGCAGCCGTACCGTTCCGCTCACCGTCAGCGCGGTGCCGGTCGCGTCGGTCACGGTTGCCCCCGCCGCGGCCGATGTCGCCGTGGGCGCGGAGCGCACGCTCACGGGTGAGGCGTTCGATGCCGGCGCGGCGCCGCTTCCGAACCGCGTCTTCGCGTGGACCTCGTCCGCTCCCGCGGTCGCCACGGTCTCGTCTCTGGGCGTGGTGCGCGGGGTCGCCGCCGGCACGGTGACGATCACCGGCACGTCCGAGGGGCAAAGCGCGACCGCGGAAGTACGGGTGTTCGTGCCGCCGGTCGCCAGCGTCACGGTAACGCCGGCAACCGGCAGCGTCGGCATCGGCGAAAGCCTCCAGCTCACCGCCGCGCTGGAGGACGCCGACGGTAATCCGATCACCGGCCGGCCGGTCACCTGGGCGAGCTCCAATTCGCTGCTCGCCAGCGTAAGCTCGTCCGGTCTGGTGCAGGGTCTCGCGCCCGGCGACGTGACGATCACCGCCACCGCCGAGGGAGTGAGCGGCGCCGCGGCATTGGGCGTGACGCTCAGATTCAGCTCGGTGAGCGCCGGAACTGACTTCACCTGCGCGGTGACACCCGTGGGCACGGCCTACTGCTGGGGGCGGAATGCCGGCGGCTCGCTTGGCAACGGCTCGTTGCAGAACCGGGCCGAACCGGCCGCGGTTGCGCTGCCCGTGGGCGTGCGGTTCGACTCGGTGAGTGCCGGCCAGGATCACGCCTGCGGACTGGCCCGGGACGGTATCGTGTACTGCTGGGGATCCAACTCGGCGGGACAGCTCGGCACCGACGACACGTTCTCGCGCCAGACCCCGGCCGCGGTCGTCGCACCGCTGGGCGCCCCGGCGGTCCGCTATACGAACGTCTCCGCCGGCGCCCAGTTCACCTGCGCCCGGACCACGACGGATCTGGTGTACTGCTGGGGGCTCAACTTCGACGGGCAGCTCGGCAACGGCGAGAACGCCGGGCTCCCCACCGCGAACCCGCGCCCGCTGGAGGTGCAGGGCGGCCCCTTCGACGTCGTGAGCGCGTTCCGCGGGCATGCGTGCGCACTCACTGACGTGGGGTTCGCGGTCTGCTGGGGCGACAATGCCAGCGGGCAGCTCGGCCGCGGCAGCCCGACCAGCCCGGGCGATTTCGTTCCGGCGCAGATCAGCGGGTCACGCCGCTTCTCCGCGATCGCGGCAGGCGATGGTCACTCCTGCGCGATCGGCCTCCTGGACGGGGCCGGCTGGTGCTGGGGGAACAACGCCAACGGCCAGCTCGGCACGACCCTCGGCGGCAGCGCCACGCTCTCCGCCTTCCAGGTCGCGGTGAGCGGTTCGCGCACGTTCGCGACGATCTCGGCGGGCCTGGCGCTCACCTGCGCGGTCACGCAGCCGGGCGTGGGATTCTGCTGGGGATCGAACGCGTTCGGACAGCTCGGGATCGACAGCGATGCGACGCAACCGTCGCCGCCACAGCCCCGCCTTGTCGCGGGCGGCCTCACGTTCCGCGCCATCGACGCGGGTGTCGCCCACGCCTGCGGAGTCACCACCGCCAACGTGGCCTACTGCTGGGGCCGGCCGAACGACGGACTGAATCTCGACGCAAACGCCCTTGGAACCGGCCCACCCGCGACGACACGCGCCCCGGCCCTGGTGAGCGGCCAGTAGCGGCTACTGCTTTCCCACGACCGCCTGCGTCGCGTCGCCGCCGCCGCTGCCGCACTCGAGCGGCTCGCCAAGCGGGGTGGGATCCACGATGAATCCGGTCGTGTCGGCCAGGCCCATCAGCGTCGCGCTTATCAGCACTTGTCCCTCCGACACGCCCAGCACCCGGGCCGAGTCTCCCGCCGCCGGGGTGACGACGCCGATGGTGCCGTCGCTGCTCTTCCATTCGACGGGCCGGATGCCGGTCGGCAGGCGGACGTCGAGCGAGTCGTAGGCTTCGATTGCGAGATCCGTGGCGAAGCCGCGGCGGAGGCACACGGCGTCGGGCACCAGGTTTACTCGAAACACGAGACGGCGCACGACCAGACGGACCGTGGCCGTACGGCCGGTGACCGCCGCGATGATGTCCACCTGACCCGGCCCCACGGAGGTGACGAGGCCATCCGGTGCGACCGTCGCAATGGACGGGTCCGCGCTCCGCCACGAAACGGCTCGACCGCCCAGGACGTTGCCCTGGCCGTCGCGGGCCGCGGCGACCAGCCGCACCGTATCGCTCACGAAGATGGTGTCGTCGGGGGTGGATAGATCGAGGCTCACGACCGACACGAGCCCGGGCGGGGTCGGATCGACCGGGACGCCCGCGGAGCAGGCCGGCAGCAGCGTGGCGGCGGCACCGATGAGGAGCAGTAGAGGTCTATTCACGCAGTTCATCCATGCATCGTGCAGCATGCAAGTGTCGGCGCGACCGCGCAGGTTGTGAACTGGCGGTCCAGCGTGCCTTTCCGCCCCGAGTGGGCGGCAATGGGTTAGCCCCCTGCGAAAATCGTGCTTTCCTTTGCACCACCCCCGGGCCCGTTTCGTGCATTGACATATGTGGCAATGCGTTATCGTGCGTGGTCGCTCCTCCATTTTGCCGCAGGCCGTGCCGGCCTTGCCGCTCAGGCAGGGGGGTCAGACCCCAGCTTCGGCCGGGCCCGGCCGATCAACATGCCAGACACCTCGCCGACCCACACCGCGTTCGACCGGGCCGCCGCCACTATCCTTGGCGGCATGATCACGCTCATCGCTGCGCTGAGCTTCGTGCTGGTGCAGGCGTCGGTCGAGCACGACGACGAGCGCATGCCCGTGGCCGCCTCCGTGGCAGGGGTGTCGGGAACGCGCTGAGGCAGGAGACACGTCGGGCACGAGCATGGACGAACGAGAGCGTGCGTTACGGCTACGCCACGCGTGCTCGCGAGACTCTGACACGGTACCGTCCTGCTGGCGCAGTCGGGTCTCGCAGGCAAATACCTACCGATCCGCAATCCACCGATACGGTGACCGCAGGATCCTCAGCGATCGTTCGCCAAGCGCGGGTCATTCCCTCTGACCAGCGGATGTCGTCGAAGACAAGCAGCGCGCGCTGGTCCAGATGGGCGACCAGCGCCCGGTAATAGGTCAGCGTTGCCACTTCTTCGTGGTGGCCGTCGATGAAGGCATAGCCGATGGGGTCGATCGTTTGGAGCACGCCCGGCAGGGTCTCCGCGAAGGGTCCCACAATCTGCTTCACGTGATGGTCGAGACCCAGAGCCCGAAACCCCTGTCCGGCGATTCGAGCGGCCGCCTCGGCGCCCTCAAACGTAAGCAACGTACCGGCGCCGTTCAGCTTGAGCGCCGCCGCCTGATACGCTCCAGACACGCCGACGCAGGTGCCGAGCTCGAGCGCCACCCGCGGCTGGACCGTTCGCACCAGGTGGAAGAGCACCTCGCCCCAGCGGCGAGGCTTGCTCGCCACGCGCGTCAACTCGTCGACGCGGCGGGTGCCAGGCGTCGCTCCCGGCCAGAGCGTACCGGCGCCGTATTCGGGAAACGGGATGACGTCAGCAGAAGCGAGAAGCTCGGCGCGCCGCCGCTCGATGGGTTTCCAACAATCGCGCTCGGCAGCGGTGCCGGAACGCTCGAGCGCCGCTGCCAGGTCGGGGACGTTCGTCCGGAGGCGACGCCGATCCCGCGCTTCCACGATGATTCTCAAGACCTGGCGTGCGGCGTAAAGCATGTATCCACCTCCCCGACGCGTGGGACGATGGGCCGGCGTACGAGGCGCGCGCAATTCGGCGGGTGAGGAGCCGAGAGCCCGGGCGGTTGTAAGTGGCGGGATTGTACTTGCGAGAGCCGGTGGTCGGGATTGAACCGACGACCGCCCGATTACGAATCGGGTGCTCTACCACTGAGCTACACCGGCTGAAAAACGGCAGGGGCGCACAGCTGGCCCCGATGACCGAAGCGACGTGCGCCCCCCAGTGCCCTGGCGCGGATTCGAACCGCGACGCCTTTCGGCACTACCCCCTCAAGATAGCGTGTCTACCAGTTTCACCACCAGGGCGGACAGCCAGCAAAATTACGGAGCTAGTCGTCGATTCGGAAGGGGGCGCGCCGGTGTTGACGGCCGCGACAGGAACGACAGCCGCACGCACGATCCGGTCGTCAGCCGTCGTCGTGATCGCCGCCGCGGCGGGTGCCGCGCGCCTCGAAGGTCACCGTCCCGAGCCCCGGCACCGCGGCGCTGATCCGGTTGCGCCCGGGCTCCCGACCTAACGTCCATCGGGTGCTGGCGCGGCCGCTCCCATCGGTGGTCCCGACGACGGGCTTCGCCGCTCCGCCGCCCTCCGTCACGACCCAAGCGACGCTGGCCCCAGCGACCCCGCGGCCGGCCTGGTCGGTCACGCGTATGACGAGCGGATCTCGGAGCTCCTTGTCCACTTCGCCGGTCTGATCGTTGCCGGATATGATGGTCACCCGGCTATCGTCGTCGTCTCCACCGCCGCCGCCCGACGGCGTCGCCGTGTGGGAGAACGCAGCCGGCGAGCCGCTGAGTTCACCGGCGCTCGCCGTGGCGCCCTGCGACCCAGGGACGTTGCCGAGAATGCGCCGTACAGCCGCACGTCCATTCGCACCGGTCGTGACCAGCGCCGCGCTCACGCTGCCCCCACCGGTCACGCCCCATGCCACCGACACGCCCGCGACCGGATTACCGAACTGGTCGGTCGCACGCACGACGAGCGAGTCCGGCAGCGCCGAGCCTGCCGGCGCACTCTGGTCGTCGCCGCTGACGAGGACGAGAGCCGCCGCGCTTCCCGGCGATGCCGACGCCGAGAACACCACGGACGGCGCGGCGGCGGGGTCGCCCGTGACCAGCTCCGCCTGAGCGCGCTGGGTGCCCACGTCGCGGCCCAGCACCCAGCGGGCGCCGGCCCGGCCGTCGGCGCCGGTGGTGACCGTATCCGGAACGAGCTGGGCGCCTTCGCCCGCGGTCACGGCGAACGCGAC
>JBOHSN010000044.1:0-30215 GCA_050733215.1 Gemmatimonadales bacterium
GCCCATCACGGGCCGGCCGGTCGCGTCGCTCACCAGGACCGAGATCGACTCGGCGAGGGTCGCGCCGACCGCCACAGGCGAGTGTGAGTGTGAGTGTGAGTGTGAGTGTGAGTGTGAGTGTGAGTGTGAGTGTGAGTACCAAGGCCGGCAGGCGCATCGGTCAGTCCCTCACGCGAAACGCACGGCTCTCCCGGCGCTCCAGCCCGGGCGAGCTCGCACGCGGGGTGTGCTCCCCTTCCTCCGGATCACCAGAGCATCGAACACCGATGGTCGGCGCGGCCGACCTACGGGGCCACGACGGTGCTGCCGTACGGGCTCCCGCTGATGGACGCGCCGTTCAGCGTGATGGCCACCTGGTCCAGGCCGGTCAATTGCGGGGTATAGCTTGCGCTGTAGGTGCCGTTGCCATTGTCGGTCACAACGAGCGCGCCGACGTTGTTCGCCCCCGTGACCGAGACGGCCACCGCGTCACCGCCCGTGGTGATCGCCCCGCCGGCGGCGTCGCGCGTCTGTACCGTGATCGAGGTGGGCGTGCCGACCACGCCATTCGGCACCTGGGCCGTGGTCTGGGAGGCGTTCGACGTCGGGGGCGGCGGCGGCGCCGTTACCGTCACGGTCGCGGTCTGCTGGATCTGCACGTCTGCCGCCGTCGCCGACACGGTCTTGCTTTCGGCCACCGTGGACGTGAACGAACCGGTAGCGACGCCGCTGCCGGTGGTGGAGCTCGGCTGGGTGATCGCGTTGCCGGTTCCGGATACGGCAAGCCCTACCGAGACGTTTGGCACCGGGTTACCCAGCGCATCGCGCACCGTCACCGTGACCGTGGATGAGCCGTTCCCCGCCTCGAACGAGGTCGGCGCCGCCGATAGTTGCGACTGCGAGGCGCTCGGCGCCCCGACGGTCGCCGTCGCGGTGAAGGTCACCGGCGACCCTTGGAGGCCGGTGGCGGTCGCGGTTGCCGTCTGTGCTCCGACTGCCGAGCCGAGGGTCCACGTCACGTCGGCGATGCCGTCGGCACGTGTGGTGGTGGAGGAAGCGGAAAGCGTCCCGCCGCCCGCGGTGGCAGCCCATGCGACCACCACACCAGCCACCCCGTTCCCGTTGACGTCTGTCGCTTTCACCGAGAGCGGCGCGGGCAGGCGGCTCCCGGCCGTTGCGCTCTGGTTGTTGCCGCCGTTCAGCGCGAGGCGAGCCGCTGCTGCCGCCGTGCCAGTAGCCGCGAATTCCACGGTGGCCACACCTGACACGACCGCGCTCAACGTGTTCCCGCCTGCTACGGGTCCGAGCGCCCAGCTCGCGGAAGTTGTGCCGTCAGCAGCCGTCGTCCCCGTGGCCGGGTCCACGCTCCCTCCGCCCTGGCCGACGACCCAGGAGACCGCACCACCGGCAATCGGGTTGCCGTTGCTGTCGAGCAGCCGGACGACGAGCGGCGCCGGCAGCAGCGAGCCCGCGGGCGCCGACTGCCCATTGCCCGAGACGATGATCAGGCCGCGCGCTGCGCCTGCACTCGCCGTGGCCGTGAAGCGAACCGCCAGAGGCGGGCTCGCATCGGGCACACTCACATCCACCTGCTGCGCGCCGGTCTGCATTCCGAGCGACCATTGCCCAGTCGCGAGCCCATCGGCATCGGTGGTCGCCAGCGGGGGAGCCACCGCACCACCGGACGTGGCGAAGGTGACGTCGGTCCCGGCGACGGGCCGTCCGCGCGTATCGGTGACCCGCACAACCAGCGCGTCGGCGAGCTGGCCGCCGATCGGGCCCGTCTGTGCATCGCCTTGCACGATAACGAGCGCCGCCGGCTCACCCTCCGCAGGAAGGAGGAGTTCGTCGCCACCGCATGAGATCACAAGAAGCGCGCACGCGAGCGCGCCGGGCACCATACGCATCTCGCGCTCCGGACGCGGGAAGGAATGGCGCTAGAGTAGGGTCAGACGGCCGGCGGGGGCTAGGATGTGGATCACAGCCTCGATCAGCGCCGGAGTACGACCACCTGGGTGAGGCCCGGCGGGGGGCTCTGGCTGGAGGCGTGCGTTGCGGAGCCCTCGTAAGTCGCGACGATGCAGAAGGTTCCGACCGATTCGATCTTCCGGTTGAGTCGGGCTACTCCCTCCCCGTTGAGCGTGGCCTGTCCGAGCGCGGCGCCGGGGGCCCCGCAGAACCCGATGGTGAACGTCACCGTTCCCGTCGGCGTGCCAACCGCGGACGCCACCCGCGCCTCGAAGGTGATCGTCTCGTTGGTGGTCGCGGGGTTCGTGCTCGAGGTAACCGAGACGACCTGCGTGGGGATCGCCCGCACCTCGTGGGGCCGCGAGTCGCTGCTGGGCTCGCGCGCGTCATCGCCGCTGTATGCAGCCGTAATGGTGCGCGTCCCCACAGTCATTGGGGTGAACGAGCACTGGCCGGACACGGGGCCGCCGCACTTCGCCTGGCCGTTCTCGCTCACGGTCACCGTGCCGGCGAGGCCGGCCGGCTGCGCCGACGTGACCGACCAGGATACCGTCAGCGGGCTCAGTACCTGCGTGGGCTGCGAGAGATCACTGGTGATGCTGGTGGTGGACGCGATGCGCGTCGCGGTCACGGTGTCCTTCGCGTTCAGCGCGATGCCATTCACCCGCGCCCCCACGACGAAGCGGCCCGATTTCGATGCGCGGAGCGTGAAGCCGGCGCGACCGTCTTCGTCGGTGGTGCCGCTGGACGGCTGGAACGTTCCCTCCGCACGATCCACTGTCGGTGTCACGGCGACACCGGCCACCGGGTTACCGAGCTCATCCACGGCGGTGACCGCAACGGTCGACCCGCCGCCCACAACCGGGAACGTTTCGGGCTCGGCATCCACGCTGGAGCGCGATCGGCTGACGTCCCCGCTCGTCACGGCGATAGAGGCCGAGTTCACCCCCGCGAGATCGGCGCCGGAGAAGCCGAGCGTGTACGTGCCGGCGGGGCCGGAGATGGCGAGATCGGTGAACGACGCGAGTCCCGTTCCGTCCGTCTCGCGGGTGCGCTGGCCGCTGAGGGTCGCGCCGCCGGGGCCGGTGGCGATCGCGACCGAGACCGCGCGCCCGGCCTGTGGCACCGGGTTGTCGAGATTGTCGAGCAGCTGCACCTTGGGCTGCCGGGCGAACGGCACGCCGATCTTCGCCGACGCCGACGGCTGGATGGTGAGCCGGAGCTTGCCGGCGCTGCCCGAGGTCGCCGATGCCGTGAAGGTCACAGGCGAGCCCGCGACATTGGCTACCTCCGCGAGCGTCGCCTGCTCGCCGGCCGTGGTGCCCAGCGTGCGCACCACCCCGGCACGGCCATCCGCATCGGTCGCGGTGGCGTCGTCGCTGACGCTCCCGCCGCCGGTGATGCTCCACGACACGCCAACGCCTTCGACGGGGTTGCCCGCAGCGTCGGTCGCGCGCACGACCAGCGAATCCGGGAGTGTTGACCCCGCCGGCGCCACTTGCGCGTCGCCCTTGACCAGGACCACCCGGGCCGGCACGCCCGCCGCCGCGAAGGCCGTGAACCGCGCCGGTTCCACCGGGCTTCCGTCAACTCTGGCTTCGACCGTGTACGACCCGGCGGCTGAGCCGAGCGACCACTCGGCGCTGGCGCGACCGTCGTTGTCGGTGGTGACCGTACCAGGCGCTACCGTGGCGCCCGCTCCCGACGTCACAGTGAACATCACGCGCACCTGGGCCACGGGGCGGCCGGCGGCGTCGCTCACCCGGACGGCGATAGGCTCAGCCAGGGGCTCCCCGACGCGCGCGCTCTGGTTGTTCCCCTGAACAATGGCGAGGGCGGCGGGGCGGCTGTCGCCCGGCAGCAAGAGCTCGCTGCCGCCACACGCGACGGTGAGGATGGCCGCGAGGCAGGCGCCGGTGGTGAATCGGGAGGAAGCCAGACGCATCGCGGCCACGACCACGGAGGGAAACGCCCTAAGATAGTGCCAGATCCTGCCGGGGGAAGGGTGCTCGGAGGACAGCGTCAATCCATTGTACTGAAGGGAGATAGGCGACAGGCCGTGGGCGGGGCCTACTCCAGGGTGCAGATATTCACATCACAAAACTGATCTTGTCTTGGCCGGGCGGACTCACCCCGCCGCCGCGCCGAACGGGCTAGGGCGACAACAGCTGCACCTGATGTGGCTCGGGCGGTGACGAGCTCGACTCGTGAATCGCGTCACCATTGAAGGTGGCGATGAGCGTTCTGACCCGAGACCGCCGAATCGAATCTCGCAGCTTCCTGCGGTTGCCGGAGCGGTACAGCTCCCGCTTCCCTCGACCTCCTGTACGGTCACGGTCCCTTCGGGGGTTGCGCCGACCAACGACGTCACGCTGAATGCGACGGCCAGCGGCGCGAGCAGGCTGGACGGATCCGGCGCATCGCTCACGATCGCGGTCGTGGTTCCCGCTTTCGTCACGCTGATTTCGGCGATGCTCTCCAGGGGGACGGACCCGGCCCGCGCCGACAGCCGATATTCGCCGGGCAGCGCGGCGCTGAACGTGAACGTGGCGCCGCCAGCGGCATCGCTGATCGCCGTCGCCGGGGCGAACGAGGCGCCGTCCGGGCTGGCGGAGGGAACGACCGTCACTCCCTGGGCCGGGAAGTCGAATTCATCGCGCAACGTGACCGTCAGCGTCGCGATTCCCCCGATGACGACGATCTGGGCGGGTGCGGCGCTCAGCGACGAGCGTTGCGGGCTCACCGGCCCGGCGCCGAGCGCGATGGAGCGCGAGACGACGCTCGCGAGCGAAGCCCCGGTGAACCGGAGCGAATACGTGCCCGGGGGTCCGGTGAGTGCGAGTCCGTTGAAGGCTGCGCTGCCGGTTGCGTCGGTCGGCACTGTGAGCTGGCCGGCCAGCTCCGCACCCCGCGCGTCCCCGTCGATCGCGACGGTGACAGCCACACCCGCGTCGGCCACCGGGTTGTTGAAGGCGTCCACGAGCTGCACGCGCGGCTGTTCGGAGAGCGGCTGGCCGTTCGCGGCCGCGGCGGATGGTTGCGTGACGACCGTGAGCTTGCCCGCCGCACCGGTGGTGGCGGTCGCGCTGAAGACGACGGATGATCCCGGCACGCCGGCGGCCGCGGCCACCGTCGTCTGATCGCCGGCGGACGGCCCCAGCGTCCGGCGAACGCCTGCGCGCCCGTCCACGCCGGTGGCGACGGCGGGCGCGCTCACGCTCCCGCCGGACGAGGCGGTCCAGGAGACTCCGACGCCTTCGACCGGATTGCCGGCGGCATCCGTTGCCTGCACGACCAGGGAGTCGGCCAGCATGGTGCCGACGGGGGCAGTCTGGTCGTCGCCGCGCACCGGCTCGAGTCGGGCCGGGATACCGGCCGCGGCAAACGCGGTGAGCTCGAGCGGCGGCACGTCTGAACCCTCCACCCGCGCCTCGGCGGTCTGCGCACCCGCATCCGTGCCCAGGGACCACCGAGCGCTGGCCTGCCCGGCGTTGTCGGTGACGGCCACGGCCGGCAAGAGCTCCCCGCCGGCAGCGGACGTGACCTGAAAGCCGACGCGGGCCCCGGCTACGGGGCGCCCCGTAGCATCCGTGACCCCCACGACGACGGGGTCGCCCAGCGGTGCACCGACCTGGGCGTTTTGGTTGTTTCCGGCGACCACAGCGAGCGCGGCGGGCTGGCCGTCGCCGGGCAGAAGCAGGCCGTCACCGCCGCATGCAAGCGCGAGCAGAGCGGCAGCAGCGACCCGAGGCGGATACGACAACGACCTCAAGCGGCGATCCAACGGCACGTTGTATCCTGGTTCAATGGTCGAGCCGAATGCGTCATCAGAGCGCGGATGTCACGTCGTGATCCGCAGTGGCCGAGCTCACGCTGAAGTTACCGTCCCCTTGGTAGGTTGCGGTGATCTGCTTGGCGCCAGCCGTCGTGAACGTGAGCGTGCAGGAGCCGCTGCCGGTCGAGAGACTGATCGGTGGACTGCAGTTGGTGCCGTCGTCCGCGGTAACGGTGACCACGCCCGTTGGCGTTCCGCTCCCCGGAGCCAGCGCCGTCACGGTCGCGCCGACGGTGACAGCCTCCCCGACCCCCGAGTTGCCGAGACCCGAGATCGATGTCTCCGTCGGCGCCGGCGACACCTCATGGAACACGTCGTCGCCGCTGGGGGCAAAAAGCCCGCCTGAGCCGCCATAGCATGCCCAGATGCGGTGGTTGCCCGCGCTGAGGCTGCTCACGTTGATGCTCGCGCTACCCCCCGAGACCTGATCCGACCCGAGCTGCGCGCCGCTGCCACAGCTGTTGCCCCCGTCATAGAACGTCACGCCGCCGGCATTCACGGATCCGAGGCCGCTCGACACCGTCGCGGTGATCGCAATCTGCTCACCAAAGACGCTCGATGAGGGATTCGTACCCGCCGTCGTCGTCGTCGGGGCGAGCCCCACCGTCTGCTGGGTCGTACCCTCGCTGTCCGCAAATCCGGGCCCGGGGTTGTAGACCGCCCGCACTTCATGCTCGCCGGGCAGCAGGGTGGAGGTGCTCGGCGAGGTCGCACTGCCGCCGCTCAGCGTGACGGGAGCACCGAAGTTCGACCCGTCGATCCTGAACTGCACCGTTCCGGCCGGCTGCCCTCCACCGGCCTCGGGTGTGACAGTCGCGGTGAAGGAGACGGGCTGTCCGAAGTTCGAGGACGCATCGGAGGAGCCGACCGTCGTCGTGGTGTTGACCGCGCGCACAGTATGATCGTCGGTGTCGCTGCTGCTCGCGAAGTTGCCACTGCTCGACGTGTACTGAGCGGTCAGGTCTCGGTCATTGCCCGTATTCGCGGGCACGAACACGCACTGCCCTGCCCCCACCGGAGCGGAACAACTGCCGCCGTTCTGGTACGTCACGGTCACGGTGCCATCCGGCGTTCCTGTACCCGGACCGCTCACCGCGACCGTGAATTGAACTGTGACCTGCTGGCCGAACAGCGACGGATCGGGGGTGTGCGCCGTGATCGTCGTCGAGGTCTGCGCCGCGTTCACCGCATGGTTCTCCGGATCCGATGCACTCCCGGCGAAGTTCGCGTCGCCCGTGTAGATCGCGACGATCTGCTTGGTCCCCCTCGTCGTCGAGGTCAGGAAGCAGCTCTCTACCGCAACCTGCGCTTGGCAGGTGGCCCCGGTCCCGTCGGACACGGTCACGAGTCCGGTCGGTGTGCCGGAGGCCGGCGGTGCCGCGGTCACGCGGAACTCCACCCGGTATTGCTGCCCCACGACCGTGGACGAGGGACTGATGTCCCTGATCTCGGTGCGCGAGCCCCCGTTCACCACGTCGAACGCGATGCTCGTCGCATCCGTCAGCCCGGACGCAAGCGCGCGCAGCGTGTACCCGGTGCCGGGCGCGCTCAGGCGCAGGTTGGCGAACGTCGCGGTTCCCTGCGACGCATTCACCGTGGTCTCGCCGGAAAGCGTGGCGGCGCCCGGATTGTTGCCCAGGGTGATCGTTACCTGGGCTCCGGCGTTGGTGATCACGTTCCCGACGGCATCCTGAATCTGGACCTCGACCGGCGGGGTGATCGGTGCGCCCACCGCAGCGTTCACCGGCTGGACCGAGAACACCAGCCGGTTGGCGCTGCCCACGACGCCGGTCGCGCTGAAGGTGACCGGACTGCCGCTCACACTCGCGCCGCCCACGGTTGCGGTCAGCGAGTTCGGGCCCGCGACCGCGCCCAGCGTCCACGACGTGGCGGCGGCGACCCCATCGGCGTTGGTCGAAACCGGGCTCGTCGGGACCGCGGTTCCCCCGCCGGCTGCCACGGCAAAGGTCACCGGCACGCCCGCCACCGGGTTGTCGTTCGCGTCGAACACCCGGACCGACGGCGGGATCGGAACGGCCGTGCCCGCCGTTGCGGTCTGGCCGTCGCCGGCGAACTTCGCGACCCGAGCGGCGCGCGAGGCGGTTGCGGTCGCGGTAAACGAGGCGCTCAGATTGGCCGGTGCGCCGTTTCCGACCGGGCGCGCCGTCGCGCTCTGCGCGCCCGTGGCCGGGCCGAGCACCCACTGCGCCGTGGCTCGGCCGTCGGCATCCGTCGTGGGCGAGGCAGGCGTCACCACCCCCGACCCCGCGGCCGCCGCGAAGTCCACCTGCTGATCGACCACCGGGCGATCGCGGGAATCGAGCACCCGGACGACGAGGTTCTCCGGCAGCGCGGCGCCGACGGTCGCCGTCTGCGTGTTGCCGCTCACAATGTCGATGCGCGCGGGAACCCCCTCGTTCGGAAGCACGAGGTCGCCGCCGTTGCAGGCGACGAGGGACAGGACGGAGGCGGAGGCCAGCCAATAGGTTAGGCGCATTTGCTGAAGCGGGGGGCAGGTTCTGTGCCCCCGGAGAGGAGCCGCAAGTTGCGGGGAGACAACACGCTGACCGTCGCGCAGCCGCACGGCGTGGCCCGCGCGCCACACCGCAGCGGTCCGACCCGTTACGGTGGCGCGTCAGTGCAAAGTTTGGAACACCACACCGAGGCCGATGTGAAGCAGCCGCTCCCGATAGCCCACTACCTCCCGACCACCAGAATAAAACTGCTGCACCCAATCCACGACCGGCGCGATGGCGATGCGTCGGCTCACCGGAATCTCGAGCCCGCCACCGAGGGTGACGGCGAAGCCCACATCGCTCACGCTCACCCCGTCTCGAAAGTCCACGCCGGAGCGGCCGAGGCCGGCGCCCGCCTTGAGGAAGAGCGGGACGCGGCGGAGCGGATAGTACTGGCCGACGAACAGCAGACTGGAGAGCGATTCGGTGCCGCCGGGCACGTCGTGGAACCACACGATGGTCTCTCCGCCGAGCCGGAGATGCTCGCTCACGGTACCGCCAAGGCGGAGCGCCACGGTGGGTTCGGTGAGCGTGCTGCCGTAGCCAACGCCGTCATCGTTCAGGTCGAACGACTCACGCCCGGCGCCGAGGCTCGCCGCCAGCCAGAATCCGGCGCGGCGCCGCTCCTCTACTTCGAGCAGTCCGGCAGGGGCATTCTGCGCCTCGCCGGAGGACACCATGACCGGAAAGACGAACACCACGAGCGCCGCCGCGGCCCGTAAACGCATGCAGTATGTCCTGTGGGATTACATTGACACGCCTGTTCGAAAGAACCATGCCGCGATCTCGTGTCCTCCTCGCCAGCGCCTGTTTCGTATTCGCCGCGGTGGCCGTGCGCCTGGGATTCTGGCAGCTCGACCGGCTGGCGGAGCGCCGCGCGTCGAATGCGGCCGCACAGTCGCGCCGCGCACTCCCCGAGATCGCTCTGCCCACGCCGTTGGTCGCGGACTCGCTCGCGGGCCGGCCCGTACGTGCCGCCGGGCGCTATGACCGCGCCGGGGAGATCGTGTTGCGTGGCCAGGTGTTCGGCGGCGTTCCCGGCGTGGTGCTCGTGACGCCGCTCCGCCTGGAGGGAGCCGGCGATACGGCGGTACTGGTGGAGCGCGGCTTCGTTCCGGCGCCGGATGCACTCACGATCCCCGCCGACGCTTCGCTTGACGAGCCCGGCCGGCAGGAGGTCCACGGCCTCGCATTCCCGATTCCGGATTCGGGGGACGCTCAGCCCCTCGAGCGGAACGGGCGTCTCTCGCTCCGCCGGCTCACACTCGAGGAGGTGCGCTCCCGCCTGCCTTATCCGGTGCTGAACGTGCTGCTTCGGCAGACCCCGGATTCCTCGCTCCCGAGCTTTCCGCGCCGCCGCCCGGCGCCGCCGCTCGACGAAGGCCCGCACCAGCTCTATGCCATCCAGTGGTTCGCCTTCGCGCTGACCGGGGTGGTGTTCGGCGGGATCTTTGTACGGAAGGGGAGGGACAGGTGGTCGGATGGTCAGATGGACCGGTGATACGAGCGTCGAGCGTCGGGCTCTGACCGCGCATCACTGACCATCTGACCATCGGCCCATCAGTCCATCAGAAGCTGTACCTCGCCCCCAGCTGCAGCCGCCACCGCGACCGGTTGAGCTCGGGCTCGTCGAACCGCGGGAACGACAGCGCGTAGATCGGGCGGTTGTTCGCCGCGTCGAACCCGGCGGCGCGGAGCAGGGTCGCGGTCTCGAACTGGCTGGTCCGCTTCTCCAGTCCCCAGCTCCCATCCAGCAGGTTCAGCATATTGAAGAGGTCGGCCGAGATCTCGAGCGACTGGCCCGGCAGCGGGATGAAGGCCGCGAGCCGCGCGTTCAGCGTGTTGATCCAGGGATTCCGGCAGCTGTTCCGCTCCATGATCCGCCCACGCTGCTCATTGAGGCAGGCGTTGGCGGTGATGAGCGAGTCGAGCCGGGTGAACGCGGTGGCCTGCGCCGCGGCGTCGCCTGCGAGCGAGATATCGGAAGCGTCGCGCGGGATGTAGAGATTGTCGTTCCCCGATGTGCCGTCGGCGTTGATGTCGCTGCTCACCTGGTAGCTGAACGCCTGGCCCGACCGCCCCAGGTAGATCAGCGAGAACTGCGGCCGGAGCGGGACCGGGATCCGGACCGTGCCGCTCAGCGTCAGCTTGTGCGGCACCCGGAAGAAGGAGGTCTGGAGCTCGCGGTCGGCGATGGTGCCGACGAGCGGGGCGAACTGGAAGTTCGACGCCGCGATGCTCGACGTAAGCGACTGGTAGTCCTTGCCCCGCGAGTAGGTGTAGGCGGCGTTCACGTCCACCGCACCCGAGAACTGCTTCTGCAGCTGGCCGCTCGCGGACCAGGTGTAGGCGCCGCTCCGGCCGATATGCCGGAGAACCTGCCGGAACGCCGGGTCGACCCGGCTGGCGGTTGCGGTGAACGCCGTTGGGCTGCCGCTCAGCGTCCCGTACAGGGTTCGGCCGCCCTCCGCCGCGCTGGCGCCCACGGTGTTGATGTTGACCTCCTCGATGTAGAGATCGTTCACGGCGTAGCTGTACAGGAAGTCGAAAGTACCCACGAGCTCCCATGGCAGGCGCCGGTCGACGCCAAACGCGACCCGGAGGTTCTGGGGAAAGCGGAAGTCGGGGTCGAAGAAGTTCACGTCCGCCGGCGGCGCGGTGGGGCCGGTGGTGGCGCCCACGCACTGCGTGGGAAGGTTGTTGACGTCGCTGGTGAACGCCGGCACGGTACCCGGGGCGCTGCAAGTAAGCTGCACTTGCTCGGTGCCGGTGTTCCCGAAGGCATTGGAAACCCACACGTACGGCGGACGCCCGCTGAAGAGGCCGACACCGCCGCGCAGAATCGTCGTGCCGCGGCCGTCGAGATCGAAGTTCACGCCCAGCCGGGGTGACCAGAGGATGTTCCCCGAGGGGAAGTCGCTGGTGTTGATCGCCAGCGGCGACGAGAGCAGCGCCGGGTTCTGCACCGGCGAATCGATGAAGGGCACGTCGGCGCGGACACCGAGCGTGAGGGTCAGCCGGTTGTTGGGCGACCACGCATCCTGGGCGTACAGCCCGAACTGCTGGACCGCGAAGTCGCTCGCGGGCCCACCCTCGCGCAGCGGCAGCGCGACGGCGTAGCGGTTCGGAGTGTTGTTCTTGAGGGCGGTGGTGTCCGCAAAGGTCCAGACGCCCTGCGACCGCGGGAAGAAATTGTTGAAGAAGGTGAAGAACTCGTTGTGGGTGCCCACCGTGACGCGGTGCGCGGCGCCGACGTCCAAGGTGAGATTGTCGGTAATCTCGTAGACGTCCTGGTCCAGCAGGTTGTTCGGGGTGAAGACGTCCGACCCCGCGGCCACGTAGGCGCCGGCCCGGTCCGCCTGCACCCGGATCAGCGGCGTGTTGACCTCCTGGTCCCGCTTGTCCCGGATCCGCTGATAGCCCACCAGCAGCTCGTTGTTGAGCTTCCCCCCGAACACCTTGAGCCACTTGGCGCGCGCTGTGTTGGTGCTGTTCGCCTGGATCCAGCCGCTCCGGCTGAGCTGATAGCCGTCGCGGTCCTGGGTCGCGGCGCGCAGCGCGTCCCGGGTGAGCTGCTCGCGCTCGGCGTCCACGTTGTTGTACGACAGCTCGAGCCGGCTGTTCACGCCGAGCTGCGCCGTGACCTTGCCGAAGAGGTTGCGGTCGGGCAGGCCGAGCGTGGGCTGGCGCCAGTCCCCCGGGTCGAACCCGTACTGGTCGCGCACGATCTCCTGCACCCGGGTCGCGGTGATCTGGGTGATGCCGATACCCAGCGAGTCGGCGCCGCCGGTCGGGTCGGGGCCGATCTGCTGCCCGCCCCACGGCGCATCCTGCTCCTGGACGTCTACGGCGGCGAAGAATTGCACCTTGTCCCGGACGACGGGCCCGCCGAAGGTGAGGCCGTACTGCCACTGCTTGAACTCGGTGGCCGGATTGCCGAGCGGGTCGTCGCCGGTGAGGCTCTCGTTCCGGTAGTAGCTGAACACCGAGCCGCTGAACCGGTTGGTGCCCGACTTGGTGATCGCGTTCACCAGGCCGCCGGCGAAGTTCCCCTGCCGCACGTCGAACGGCGCCACCAGCACCTGGAACTCCTGTACCGCCTCCAGCGAGATCGGCTTGGAGAGGACCTGGCCGCCCGGTGCGCCGGTGGCGCCGAGACCGAACAGGTCGTTGTTCACGCCGCCATCGATCTGGATGTTGTTGTAGCGGTTGTTCTGCCCGGCGATCGTGATGGCGCCATCGGAGTTGCTGGACGGCGTGGCCTGCGGCGAGGTGGCGACGAGATCCGTGAAGTTCCGGCCCTGGAGGGGGAGCGTCCTGATGGCCCGCTCGCTGATCGTCTGCGCCGCACCGGTGCGGCCGGCGTTGATCAGCGGGTTTTCCTGGGCGGTCACGGTGAGCTCCTCGAGCTGGACCGCCTGCTGAGCGAGCGCGAGATCGAGCGTCAGACGCTGGCCTAACGCGAGCGCCACGCCCGACCGCGTGGCCGGCTCGTAGCCGATGGCGCGTGCCTCCACCGAGAACTCGCCGCCCAAGGCGATGTTCTCGACGTTGTACCGGCCGTTGGCACGGGTGGTCGCCTGATAGCGCTGCCCGGAGGCCGCGCTCGTGACTGTGACGACCGCGTTCTCGACCGGCGCCGCGCCGGCCGTCGTGACGGTGCCCTGGATGGCGCCGCCGGTCACCCCCTGCGCTGCCAGAGGTGCCGTGAGGGCCGCGAGGAATACGAGCGGCGCACTCAACCGCGCGAGCGCGAACACTGAGGATTGCATCCGCCCAACTCCGCTGTGTGGGAAGGCGGATAAGGTCTCGCCCGGATCCAGCGAAGGCAAGTCCCTGTTGTCGTCCCGTTACCGAGCCGCCGCCTCGATCGTCAGGGTCGCCGGCGGCCGCTCGCGCCGGAGCCGGGCGGCGGCCCGCTCGGCCGCGCGGAAGGCGCGGATGACGTTGCCGCCTGCAACCTTGCGCAGATCGCCGTCGCTCCAGCCCCGCCGGATCAGCTCAGCGAACAGCTCGGGGAACCGCGAGACGTCTTCCAGCCCCCGCGGGACGTGGCTGATCCCGTCGTAATCGCTCCCGATCCCCACGTGATCCGCCCCGGCCACGCGCCGCACGTGGTCGATGTGGTCGGCCACCTGCGCGAGCGTCGCCTCGGGCGGCGAATTGTCCCGCTCCCACTGCTGCAGCCGCCGGCGGCGCTCGGTGAGGTCGGCGACTTCGGCCGTGATTTCCTGTTCCCGTTCGCGGCGCCGCGCATCCCAGGCGGCGAACTCGGTGGATACGAACGCGGGGACGAAGGTCACCATCACGACGCCGCCGTTCGCGCGCATCCGGACCAGGATGGAATCGGGAACGTTCCGCGGGTGATCGACCAGCGCGCGGGCGGAGGAATGCGAGAAGATGACGGGCGCTTCGCTCACGTCGAGCGCCTGGCTCATGACGGCAGGCGACACGTGCGACAGGTCGACCAGCATGCCCAGGCGATTCATCTCGCGGACGACCTCGCGGCCAAATGGCGAGAGGCCGTTGCTCCGCGCTGAATCCATCGCGGCGTCGGCCCAGTCCAGGGTGACGTTGTGGGTGAGGGTGAGATAGCGGACGCCGAGGTCGTAGTACGTGCGGAGCGTTCCCAGTGAGTTCTCGAGCACGTGCCCGCCCTCGGCGCCGAGCAGCGACGCGATTCGGCCGCGCTTGAACTGGCGCTCGATGTCGGCCGCGGTGAGCGCCAGCGCGAGCCGCTCGGGATAGCGCGCGATCACCCGCCGCGCGATGTCGATCTGCTCGAGCTGGATCCGCGCGTAGCCGCTGTCGGCAAATTCGCCCGGCACGTACACCGACCAGAACTGCGCACCCACCTGTCCCCGGGCCAGCCGCTCGAGATCGGTGTGTCCGCGGGTCTGTTTCCGGAGGTCGTAGGCCTCGACGTCGCGCGGGGCGACGGTGTCCTCGCGGATGGCCCAGGGCAGGTCATTGTGTCCGTCCACCAGCGGCGCGGCGCGAAGGATCCGGCGCGCCTTGTCCAGCGCTTGGTCCTGAGCTCGGGCCATGGGGGTGAGCGGTGAGAGGTGAGAGGTGAGAGGTAAGAGGGACACCACGAGCAACCATCGGAAACCGGCCGGCAGTGGTCGAGCGACGCCCGGCCACACACACCTCTCACCTCTCACCTCTCACCTCTCACGATGGCCACCAGCTCGGGCCGGGTCACGAACTCCGGGCAGATGGTCCGGTCGTATTCGTACGGCCCACCGGTCTCGGCGTCGATCCACGGAAAGCCCCGGCAGACCGCCGGATAGTACGGCTGAGAGTGGATGGTGCAGACGTTGTCCTGCAGGAATACGCAGCGCCCGCCCTTCACCCGGGTCCGCCACTCGCCCCAGCGGGTGCGGTAGACTGTCCCGGCGCCGTGCGCTGCCGCGATGGCGGCGGCCTCCTGCTCGCCCAGTGTGACGCCGTACGCGCAGCACGACGAGGCATGCGGACACGGAAAGCAGGGGAGCGCGGGGAAGCCGTCGCTCATCGCGCACCCCGCCGCATCACCTGCTGGAGCACGCGGCCGTCGAGGCGCTCGGTGGGCCGTACGCCGAGGAGCGCGGCGAGCGTGGGCGCGATATCGGTGGTGCTCACCGTGTCCGGATACTGGCGCGCGGTGATGCCCGGCCCGAGGAACGCGACCGGCACCCGCTGGTCATCGGGGTGCGCCGACCCGTGCATCGCGAGCGTGATGGCCGGGGACCAGATGTAGTCCGGCTGCACGAACCCGCACGCGAGCCACCCGAAGTCCTGCGGCAGGCTCCGCCGGCAGAGCACGGCATCGGCGTCGGCGGCCGGCGCGCTCTTGAGCGACGCCGGAGTGAACACGCGGCGCACCCCGGGCGTGGACGTCATGCGGGCGGCAAGGGAGCGGGCGACGCTGTCCACGTTGACGCCGGCCCCCCGAAGGGCCGCGACATCGCCGTAGAGGATGCCATCCCGGAAACCGAACGGCTCGCGTCCGGCCAGCGCGCGCCCAAAATGCGTGTCGAGCTCGGCCGCCAGGTCGCCGAACCAGATCCGGCCGGCCGCGCGGTGGCGGATCGTGGAGATGTACTCGGGCATCGACGCGGTGCCATGGTCGGCGGTGAGCGCCAGCAGCGTGCGTTCGCGGGGGACGACGGTCCAGAGCGAATCCAGAAACCGGCCGAGCCACCGGTCGAGCTGGAGCACCTGATCGTGCAGCTCACGCGAGTCGGGGCCGTATCCGTGCCCGACGGCGTCGGTGGACGAGAGCGACACCACCAGCAGGTCGGTCGCGCGGCCCTGCCCCAGCCGCATGCGCTCCACGCCGCGCAAGGCGAAGGCGAGCGTCAGCGAGTCCATGACCGGGTAGTTGGGCAGCAGCACGGCGGCGGCATCGCCGTTCGCCGTCAGCTGGTGCGGGAACGCGATGTCCCGGCCGCCGTTCTCGGCGGCGATGCTGTCCGGCTCGGGATACGCGGAGGGGTCCTTGAGCAGCGGGTTCCAGGTCCAGCCCGCCACCTTGCGCACCGGGTCGCCCGTGTTCCACTCACGAACCCAGCCGGGAAGCGTGTCGGTACGATACCACGCGCTCGTCGTGAAGATGCCGCCGGCATACCAGAACACGTCGCCCTTGAAGCGGCCGACCGGCAGGATCGCCCCGCGGTCCTTGCGCGAGACGGCGAGGACGCGCGCGGCGGGATCCGCCGCGCGCATCCAGTCGAAGAGCGTCGTGCCGCGGAAGCGCCGGGGCGAGGCGCCGAGCCCTGCATCCTTGAGCTCGAGCAGGGGGCTGGCCGGGTCCAGGACGCCGTGCTCGTTGGTGACGATGTTCGTGTGGGCCGGGAAGCGGCCGGAGAGCATCGTCGAATGACCCGGCGCCGTCTCCGTCACGGCGTGGTTCTGTCGTCCTTCCGCGAAAAAGGCGCCCTCACGCCAGAACCGCCCCAGACCGCTGGTGAGTTGCGCGCTCCAGCGCGGGACATAGTCGCCGCGGAGCTGATCGACGGCGATGAGCACGACCAGTTGGGGTCTGGCTGCCGGCTCAGGGACGCCATCCGCGGAGGCGGCCGCGCCGGCGCAGGCGGCGGCGGCGATCAAGACGGGCGCGACGGCTCGGCGCCGAGCGGCGCGGAGAAGACGAGTGGGTCCGGGCATACGCGAAATTAGCGTGCCCCCGGCGTCACCGCACCAGGTGCGTCACCCACTCCGCTGGACCCGCGTCGAACAGGAGCACCCGTCCACCCTCGCCGAGCGGCGCCGGCCGCGGATCGCGCTCGTCCGCGCGCACGCGCACGGCCGCGGTGCGCGGTGCGCCGAACCGCCAGCGACCCGCGGTGGCGCGGGTCCCCGCGTTGTAGCAGCGAAGGACGAGGTCCGAGCTGCTATCGGCAGGCTTGACCGCCGAGACGACGAGGCCGGCGCCCTCGAGCACGATCCCGTCGGGCGAGGCGAGCGGCGGCACTGCGTCACGGAGCCACCAGGCGCTCGTTGGAAGAAAGGCATCTTCCCACCAGCCGCTCAGTCGATCGGGATGCTCGAGGTCGTTCGCTGAGATCGGGACGATGGCGAGATCCATCCGGTCGGGACCGAGGCACTGTGCCAGCGGCGTGGCCGTGGGCCAGCCCGCATGACCGGGACGAGTGGTGAGGTCGTCACGCGAGAGCTGCCCCACCGCTCGAAGGGCCGTCACGAGGAGATCACCTTCGGCGGTCCACTCCACCTCGAAGAAGCCGGGCGCGAGCACCGCGAGCCCGCGGCGCGCCGACGCGGCGGCAGCGAAGCGGTGGGCGGGGGCAGTCGCCACCGGCGTCTCTCGCGGGTACGCCGCAGCGTCGATGGTCACCGGCTGACGGGGCACGACGCCGAACTGGACGCCGGTCACGAGCGGAAGCCCGCCGAGTCCGGTTGGGCACCGCAGGCGGAGCCGGTGGTCAATGGCTCCGTTGTCCAGCTCCAGCGTACAGTGGAGCACCGGACTCCCGCGATGCAGCCGCAGCACCAGCCGAGCATCGATCCGGCCCGGCCCGCGACCGGAGGGATGCCGGCCGGCCGCAAAGGTCCAGCGCGCCGCGAGCACGCCCGCGAGCGGCCCGGCAGCGAGCGGCCGCACGGTTACGGCACCCAGGCTGCTCCTCGGCCGGTCGCCGGCTGCCGGGGCCCACGTATAGGTGTCGCCTGCATCGAGGCCGCTCACCATGCGGAACAGCCCCCGATAGCGCTCGCCGGTCTCCCGATCGGTGAGCGCGAGCGCGCCGCCGTCCGTCACTTCGACGCTGACGCGCTCGTTCGCAAGCGTGCGGCCGCGGATCCGCACGTCGGTCCGGGATCCTCGGGGCACTGCCGCTCCGGCCTGTACCGTAAGCGCTTGCACCGCCAGGCCCCCCACCGGGGAGGACTCGAACGCGACCCGCACGACCTCCACCTCGTCCTGATCGGGGTAGTGGTGGTCGGCGTCGATCCGCTCGTGGGCACGTCTGCGACCGAGCACTTGCACCGGCAGCAGCCGTCCATCGGCCTCCACGAGCGCGAAGGGCGCCGCACCCCGAGCGGTCCGCGGCACCCTGCTTCCCGGCGGACCCACGAGGACGTCGCGCCGAAACCACGTGACGTCGGCGAGGACGACGCCACCGCGCGCGCGGGTCGCCGGATTCCAGAGCACGAGCCGCGGCTCGGTGGCAGCCGGGGACGCGCGCGCGCGGTCGGCGTCGTGGCCGATCCGCCGGTGGAACGCTCGCCGGGTAACCTCGTCCACCAGCGCTTCGACTTCAGCGAACCTCGCCTCCATCGCCAGCGCCACCGCATCCGACGTGGTGCCGCAGAGAGAATCGTGGAATTGATTGGCGAGCAGCGTGCGCCAGGCGCGGTCGAGCAGCGCGCGAAGATCATCAGCGCCGGCCGCCAGCGCGACGAGTGGCTCGGTGATCCGCTCCAGACGCGCCTCGAGCACGGCGTTCCGGCGCTTCAACGGTGCCCGGGTGCCCTGGGCGCCCTGCAGGGTCCAGGTGTAGCCGTACGACCAGCGAAGCTCGCCCTGGGTCCGGGGCACCGCGCCTGCCTCGTCCCTTGCCGCGGCGAGGAACTCGTCGAGCCGCGAGATCCGCACCTCGTGCGCCGGCTCCAGCTCGGCGATCCGCCGGCGGAGCAGTTCCGGCGCGGCGTGCGCCCGGTGGTGATCGGCTCCGACGAACACCCCTATGTGCCGCGTGACCGCCCGCGCCACGAGCGCGTCGCGCACCGGCGGCCAGGCACTCGCCAGCTCCCGGCCGTCGGCGACCAGGCCCGCGCCGATCTCGTAGCCCTCGGGCGGCAGATGGTACAGGAGCAGCTCACCGCCGGCGGGACCTCGCCACCGCGCCAAGTCGCCGCCGGAATTCGCCAGTCCGCGCCAGAGCACGCCGGATGTGAGGCCGAACTCCCGCGCGAGGTCGGGGAGCATGGCGGGATGACCGAAGGCGTCGGGCGAGTAGAGCACGTCGAGCCGCCGCCCGAGTCGCTCGGCGTCCCGGCGTCCCGCGAGAAGGTTCCGCACCAGCGACTCGCCCGACGGTATCTGCTCGTCGGCCAGCACGTACCAGGGCCCGACCTGAAGCCGACCCGCGCCCACCGCGGCGCCGAGCCCAGCGGCCCGATCGGGACGGACCCCGAGATAGTCCTCGACAAGGATCGTTTGCCCGTCGAGCAGAAAGCTCCGGAACGGCGGCTCGCGCTCGAGGCGTTGGAGCAGGTCGTCAATCAGCCCCACGAGGCGAACGCGAAAGGCGGGCTCGGGGAGATACCACTCCCGATCCCAGTGCGTATGGAAGATCAGATGGAAGACCAGGGGCACACCGAAAGTAAGCGACTTACTCCGCGTACCCGGTGTACGGCTCGGTGAGCAGGCGCAGATCGAGCGGCCGATACCGCAGCACGTGCGTCAGGCGCAGTACGTCGTCACCGACGCGCTCCACCCGGGTTTCCAGCAGCTCGAAGTCCGTGCTGTCGCCCAGGCCGGCGGCATTGAGGCGCTCCGCTTCTCGGCGGCACACGTCGCCCGGCGTGGGGCGGCTTGCGGGGTAGGCGTCTTCGTGGTGCTGCACCAGCCGCCGCCAGTACTCGTCGCCGGCCCGCTCCACCGCGGCGCGCAGGTCCTCGCGGGAGAGCGGCATCAGCGATACGGGCCCTTGGGCTTCATCGACCACCAGACCAGTATCGCGCCGCCGGCGAAGGCGCCGACGAGCGGCCAGTTCACTCCCTCGACGAAGTTGCCCACGGTGAGCGAGATGGTCTTGAGCGCGACCAGGCCGGTGAGGAGCGCGTACTCGACCATCAGAGCCTCCCGCGCGGATTGGGCTGGATCGCCAGGTTAGCGCGCAGACCCCGCCCGGTCAACCGCTCGAGGGGTGGAAGCGGACCGCCGCCGCGGCGAACCGCCCCGGGTCCAGCATCCGGGCAGTCGAGACGCCGGGCACGCGCATGCGGCCGGAGGCGTCCATGGTCAGCTTGATCACGTCGGCGTTCCGCCCGAACCACCGGGTACTCGGCTCCAGGTCGGACGGGAACACGAGCCCCGGAAGGGCCGCCGCCGCGATCGCCGCCTGGCTGCCGAGTCCGGACTCGGGCATCGTCCCCGCCCAGAGCTGGGCGCCGAAGCGTCGGGCTTCCGCGTGAACGCGCAGCGCCTCGGTGAGCCCGCCGACGCGATGCACCTTCAGGTTCCAGATGCGGGGACCGTCGAGCTCGGCGATCTGCCGTGCCGCACGCGCGTCGCGCAGCGTCTCGTCGAGACAGACCGGTGTGCGGAGTGCCTTCGCGACCCGGGCATGGCCGACGAGCTCGTCGGGGGCCAGCGGCTGCTCAATATAGAGCAGCTCCTGCTCATCGAGTGCGCGCAGGTTGGGCTCGTGTTCGGGCCAGGCGTACGCGCCGTTGGCGTCCACCGTAAGCGGAATGCGGCTGCCCGCAAGCGCCGCTCGCGCCGCGCGCACCGGCGCCTCGTCCCAACCCGGCGCCACCTTGATCTTCACCCGCCGGTACCCCTGGGGAAGCGCGTCCTCGATCCAGCGCGCCAGTGTGGCCACCGTGCGGTCTTCCGGAATCCCGAGCGCCACCCCGCATGGGATCGTGGCGGCAGGCGCCGCGCCGATCCTTCCCGCCAGGAGCGCGGCCAGGCCGACGTTTCGCCGGCAGGCCTCGAGGTCCCAGGCGGCGGTCTCGATGCCGGCGCGCGCGAAGTTGTTGCCCCGCACGCCGACCCGGAGCTCGGCGTCCACCGCCTCGGGACCGTCGAACGTGCGGCCTTCCACCCGGGGCATGAGCACGCGCTGAATGAGGTCACGCGCGCCCGCGAGCGTCTCCTCGGAGTAGAACGGCAGCTCGAACGGCGGCGACTCGCCCCACCCCACATGTCCCTCGCCGTCGTGCAGCGCCACGACGAGCGAGCGCCGCTCGCGCATCACGCCCCCGGAAATCACGAACGGCCGCTCGAGCGGCAAGGTCAGCTCGTACAGCTCGACATGGTCTATGCGCATTGCACGAAAACTACTTGAACCGCAGAGACACAGAGGCGCAGAGAACTGCAACTCCCTTGTGGTCTCGTTCTTGAGGATTGCGATGCTCGACCAGGAGACCACAAACACCAGCGTTCTCTGCGCCTCTGTGTCTCTGCGGTTCAAATCCGTTTGTCAAGATCGAGAAACCGCAGCTCGCCGCCCACGCGGTGCAGCTCGCCCGCCTCCTCGAGGTCCAGCATCGCGGCGACCAGCCCATCCGCCGGATCGAAGATCAGCTTGTGCAGCGCGCGCTGGGTCCGGCTTCCCTCGGTGGCCGGATACTCGCCCAGCGGCAGCTGGAAGAACGTGTGGAGCTGCACGCTCTCGCAGCCGAGTCGCGCATAGGCCACGACCATGCGCCCCGAGCAGACGTTGCCGGAGCCGGAGAGAGGGGAAAGCGTCCGCGTCGCCGTCCGCGCCGCCTGCAGCACCCGCAGGTTCCGGTCGCTCAGCTCCCACCCGCCGTAGGCGAGGCGCTCGGCCGGATCGAACAGCCGGTTGAACGCGGTGAGACCATCGGCGGTCGAACCTGCCGCCAGCATCTCGCACTGGAACGCGTCGTCGAAGCGCGCGTTCATCAGCTTGAGCTGCACCCGCGCCCCACCCGGCGTCAGGCGCCGCATGACCGCCGGCACCTCACCGATCCAGCGCAACACGCGCGCGCGCTCATCGGCCAGGGCGTCCCCGGCGAGCGTCGGGCTGAAGTCCTTCTCCACCAGCAGCGGTGCCGCACCCCACGCCTGCGCGACGGCGGCGAGCGTGTGGGCGTACTCGCCCTCGCGGAACGGCTCGTCGAGTCGCGGGAGATGCAGTTTGACTGACGGCACGGCCAGCATGCCTCCGGCACCGTCGCCGAGCTGGCGCGCCGCACGCACCAGCGCCAGGTAGTCCTCGAGGCTCCGGTCCCATCCGCGGCCCTTCCAGGTGACCGTCCACCCGTCGCGGCCGTCCAGCGCGCGGCGGCGCTCCACCCGCATGCGGGTCTCGTGGATCGCCCAGGCCTCCATGGAACGCACACCGGTCGCATCCTCCCCGATGAGCGTCTTCAGTACGACGAAGGCGAGGCCTGCCGCGCGGTCGGCTTCGAGCTGCTCGAGGTTCAGCGAGAGTTGGCCCGAGCCTTTGCCGATGGGGTGCGGCAGATCGCGGCCGAGGAAGCGCGCGGTGAGATCAATGCCGTAGGCGTCGCGGACCTGCGAAGCGAAGTCCGGCGGGAGCGCGCGCGCGAAGCGCGCGAAGTCAGCCGCCAGCCGCTCGCGCATCGCGCACCGCGCAGCACACCGCCTCGCGCTCGGCGGGCGGGAGCGCGGGCCCCCAGGGATCGTCGCATGCCTCGGTGGGAACGGCGCCGTCTTCGGCGGCGGCCCACAGCATCCGGCGCACGTAGCCTTCCATCGGCGGCGCGAACGTGGCGGCGCCGAAGCGATCGCACGCCTCGGCGAGGCGGATGAAACGCGGCCAATCTCCCTCCGCATGCGCGCGGAGCAGCGCGGCCTGCAGACCGGTGAGGGCCGCACCCATGCCGATGAGCGCGGCCCGCGCGCCGAGGAGCAGAGAGTAGCCGAGGAACCGATCCTCCCCGGTGATGAGCAGCGTGCGCGGCAGCCCACGGCAGAGCGCCGCGATCCGCTGGAAGGTCATCACCGAATCCAGCGTCGCCACCTTGATCCCGACGACGCCGGGCAGCGCGAGCACCGCGCGAAGCGTGGGGTCGTCGTAGTCGGTTCCGCCTGCCGCCTGGTACAAGTGGAAGGCGATGACCGGCAGCTCGCCGGCGAGCGCTTCGTGGTACGAGACCGGGTCCTGCGCCCCGGGCGCGAATGCGAGCACGGCGTCGGCACCAAGCTCACGCGCCTCGGCTGCGGAGGCCACGTTCCACGCTCCCGCCACGAGCACGCGATCGGGCAGGGCCGCGCGCCAGGTGCTGAGCACCTGGCAGCGCGTCTGCTCGGGCAGGTGGCGTCCGCGGCCGGTGTGCACGTTCACTGCCACACCTGCGACCGGCTGTGCGGCCATCCATCGGGCGTACGCGGCCAATGCATCGGCATCGAGCGTCCGCCCGCGGAACGGGACCGGCACGGCCGGCACGAGGCCGTGCTCGAGTCGCGCCCGTACCCGACCAGCAGCCTCGTTCACCGTGACCGCGCCGGGCCGCAGCGGGTCATCCGGCGGCGGCCCGCTCGGCGTTCCGATGCTCGATAGCGGCGCGGGCGTCCGGCTCCAGCTCGAGCAGCTCGAGCTTGGCGAGCGCATTCTCGGGGATCCGGAGCGGAAGGCCGGTGCCGAACACGAATCGCTCCCCGCCCATGGTAGCGAGCAGCATCTCGAGGTGGTCCTCCGGCGGCCCCCAGAGCCAGCAGATGTCCCACCAGATACGGGCGGCCTCCTCGGGCGTGGAGCCGAAATGCACCTCCTGCACGAAGCCGCGGTCCGCGTGGGTGACGACGAGCCGGGCCTGCGGGTGCGACCGGACCAGCGTGCGAATCGCCGCCGCGGGTAGCTCGGGCGCCCGGTCGTGCGGGTGGCGCTGGCGCCCGTCTTCCAACCGCACGGCCATGAGGATCGGCATGCCGGCATCGCCGCAGGCCGCGACCAGCGCGCGCATCTCGGCGCCGGCGGGATCGATCGCGAATAGCGTCGGATCGCAGCGCACCGCCGGTGCCTTCGCATCGCGCGCCGCCGCGAGGTCCGACTCCCAGCGCGGCATCCCGGGGTGCACGGCCGGAACCGGCCGGAGCCGCGCCTCGCGCGCAGCGACTTCGTACAACCAGGCGTTGCCTTCGGCTGGATCGCGCCAGAAGAGTCCCGGCAGGTGCGTGGCCCACGCGCGGTCGATCCCCACCCGGTCCATCGCGCGGAGCGCCGCCTCGGGCGACGTGCCGGGCACGCGGCGCCAGGGATACGACCCCAGAAACAGGTTGACGTCAATCCGCATCGGCGGCGGGGAATGCGTTCGGAGGAAAGATGCGGGCGGCGTTGCGCCAGGCGACCAGCTCCAACGCCGGCGGCGGGAGCAGGTGTGCGAGGTAGCGCAGCTTGGCCCAACCGGTCTCGATCGTGAGATCGCAGCCCCAGAGCACCCGCTCGACGCCCACCGCGTCGAGGCATGCCTCGAGCATCCCGCCGTCCACGCCGCTGCCCGAGAGATCGACCATCACGTTGGGGACGTCGCGCACCGCGCGAAGCGTGTGGAGCCAGTCGCCGCCGCCGCCGATGTGCGCGAGGATGAACGACACCCCGGGGTGCCGGCGGGCCAGCGTGCAGAGCTCGGGCGCGTCCGACGCCTCCTGCCCCGGCCAGTCGCGCCGGCGATGCTGCCAGACGTGATGCAGGACCGGCACGCCGTGCTCGCCCGCCAGCCGGGCGATCGGATCCAGCAGCGCATCGTCCGCCCGCCGGCTGGCGGCGAGCTTCACGCCGATCAGTCCGCGACCGAGGCCGCGGCGGATCTCTCGCTCCGCGTGGGCCGTGTAGTTCGGGTTGACGGCGACGTACCCGCGGACCCGGTGGGGATGCGCGCGCTGGAGCGCCAGCATCGCATCGTTGGCGTGCTCCAGATCCGTCGGCGACGGGAAGTAGGTGGGCGACGTCCCGCCCCAGGTGCCGAGGATTGACGCGACGTGGAGGGTGATGCCGATCCGCTCGCCGGCGCGGAGGCGGCTGGCGTTCCGCTCCTGCCAGTCGGGCCGGGGCGCTCGTTCGGTCAGGAAGTGGGCGTGGACGTCGATCAGCACGCCCGAAATTGTACGACGCCGCCCGAGGCAATTGCAGGGGCTACCGGTGCACCTCGGGATCCGGCGGGCCGGCCTCGCTGTCCCGGGCGATCGTACCGGTGGGTCCGGTCACGTCGTCGAGATCGGCCGCGTACAGCGTGAGATCGGTGTCGAGCTCGTCCTCCTCCATGACCGTTCCATCCTCGTCGTCCACGTCATCCATGTCGTCGATGGTGCGCTTGCGATCGGCTGCGTCCATACGTCCTCCCCGAGATCGGCGTTCCTCCGCAAGCTGCTGCGGGCGCGCGCGCACGGCGGGGACGCGGATCACATCCGGGAGACTTCGTGGGCGGCGTCCTCCAGGAGGGCGAGGGTGGTGTCGATCGTAGCCTCGTCGTGGGCGAGCGAGACGAAATCGTAGGCCGATCGCTTGAAGAGCACGCCCCGGCGCGCGGCGGCCCGCGCCATCGCGGAGGCGTGCCGCTCATCCCGGAACCGACAGAAGCACATCTGCGGCACGCCGGCCACGCCGGCGATGACCTCGGCATGGCGTCCAGCCAGCGCCTGGAGCCCCGCGAGCAGCCGTCCGCCGATCCTGCCGAGCCGCGCGGGCACCCGTTCGCGCTCCAGCACGGCCAGGGTCGCGCGGGCGGCGGCGAGCGATACGAATTCGGTGGAGAGGGTGGACGAGATCCAGGTGTGCGCGACCGCGCTCATCACATCGCGCCTGCCCCCGACCACCGCGAGCGGGAAGCCGTTGGCGATCGCCTTGCCCAGCACGACGAGGTCCGGCCGGATGCCATAGTGTTCGGTCCCCCCGCCGAGCGCGAGCCGGCCCGCCGTCTTGACCTCGTCGAGCACGAGCAGCGCGCCGGCCCGCTCGGTTTCGCTGCGCACCGTAGTCAGCCACTCGGGCGTGGGCTCCGTCACCACCACGGGCTCGGTGACGACGCAGGCGAGCCGGTCGCCGGCCGCGCGGATGAGCCGGCGGCTCCCGTCCACGTCGTTGAACGGGAGCTCCGAGTACAGCTCGCGCGTGGCGCCGGGGATTCCGGCCCCTCCCCCGCCCTGACACCAGTCGAGCCAGCCGTGGTAGCCGCAGCCGATCACGAGATCGCGGCCCGTAGCGGCCCGCGCGAGCCGAACGGCGGCGGCGCACGCCTCCGCCCCGGTCTTGAGAAAGCGGAGTTGCTCCAGGAACGGCATCAGCCGCCGCAGCTCCGAGGCCACCTCCTCCTCGAGCACCGGCGGCAGCGGCCCCACCACGCCCGCCTCGGTCGCGGCAACCGCCGCTCGGGTGACCTCGGGATGGGCGTAGCCGAGCGCGACCGCGCCCAGCGCCATCACGTAGTCCACGTACTCCCTTCCGGCCTCGTCGCGGACGCGGCAGCCGCTGGCGCTCACCATTCGGCTCGGCGGCTGCCACTCGCCGGGCTCGGGTGCGCCGAAGAGCGCCTCGGGGCGCTTGCTACCGGTCGAGGTGAACCCGGCAACCGGCCAGTCGCTCATGCGAGCTCGAGCTCCCCGAAGCTCGCCCGCGGCTGCCGGTCGCCGCGGAGCCAGACCCATCCACCCCGGCCGCTCCACACGAGCTGGCCGGCGCGCCGCTCTCGTCCGGGCCGCATCTCGTTCACGATCAGGTCGAACGGCACGCGCTCACCTCGCCGGCGTGCCGACCAGTCCGGAACGCGGATGGCGAGCGTCACCCGGTACCCGGCCTCGGTGGGTGACCAGTCGCCCGCGATGTCGAGCGTCGTCTCGGCGCCCTCGCCGACCGGCCGCACGCGGAGTCGGGGCTCATCCTCCTGCGGCACGATGAGCGCGCCGAGCCCCGGGCCATCCGTCGCCGCGGCCACATAGACCTGGAGCCCGTCCGAGTGGATGTCGTCGGGCTCGTTGTCGAGCCGAAGCGGCGGCGCGTCGGCCGGTCGCAGCAGGAGGTCGGGCTTGGTGATTTCGACCGCGAGATAGAGCGCCTCGTCGTCCCAGTTGGCCCAGGCCGTGGCCGCGAGCTCCTCCGGGCCGGGATACGGCTCCTCGCTCCGGCGGTACTGGTCCTCGTGATCGAGGGCGAGCGGATGGGAGAGGTCGAAGCCGTCGAGCGAGCCGTCCAGCGGCGGCGGAACATCCACCCAAGGCGCGGTGCCCTGCTGCCCGAGCGGCCGCGGCTTCGTCACCAGCGGCTCGAACGTCACCGCCGATTCGCCGCGGCCGGCGAGCCGCACGACGCCCTCGGGTCGCTCGATCCGCCACCCATCCACCACCTGGCGATGCCGCTCGACGCGATTCCCGGCCGTCACCTCGATCAGGTCCACGAACACGGCAACGGTCGGGGCGGGGTCGCCGGTGGAGAGAAGGGCCACCAGTCGGGCCGGCGCCGTCTCGGCTCGGCAGACGAGGAATGGCGCCGGCGGCGACCCGGGCGTGCCCGGCGCGACGGCCCGCAGGAGCTCGCCCGCGCCGGCGAGCGACAGCGAGAGCCGGCCACCGCCCGCCTGCACCTGCACCGCGATCGTACCTTCGGCGTCGGGAACGAATCGCTCGACCCCACTCACGAACTCGTCGTCGAGCCGGGCCGGCTCCCATCGTCCGGACGACACGACCGTGATCTCTCCCGCGACGTGCCACGGAAGCTCGAGCAACCGCTCGCCGTCACCGGAGAGATCAACCACGTCGAGCAGGTAGTCCGGACCGGACACGAGTGTGCGCCGGAGCGCGCCATAGCTTCCCTGCACCCAGCTCCACCCGCCGGCATCCTCGAAGTAGTCGCGCGTGGCGTCGCCCGCGGCCTGCGATGCGCCGTCGAGACGCGGAGCGTTGTGCGCGAGCGTGGAGCGATACCAGAAGAGATCGCGTGCCACATAGCTCCCGGTGCCCGGGTCGGGAAGCCAGTGCACCCCCCGCTCGTGCAGTGTCAGGTGCAAACGGTCCGGATGTCCGTGCCCCCCACCGTACGCACCGCATTCGAGGCTCACGTACCGGTCGCCGCTTCGGAGCACGGCAAGGCCCTGCGACTCGAGCAGCACGCTGCCGGGGCCCCAGCGGGCCGGGTCACCCTTCGTCGTGCCCGGCATGGAGAGCAGCATCCACCACGAGAGATCCTCGCGCGCCCTCCGGGCGGGTGCCGGCTCGCCGGCCTCGTGCAGATACGAGTCGAATATCTCCGCCGGCGGTGCCGGCGCGGCGTACAGCCGCGCGACCCAGTCGGCGAGCGTCGGGTCGGTCCCGCCGCCTCCGGCGCCTGCACCCGCCTCCCAGAGCTCGAGGTACATCGGCTGTGCGAGCGACAGGCCGAAGCGCGCGTCCTTCCGCGCGGGGAACGTCGCGTCCGGCAGTGCCGTGAGCGCCGGCGCGAGCAGTGCCGCGTGGAGCCGCTCCGCAATCTCGGCCTCACCGCGGGGGTCGAGGTCCGCCGCGCGGGCCCAGTCGAGCCCGACGAGCAGCCCGCGCAACGCGAACAGGTGATAGTTCTCGCCTTCGTACCACATCCCGTCGGCGCCGAACCCCTGCAGCGCGTGCGCGAGCAGCCCGGCCGGACCGCTCAGTGCGCCAGCGAGCAGCTCCTCGTCCTCGAACCAGACCGCCAGCGCCGCAAGGGCCGCGTTGTGCCAGGCCTGGCGGTTGGAAAACCCCTCGTTGAACTCCCCGATCAGCCCGGCGGCTTCTTCGCCGATGAGGTCCATGGCGCTGCCGGCGGCCGCATCGAGCGCGTTCGCTTCGCGGAGCATCACGGCCGCCGCGACGAGATTGGTGATCCAGATGGATTCGAGATAAGTGGAGAAGAACGGACGGCTCGGACCCAGCACGTTGTCGCTGTTGGGATATTCGAGGTAACGCTCGCCGTACGCGCGGAGAATGGCCGCCGACCGCTCGCCCGCCCGGTCCACGCGGCCGAACGCTGCGATGGCTGCCAGATGTGCCGCGCGCTCCGCCAGCCAGAGGTGCTGGAATCGCGCCCACCAGCGGTGATGGCGCTCGCCGCCCGCACGCGCGCCACAGCGGGCGCATCGGTGCGCGTCCGGCGTCCAGGGATCGAACAACAGCGGACCCCCGTCACGGGGACAGACCCCGCCGTCCACCGACAACAGCGCCTTGGCGGCCGGAACGATCGGATCCCGTTCGAGCACTGGCCGGGCCCGCTCCACGAGCCGCACGAGCAGCCGCGCGAGGTCGGGCGACTGGCGCACGTGGTCCCGACGCTCCGCCAGCGCCTCGCCGATCAGCATGCGCGCACTCCGCTCGGCTCCCAGCGTACCGGCAGCAGCTGAGCGCCGCACGCGCGCGCAGCCTCGCGTGCTGCGACGACATTGGCACCGGCCAGAAAGAACATGCACCCGCCCGCCCCGGAGCCAGCGGCTTTCCCGCCGAGCGCGCCCGCGTCCCGCAGCGCACCTTCCAGCCGCGCCATGGCCGGCGTGCTCATGCGGTCGTCGAGCGCTCGCTGGAGCCGCCAGTTCTCCGAGAGCAGCGTCCCGACGGTCGTGAGGTCGGCTCCGCGGAGCGCAACCGCCATGCACTCGGCGACCTCGCACAGACCCCGGAGGGCACCGACGACCGCGGCCTCCCCACGTTCGTAGGCGCGCATCACGCGGGCGATGGTGTCGCCCGAGAGGCGCGAGGCGCCGGTGTAGCAGAGCACGGTGCGCCGGGCGAGCTCGGCGGCGAACGCCGCGTCGAGCGCCAGCCGCTCAACGGTGACCTCGGGATCACGGAAGCGCATCAGGTTGAATCCGCCGAGCGCCGCGACCCACTGATCCTGGCGACCGCCCGGGACCCCGACCTCGACCGCCTCGAGGCGCCAGGCGGCTTCGGCGATCTCGTGCACCGAGGGCTGCCGGGCGTTCTCCGGTGCGGTTGCCGCCGTGAGCGCGGCGACGAGAGCTACGTCGAGCGCGCCCGAGCCGCCGAGCCCGGCGCCCTTCGGCGCGTCGGAGTGCGTCCAGAGTGTGACCGGCGGCTCGACCCGCAGCACGCGGAGGACTGCCTTGTGCAGATCGAGGCGGCCGTCGGTGACGAGCGAGGCCACGTCGGGCAGATCGAGCCGCTCGCCGATGTCGTCCGCCACGACGTGGAACCCGGTGCCGCCGGGTCGCACGTCGGCGCGCACGAAGAGACCGATCGCCGCATTGACCACCACACCGCCCTCGCGCTCGGAGAACGGCGGCACGTCGGTCCACCCGCCGGCGAAGTCGAGCCGCACCGGCGCGGCCGCCGCGGCCCGGCGCGTCACGGGGTTACCCACCAGTCGTGCACGGTCGTAAGCTCTCCCCGAAGATCCATCCGCACTCCCTGCACCCGGCGACTCGCCCCCTGGACCCCACGGGCGTGGTAGAGAAAGGTCACCGGCAGCGAATCGGCCAGCACGCGGAGCGTGGCGGCGACGTCCGGACCCGGCGGCACCCCGGCCAGCTCCGCGAGCGGGCGAAGATAGCCGAGGCCAAGATCGCCCGGAATACCGAGAATGGCGGCGTCGAAGTCCCGCCCCGGGCCGTACAGCCGGCCGAGAAAGGTGGAGAGCTCGAGCTGGCGGATGCGCACGTCGAACCCGGCGCGGGCGAGTTGCGCCTGGACGAGCTGCTCGAGCGTCCCCTCTCCGCTCCCCGCCGTCAGCAGCTCGAATGGAGGCGCGGGCGGGAGCGGGCGGGAGCGGGCGGGAGAGGGAAACGCGGCGGTTCCCGCC